>NZ_JARDAN010000030.1:0-34901 GCF_040560085.1 Paenarthrobacter sp. CC6 | reverse complement strand
CCAACTCCTGCCGCGCAGCGTCCTCCTCACCCTCACGGACAATGAACCCACCACCAACCGAAAAGAACGTCGCCTCATGCACAGTGTTTCCCTCAGCATCAGCCACGGCGAACTTCATCCCGTTCGTATGCCGCGGCAACACCGTCAACGGATGCAACACCATATCCTCCACCGCATACGGCAACTCCACACCCCCGCCGGATGCCCCCGCAAGGTTCAGCACACCGCTCTCAGCGATCGTCGCGAGCCGCTCCTCCACTTCCTCGGGAAGGATCAACTCAGGGTGGTAGCCCTCCAAGCCCAGCAACGTCGCCGTCATGGTTCCGTGACCACGGCCCGTTGCCGCCAACGAACCATACAAATCAACCCGCAACGACGCCACCGAGTCCAGGACACCAGCGTCCTTCAACTCACCAGCGAACACAGCGGCGGCCCGCATCGGCCCCACCGTGTGGGAACTCGACGGACCAATGCCCACAGAGAACAGATCGAAAACACCAACAGCCATAGCCGGGATCCCTTTTATACAGCTTGAAACGGTCCGGCAGATGGTCCTGCCGGATGGCCTCCCCCGCTTGTGGCGGAAGACGACCGAAGCACGACGCCGGATGGCCCCCAAAGGCGGCAACCCGGCGTCGCAAATTATTCAGTTACTACAAACGCTACGCCCTGCACGCTCGTTCCGTGCCGGAGCGCGGACCTTAGGAGAGGTCGCCGCCGTTCTTGGAGGCGTATTCCTCTGCCGAGAGCAGCGGGCCGTCGGACTCAGCAGCGACCTTGAAGAGCCAGCCGGCGCCGTAGGGGTCGTTGTTGATCAGGGCCGGGTCCGAAACAACGGCGTCGTTGATTTCCGTGACCTCGCCGGTGACGGGCGAGTACAGGTCGGAGACGGACTTGGTGGATTCAACTTCGCCACAGGTCGCGCCTGCGGTCACAGTCGAACCGACCTCGGGCAGGTCAACGTACACAATGTCACCCAGTGCGTCGGTGGCAACCTCGGAGATCCCGACGGACACCGAGTTCCCCTCGCCGCGGGAGACCCACTCGTGCTCGTCGGAGTACTGAAGTTCGGGCGCTACTTTGGGCATTCTGTTTCCTTTACGTGGTCGAAATGAAAAACGTGGAGATTTTGTACAGCTAATGCCTTTATAGCTGGGCTATGGGGTCATTAGCTGTACAAAAACTCGCTACTTTTGGCGCTTGTAGAAAGGCAGTGCGACGACTTCGAACGGCTCGCTCTTGCCACGCAGGTCAATGTCCAGCGCGGTTCCAAGCTCGGTGTGTTCGACGTCGACATATGCCAACGCTACCGGGTACCCGAGGGTCGGACTGGGCTGGCCGGAGGTCACTTCGCCGACTACCGCGCCGTCCTTGAGGACCGGGTAGTGGCCGCGTCCGGCGCGACGCCCCAGGCCCTTGAGGCCCACGAGCTTGCGTCCCGTGGTGGAACCGGCACCGTCGGCCTTCAACGCAGCCAGTGCGTCCTTGCCAACGAAGTCACCTTCCTTGGACAGCGCCACCACGGCTCCGAGCCCTGCAGCGAAGGGGTTGCCTTCACGGGAGAGCTCGTTGCCGTAGAGCGGCATGCCGGCTTCCAGGCGCAGGGAATCGCGGGAGGCAAGGCCGGCCGGAACCAGTTCTCCTTCTTCGGCGACGGCGGCAATTGCCTGCCACAGCGCGGCAGCGGATTCGTTGGGTACGAAGATCTCGAAACCGTCCTCGCCCGTGTAGCCGGTGCGTGCAAGGAGAAGGTCCTGGCCGCTGCCTGCCACCAGGAAGGTCACCTCAACTGCGGCGTAGTACTTGAGCCCGGTGACCAGCGCGTGCTGGTCGGCCGGAACCAGGCGCAGCAGGATGGCTTCGGCGAGCGGACCCTGCACTGCGATCAGCGAGGTCCGGGCAGAGGCATCTTCAACCACCACGTCGAAACCGGCGGCGCGTTCAAGCAAAGCGTCAGCCACAACCTTGGCGTTGCCGGCGTTCGGCACCACCAGGAACTTGTCGGCACCACGGCGATAGGTAATGAGGTCGTCGATGATGCCGCCGTCTTCCTGGCAGATCAGCGAGTACTTGGCCTTGCCGTCCGCCATGGCCGAGATCTTGCCCACCAGGGCGTAGTCCAGGAAGGCTGCGGCTTCGGGGCCGGTGACCCAGACTTCGCCCATGTGGGAGAGGTCGAACAGGCCTGCGGACTTGCGGACTGCGTGGTGCTCGGCCAACTCGGAGGAGTACTTGAGCGGCATCTGCCAGCCACCGAAGTCGGTGAAGGACGCGCCGAGCTTCTTGTGCTCTTCGTAAAGGGCTGTGTAGTTCTCAGTCATGACGAGTCCTTAGTTTTCGAAGTCTTCGATCGGTGGGCAGGAGCAGACCAGGTTGCGGTCTCCGGCTGCGCCGTCGATGCGGCCAACGGGCGGGAAGTACTTGTCCTGCTTGAGGTGGTGGACCGGGAAAGCGGCCTGCTCGCGCGGGTACGCGCGGTCCCAATCAGAAGTTACGACGGCGGCAGCCGTGTGGGGCGCCCGGCGAAGCGGGGAATCCTGCACGGAGAAGTCGCCGTGGGCCACCTGGTCGATTTCCTTGCGGATGGTGATCATGGCTTCGATGAAGCGGTCGATCTCCACGAGGTCCTCGGACTCGGTGGGCTCCACCATCAGTGTGCCCGCAACCGGGAAGGCCAGGGTGGGGGCGTGGAAGCCGAAGTCGATGAGGCGCTTGGCCACATCCTCGGCCGTGACGCCGGTCTTCGCGGTCAGTTCACGCAGGTCCAGGATGCACTCGTGGGCCACGAGTCCGCCTTCACCTGTGTAGAGCACCGGGAAGTGCTCGTTGAGGCGCGATGCGATGTAGTTCGCAGCCAGCAGCGCGGACTTGGTGGCTTCGGTGAGGCCCTGGCCGCCCATGAGCTTCACGTACGCCCAGGAGATCGGGAGGACACCGGCCGAACCGAAGCGGGAGGCCGAAATCGGGACATCGTTGCCTTCGGTCCAGGATGCCGCGTCACCGGGCATGAACGGCGCCAGGTGTGCCTTGGCTGCGACCGGGCCAACGCCCGGTCCGCCGCCGCCGTGCGGGATGCAGAAGGTCTTGTGCAGGTTCAGGTGCGAGACATCGCCGCCGAACTTGCCCGGCTGGGCCAGACCGACCAGTGCGTTGAGATTGGCGCCGTCGATGTAGACCTGGCCGCCGGCCTCGTGGATGGCATCGCAGACTTCGCGGACGTCGGCGTCATACACGCCGTGCGTGGACGGGTAGGTGATCATGATGGCCGAAAGGGCGTCGCGGTGGGCTTCGATCTTGGCCTTCAGGTCAACGTGGTCGATGGTGCCATCAGGAGCAGTGGCCACCACCACGACCTTCATGCCGGCCAGCACTGCCGAGGCAGCGTTCGTGCCGTGCGCGGACGCCGGGATGAGGCAGACGTTGCGCTGGTCGTCGCCGTTGGACAGGTGGTAGCCGCGGATGGCCAGCAGGCCTGCGAGCTCGCCCTGGGAGCCGGCGTTCGGCTGGATGGAGACCTGGTCGTAGCCGGTGATTTCGGTCAGCTGGGCTTCGAGGTCGCTGATGAGTTCACGCCAGCCCTCGGTCTGGGAATCCGGAGCGAACGGGTGGATCGAGGCGAACTCCGGCCAGGAAATGGCTTCCATCTCGGCAGTGGCGTTGAGCTTCATGGTGCAGGAACCGAGCGGGATCATGGTGCGGTCCAGCGCGAGGTCCCGATCGGAGAGCTTGCGGATGTAGCGCAGAAGCTGGGTTTCGGAGCGGTGGGTGTTGAACACCGGGTGCTGCATGAATGCGCTGGTGCGCTCAACGGAAGCCTCCAGCGCAAAGTCCTCGGCGGCATCGGTGACCGAAGCGCCAAAGACATCGAGCAGGCTGCCGACGATGTCGGACGTAGTCGTCTCATCAACGGAGATGCCAACAGTGTCGGCATCGATGCCGCGCAGGTTGATGCCCTTGGCCTCGGCGGCGGCGACGATCTCTGCTGCCTTGCCCGTGACGCGGATGGTGATGGTGTCGAAGAACGAACCGTGGAGGACCTCGACGCCGGCAGCCTTCAGGGACGCTGCGAGCGTGCGGGCGTGGCTGTGGGCGGTCTCGGCGATCGCTTTCAGGCCTTCGGGGCCGTGGTAGACGGCGTACATCGAAGCGACGATGGCCAGCAGCGCCTGCGCGGTGCAGATGTTGGACGTGGCCTTCTCGCGGCGGATGTGCTGTTCGCGGGTCTGCAGGGCCAGACGGTAGGCGGGGACACCGGCGTCGTCCTTGGAAACGCCCACCAGACGGCCCGGCATGGAACGCTCGAGACCCTTCTGGACGGCCATGTAGGCCGCGTGCGGGCCGCCGAAGAACAGCGGGACACCCAGGCGCTGGGCGGAACCCACGGCGATGTCAGCGCCCTGCTCACCCGGAGGGGTGATGAGCGTCAGGGAAAGGAGGTCGGCGGCAACGGTGACCAGTGCGCCGCGTTCCTTGGCCTCGGCAATGACGGCGGAGTGGTCGAAGACGCGGCCGGAAACACCGGGCTGCTGGAGGACGACGCCGTTGATGGCACCTTCCGGAAGGCCGGCTGAAAGATCGGCAACCTCAACCTCGAAGCCGAGGGCTTCAGCACGGCCCTTGACGATGGCGATGGTCTGCGGGAGGCAGTCTGCGTCGAGCACAGTCTTGCCGTCCTGCACGGCCTTGTTCTTGTTGGCGCGGCGCATCATGAGGACGGCCTCGGCCACGGCGGTTGCTTCGTCAAGCAGCGAGGCGTTGGCGATAGGCAGGCCAACGAGGTCCTGGACCATGGTCTGGAAATTCAGGAGTGCTTCAAGGCGGCCCTGCGAAATTTCAGGCTGGTACGGGGTGTAAGCGGTGTACCAGGCCGGGGACTCAAGGATGTTGCGGCGGATGACCGGCGGCGTGATGGTGTCGTAGTAGCCCTGGCCGATCATCTGGACCGCGGTCTTGTTCTTGGAGGCGAGCTTGCGCAGCTCGGCCAGGACCTCGACTTCGCTCAGCGCGTTCTGCAAGGTGAGGGCGACGTCCTGGCGGATGTCGTTCGGAACGGCAGTGTCGACCAGCGAGTCGACAGAGTCGTAGCCAACGGACTTGAGCATGGTCTCAATGTCGGCCTGTCGGCGGGCGCCGATATGCCGATCGACGAAGGTGGTGGAGGCAGAACTAACCGTCACGAAGGAACTCCAATACTTGGGCGGCGTTTGGGTACGCCACAGCGGCTCGGGTTCCTCCCCGCTCTGTATTGGACCTGAGAGTTTCCGCGTGTTGTCCGCACAACGAATCGCTTGCACCGTCGGTGAGCACAGCATCCCACGTCAATGGCGTGGAGTGCCTGCTGCTTTCCAGAGTTGCCTCGCCGCGGCGGTGCGTGGGCCTGAGAGATTCCTGGGGAGGGTTTGCTCCTACGGCGCCTGCATCACGTGCCTGCAGGACTCTCCCGCCGCAGATCAAAGGCATGTTCAGTTGTCTGTGGGCGCCACGCTGGGCACGCCACAAGGCTTAATTGTCCTACGTGCAAGGCCCTGCGGCAAATGGATGAGCAGTCACTTCCGCAGGCGGTCCAGGACCCCCAGCAGGATTTCGACGTCGGCCTCCCGGCCGGCGTTGCCGGCCCCCTGCCCGCCCTCGAACATCGCGTTGAAATAAAGGCCGTCGCCCATGTAGCTGACGGCCTTGGCGATCTCCGGTCCTACGTCTTCGGCCAGGACATCAAGCCACTGCTGCTGGATTCCTGCGAAGCGCCGCCGCGTTTCCTCATGGGCTACTTCAGCGAGCCTGGTGGCGGCAACGAAGGCCCTGTCCATGGGGGTGTCGGCCCAGAGGGAGGACCGGATGAAGTAGGCAGCGGAACCGTCCGGCGCGGCCTTCATCTGCTCAATGTCCTCCTGCGCCAACTCGTCCAGGCGTTCCAGCAAGGCGCTGATCAGGGCTTCCTTGTTGGGGAAGTGATACAGCAGCCCGCCCTTGGAGACACCGGCCCTCTTGGCGACGGCATCCAGGGTAGCGGCCCGCTCCCCTACCTCGATCAGGAGGGATTCGTAGGCATCCAGGACGGCGTCCCGGGCAACTGGTTTTCGTGGCATGTGTACATCATTCCCTAAAGAATTGCGGGGGTTGAATTTGTAACTATACCGTCTGGACGGTACAGTAAGAGGCATGTTCTCGCCGTCCTCAACCCAAGCACCCCGTTCCGCCGCCCCCTTGACGGGCCCGGCTGCACCGTGGCGCGACTGGACGGCCTTGGCACTGCTGATGTTCCCGGTGCTGCTGGTGGCCGTCGATAACACCGCGCTCACTTTTGCCCTGCCGGAAATCGCCCGCTCCCTGGACGTGGGCGGCATACAGCTCCTGTGGATCGTTGACGCCTACCCGCTGGTGCTCGCTGCGCTCCTGGTCTCCATGGGCAACCTTGGTGACCGGATCGGACGACGCCGGTTGCTTCTGATCGGCAGCACAGGCTTCGCGGCGGTTTCGGCTGCTACGGCATTCGCTCCGTCCGCGGAGTGGCTTATTGCCGGACGCGCTGCACTCGGCGTCTTCGGCGCCATGCTGATGCCATCCACGTTGTCCTTGATAAGGAACATCTTTACCGACCCCAACCGCCGTCGGCTCGCGATCGCTGTATGGGCTGCCGGATTCTCCGGCGGCGCAGCCCTTGGTCCCATCTTCGGCGGCTGGCTGGTGGAGCACTTCTGGTGGGGCGCCGTCTTCCTGGTAGCAGCATTCCTGCTTCTGCCACTCCTTGCCTTTGGCCGGGTACTCATTCCCGAGTCCAAGGACGCCAACCCCGGCCGGGTGGATGTGTCCAGCATTGTCCTGTCCGTGGTCACCATGGCGCCCTTCGTTTACGGCATCAAGGAATTCGCGGTCCACGGCTTCGGTGCCTCAGCTGCTGCCTTCATGGGCTTTGGCCTGGTGATGGGCATTCTGTTCGTCCGCCGCCAGCAAAGGATCGAAAGCCCCATGCTGGATGTTTCCCTGTTCAAGAACAAGGTATTCAGCACGGCCATCGTGGCGAATGTTTTGTCCTTGTTCTCCATGACGGGGTTCATCTACTTCTTTGCCCAGCACCTGCAGCTGGTCGAAGGGCAGTCCCCCATGGAAGCCGGCATCGCCATGATCCCGGCCCTCCTGGCCACCGTCATCGCCGGCCTGCTCGTAGTACCGCTGGTCAAGAAAGTACGGCCCGGCTTCGTGGTGGCCGGCGGACTGACACTGAGCGCCATAGGCTACCTGGTGGCCGTCGTGGGTGACCACGGCAGCGGACCGGTGTTCCTCCTGTCAGCCCTGACGGTCCTGGCCGTCGGCGTGGGTGCAGCGGAGACCATCTCCAACGACCTCATCCTGGCGTCCGTGCCGGCAGACAAATCAGGGGCGGCCTCGGCCATCTCCGAGACCGGTTACGAACTCGGTTCCCTCCTGGGAACAGCCGTGCTCGGTTCAATCCTCACCGCGTCCTACCAGCACAACCTCGTCATTCCCGACGGTGTGCCCACAGAGGCGGCGAGGAAGTCCGGGGAGACTCTGGCAGGTGCGGTTGACGCGGCATCCGGGCTCCCCGCCCAGTTGTCGGAGGCACTGACCACCGCCGCCCGGATAGCCTTCGACTCCGGCGTCCACATCACCGCGGCGATTGGGCTGGTACTGATGGCAGGAGCAGCAGTGATGGCCGCCGTCGTACTGCGCAAGGTTCCCAAAGCGCAGTAAGGGAAGCTACACGGCTTCCGTGGGTGCCGCCTTCTTGTCGACGCCGGCAGTCAGTTGGTCGATTCGCTCCAGGGCGTCGCTGAGCCGGCCGACCGTTGTCCACAGCCCAGGCTGCTGCTCCCTGACCTCCTCGAGGGAAGTCCCCGCGGAGGTCAGGGAAGCGAGGTCGAAGCTCACGTTGGTCCTCGCCCCCGCTATGGCGGCCCGCAGCGCACCGAAACCCACCACGACGTCGGCGACGAGGGCCGGGTTCCCGTGGGAAGCGAGCCAGCCGAGGTCTTCAATGGCGTCGATGGCCCGTTCACCCAGGACGGCGGAGGCCTTGGCTGCGTCCACGGAGGCTTGGTGGATGGCTTCTTCGCGTTCCGGTCCGGGGTCGAGGCGGAAAGCAGCCCCGAAGGCGTTGGAGGCAGATGCGTCCTCGTCCGCGAGCTGGAGAGCCGCTTCCCTGAGCTCATGGGCCCTGGCATGGATAGCGGAAAGCTCGTCACGCTGCTGCCCCTCGGCTTCCGTGTACCCGGCCACCATTGACGTCAAGGCAGCCGCAATGGATAGCATCACCCCGGTACCGGCGCCGCCCCCGGGCGAGCCGCTCGACTCTGCCAGGGCTGCGGTCCAGTCCTCAACCGTGGAGTGCTGCGTGGTGGCGGGTTCGGAATTCGTCATGCCATCAAGTGTGCCGTGACAGCCAGGTTCGCACACACAGGGTTCGCACAACGCGGATGGATACACTGGCCAGACCGAAGGCGTCGAACGAAGGGTAAACCCATGACCATTGACCTCGAAGAGCTTTACAAAGACCTGCACGCCAACCCGGAGCTGTCCTTCCAAGAGACCAGGACCGCCGGGATCGCAGCCGGGCACCTGGAGAATCTTGGCTTCACCGTCCACCGCAACATCGGCAAGACGGGCGTGGTGGGCACCCTTGAGAACGGAGCCGGGCCGGTCGTCATGCTCCGGGCCGACATGGACGCCCTCCCGGTCAAGGAGTCAACGGGACTGGACTACGCAAGTACTGCCATGGGTGTCGATCCTGACGGAAACGATGTTCCGGTCATGCATGCGTGCGGACACGATGTCCATGTCAGCTGCCTCGTGGGAGCAGCAGAAGCGTTGGCCGGACAACGTGACCGGTGGCAAGGCACACTGATCGTCGTGTTCCAGCCCGCCGAGGAATGGGGTGGCGGTGCGCAGGCGATGGTTGGCGACGGCCTCTATGACGTCGTGCCGAAGCCCGATGTAGTGCTCGGACAGCATGTGGCCCCCTTCCCCGCCGGATGGTTCGGCATCCGGGCCGGCGTCACCATGGCCTCCGCAGACTCCCTCAACATCACCTTGCACGGCCGCGGCGGGCACGGATCGCGCCCTGAAACCACCATTGATCCGGTGGTGATGGCCGCCGCTGCCACCATCCGCCTGCAGGGCATCGTGTCGCGTGAACTCGCCGCCAGCGACTCCGCCGTGGTCACCGTAGGACAGATCCACTCCGGCACCAAGAACAACATCATCCCCGAGACGGCAACCCTCGGCCTCAGTGTCCGCACTTTCAGCGATTCCACCAGGGACAAAATCCTCGGTTCGATTGAGCGCATAGTGCAAGGGGAATCAGCGGCATCCGGCGCTCCCAAGGACCCGGAGATCCATTTCGAAGAGCACTTCCCGCTGACAGTTAACGACGAGTCGGCAGCAGGCAGGATTACAGCGGCCTTCAAGGCCAGGTTCGGCGAGGCACAGGTCATTGATCCCGGGCCCGTATCCGGCAGCGAAGACGTAGGAGCCTTGGCTAAGGGTGCCGACGCGCCGTTGGTGTTTTGGTTCCTCGGCGGCGCCGACCCTGCCCTGTTCCGCGAATGGGCGACGACGGGGCGCCTCCCCGAAGATATTCCCTCGAACCACTCGCCCTACTTCGCGCCCCTGATCCAGCCCACGCTGGCCAAGGGAACGGAAGCATTGGTCACAGCCGCTCTGGAGTACCTCGGTTCAACAGGCGGAAACAACTAGCCTGCGCGTGGACGGGCACACGGGAAAGGCGCCGGCAGACCGGCGCCTTTTTCGCGATCTTCTACTCGTTCCAGTCCAGGCGGGGCCTAGACCTTCTCGTGGATGCGGTCAACCTTCGGTTCGTAAACCACAGGTTCCCTGCGACGGCGTGCCAGGAAAGTCCAGAGTGTCCCTTCCGATGCCTGGAGGGTCTCCGCCGGGGCAACCGGTTCCTTCCTGGCCTCTTCAGTTGTGGTCTCGGGCTTGCGCGCGGAGTCCTTCTTCGTGCGCCGCTCGAAGTCGTCATAGTACGCGTAGCACATACAACCTCCCTTAGTGGCGTTCTTTAATAGTCCTCGCACTCCGGCCGCACGTCGACCACTTTTTTGCAGTCGACCACTTTTTTGCAGGAGTTCCGTTTCAGCTTGTGGTGGTCACCGGGCGAGGCTGGACAGCCGCGCAACGTCCACCGCCAACCTGGTTTCCTCCGCCACCAGGTGGGCGTTGATGGCGGCCCCGGCCATGACGCCCGAAGCGGCCGACGCCATGACCTGTCCCATCAGGTCCGCGACATTGCCCGCAGCCCAGACGCCGGGAACCGCGGTGGCCCCGCCCATGGGATTCACTTCCACGTGGTGTCCTACTCCCATGGGGTGTTCCACCACCGGGACGCCAAGCGACTCCAGCACTGCGGACCTTGCCTCCAGCCTGGTTGCGGTCACTACGGCCTCCACCGGGATGACTGTTCCCGAGGCCAGGACGACACCCCTCAACGCATCATCCTGGATGGCGAGTGACTCCACCTTGCCTTCCACCACGCTGATCGAGCGTGCAGCCAACTGCTCCCACTCTGCGTCCGTCGGCTCCACCACGTCATTAAGGAACAGCGTGATGTTCGGGCTCCACTGCCTGAAGAGCATCGTCTGGTGCAACGCCATGGGAACAGAGCCCAGTATGCCGATCGCTTTGTTCCGGACCTCCCAGCCGTGGCAGTAGGGGCAATGCAGGACATCACGACCCCACCGCTCCCGGATGCCGTCGATGTCGGGCAGAACATCGGTCAGCCCCGTGGTCACAAGGATCCGGCGGGCCTTCACCGTCCGCCCATCGGCCAGTTCAACATCAAAGGAGAGCTCCGCGCCTTTCTCGGCCCCCGCCGTCGAGCGCGCTGCGACGGCGACGCCCGCGATGAAGTCCACCCCGTAGCCGCGTGCTTCTTCCCGCCCCATATCCAACAATTCCCTGGGATCAATGCCGTCCCTGGACAGGAAACCATGGACCCCGGCAGCCGGCGCGTTCCGCGGCTCGCCGGCGTCGATCACCAGGACGGACCGGAGGGCCCTGCCAAGCGTCACGGCGGCACTTAACCCAGCTGCGCCACCTCCGATCACCACAACCTGGTACTCGTCCGCGGTTTCCGTCTTCGTATCTCTGCTCACTGTGCCTCCGTCGACTCGTTGCGGCCTTCCGCCGCTCCTACCATCCTTGGTCGATGTCGACAGAAGCGGCAAGAAAAATTGCCACTATGGCAAACTGGGGACATGGCAAAGGATTTCAGCGCAATGCTCGACGCCGTCGGTCCGCGCCTGCGCGCGATGCGGACCCAACGGAACCTGACGCTGGCAGAGGCATCGGAAGGCACGGGGATCTCGGTGAGCACACTGTCCCGCTTGGAGTCGGGCCAGCGCAAACCCACCCTGGAACTGTTGCTGCCGATTGCACGGCTTCACCAAGTACCTCTTGAGGAGTTGATCGACGCCCCGGAAACGGGCGACCCCCGCATCCATCTCAAGCCACACGTCCATCATTGGGGCACCGCGCTGCCCCTCACTCGCCGCCCCGGCGGAATCCAGGCCTTCAAGATGGTGCTGAAAGCCGGAACGGGCAAGGAAATTCCAGACCCGCAATCCCACGAAGGCTACGACTGGATGTACATCCTCAATGGGAAACTGCGGCTGGTCCTGGGCGGGAACGACTTCATCCTCAAACCCGGGGAAGTGGCGGAATTCGACACCCGCACCCCACACTGGTTCGCCAGCGCTACCTCTGAACCGGTGGAACTGCTCACCCTGTTCGGCCAGCAAGGCGAGCGCCTGCACGTCCGGGCACGGCCCAAGCGGCAGGACCAGCAGGCGGAAATCTAGGAAGCCAGGAACTCCCGGGCATTGCGGCGCGACACGGCGGGGTCCGCTCCGGCGTCGGGCTGGTTGATCTCGGACCACACCTCATCGAGCGAAAGTCCAAGAACATCGGCAATGGCCGCCACCGTGGGAAAGGCGGGAGTGGCAACCCTTCCCGACTCGATTTTGCGCAGCGTTTCGGGAGAAACACGGGCATCGAGGGCAATCTCCAGCATGGAGCGTGCGCCCCGCGCACGGCGGAGCAGGGCACCGAGACGCTGTCCGCGCTCGGCCTCTGCGGGTGTGAGCGGCAACCTGACCATGGCTCCAATTGTAATACCGGGATAATATGGCCGGGATAGTTATTGGCATCAACTCCGGAAAGGTCCCCTATGATCGAGATCCTCAGCACCAGCGAACTGACCCGTGCCCGGGCCGCAGGGACCCTGGTGGCCAACATCCTGCACACGCTCAAGAGCCGGTGCACTGTTGGCACCAACCTCCTGGAGATCGACGCGTGGGCCAAGGCCATGATCCTCGAGGCCGGCGCGGTGTCCTGCTACGTGGACTACGCGCCATCGTTTGGGCGCGGCCCCTTCGGCCACTACATCTGCACAGGCGTCAACGACGCCGTCCTCCATGGACTGCCGCGGGACTACGCGCTTGCCGACGGCGACCTGCTGACCCTTGACCTGGCCGTCTCCCTGAAAGGAATCGCAGCAGACTCTGCCATCAGCTTCATCGTCGGCGACGCGAAGCCCGCCGAAAGCGTGGCCATGATCGAGGCAACCGAACGCGCCCTGCGTGCCGGCATAGCAGCGGCGCGGCCCGGCGCGCGGATCGGCGATCTGTCCTACGCCATTGGCTCCGTCCTCGGCGAGGCAGGATATCCCGTTAACACGGAGTTTGGCGGCCACGGAATCGGCTCAACCATGCACCAGGAACCGCATGTGCCCAACATGGGACGCCCTGGCCGCGGCTACAAGCTGCGCCCTGGCTTGCTGCTCGCTTTGGAACCGTGGGTCATGGCGGATACCGCCCAGCTCGTGACTGATCCCGACGGCTGGACCCTCCGCAGCGTCACCGGCTGCCGGACGGCCCACAGCGAGCACACGATCGCCATCACCCCGGACGGAGCCGAGATTCTCACCTTGCCCACCGTGGCCGGCTAGGCCTGCTCCCGGGCCGCGACGGGGCGGAAGGGGCGCTCGGCAGGGCGTCCGCAGGGGTGCCGAGTAGGGGTCCGGGCTGTCATAAATGATTGGCATTCGTTTTCCCCTTGCGCTCCAGCGTGACTCGCGCCATACTAAATGAACGCTATTCATTTAGTGACTGTCGTCTCATCGGAGTACATGCCACCATGATTGAAATAACCCGCCTCGAAGCCCCGACTTCCCTGGCCCGCACCGAACCCTCCACGCGGACGCCGCTGCGCGTCGGCGTTGTCCAGCACCGCTGGCATGCCGACGAATCCGCCCTCCGCGCAGAACTTACCGAAGGCATCGAGCGCGCCGCCAAGCTGGGAGCCACTGTTGTTTTCCTGCCTGAACTGACGCTCTCCCGCTACCCCGCCGACACCCGGCCGGAGAACAACCCCGCGGCAGGCATCCGCCCATCGGACATCACCGAGGACCTCCTCACCGGCCCCACCTTCACCTTCGCTGCCGAAGCTGCCAGGAAGTTCGGCGTCTCGGTCCACGCATCCTTGTACCAGCGGGCTGAGAACCCAGATGGCACTGACGACGGCCTCGGCCTGAACACCGCGATCCTGGTCTCCCCCGCCGGGGAACTCGTAGCCCGCACCCACAAGCTGCACATCCCCGTCACCGCCGGCTACTACGAAGACAAGTTCTTCCGCAAGGGCCCGGAAGCCGAGGATGCCTACGCAGTGTACGCACCGGCTGAACTCGGCGGTGCACGCCTGGGCATGCCCACCTGCTGGGACGAATGGTTCCCCGAACTCGCCCGGATGTACTCCCTGGGCGGAGCTGAGATCCTGGTCTACCCCACCGCAATCGGCTCCGAACCGGACCACCCAGACTTCGACACACAGCCGCTCTGGCAGCAGGTCATTGTGGGCAACGGCATCGCCAACGGCCTGTTCATGATCGCGCCGAACCGCTACGGCCACGAAGGCACCCTGAACTTCTACGGCTCCTCCTTCATCTCCGATCCCTACGGCCGCATCCTGGTCCAGGCACCGCGGGACGAATCCGCCGTCCTGGTGGCCGACCTCGACCTCGACCAGCGCAAGGACTGGCTCACGCTCTTCCCGTTCCTGGCCACGCGCCGCCCAGAAACCTATGGTCGCCTCACCGAACCGGTGGACCCCAACGCGCCACTGGGAGCAAGCGCTGTCGCCACTGCCTACCAGGCGGTCTCCGCGTGAGCGTCTGGCGCATGCCGTCGGAGACGGCCCCGCAGGACCGCGTCTGGATGGCCTTCCCCACCGGCGGTTACACCTTGGGCGACACCGAGGAAGAGGCGCATGCAGCGCGCTCCACCTGGGCCGCCGTCGCGAATGCCGTCCTTGAGTTCGAGCCGGTCACCATGGTGGTAGCGCCCGACGACGTCGAAACAGCCGCGCGCTACCTGGACCCCCGCGTCGAGGTACTCACCGCGGAACTGAACGATGCCTGGATGCGGGACATCGGACCGTCGTTCGTGTTGGATGCGAACAAGCAACTCGGCGCCGTGGACTGGATCTTCAACGGCTGGGGCGCCCAGGACTGGGCGGCGTGGGACAAGGATTCGCAGATCGCCGCCAACATCACCGGCCGCGCCAACGCCACACACCTCCCCTCGGGGATCGTGAACGAAGGCGGCGGCATCCAGGTTGACGGCGAAGGCACCGTCCTTGTCACCGAGACCGTACAGCTTGACGAGGGCCGCAACCCCGGCCTGACCAAGTCCGACATCGAGGAAGAGCTCGCCCGCACCATCGGCGCTACCCACGTGGTGTGGCTGCCGCGCGGCCTCACACGCGATTCGGAGAAGTTCGGCACGCGCGGCCATGTGGACATCGTGGCCGCCATCCCCTCCCCGGGCACACTCCTTGTCCATTCCCAGCAGAACCCTGAGCACCCCGATCATGCGGTGTCCCGGGAGATCATCGACTTCCTGCGCACCACCCATGACGCAGCCGGACGGGACTGGAACATCATCGAAGTTCCGGCACCCGAAACCCTCACTGACGACGAGGGCTACGTGGACTACAGCTACATCAACCACTTGGTAGTCAACGGTGGGGTCATTGCGTGCAGCTTCAACGACCCCATGGACGAGAAAGCGCTCCGCATCCTCGCCGATGCCTACCCCGGACGCCGCGTTGTCAGTGTTGACGCGCGCGAACTCTTCGCCCGGGGCGGCGGCATCCACTGCATTACGCAGCAACAGCCTTCGGCCATCTAGAAAGGGCCCTCCATGAGCCAGACAATCCGCGCCGGTGCTTCCAAAAGCACCGGAGCCGCTGCAGAGTCGCACAACATCAGCGGCAAGGGACTGAAGACGGGGCAGTTGGGGCTCCTCGCCGTCGTCGTTCTTGGCATTTCAACCATCGCCCCGGCGTACACGCTCACCGGTGCGCTCGGTCCAACAGTCAACGAAGTCGGGCTGCAGTTGCCCGTCATCTTCCTGATCGGGTTCATTCCGATGATCCTGGTATCGCTGGCCTACAGGGAGCTCAACGCAGACTCCCCGGACAGCGGCACCACTTTCACCTGGGTCACCAAGGCATTCGGACCCTGGGTGGGTTGGATGGGCGGTTGGGGCCTGCTCGCAGCCAACATCATTGTCCTGTCCAACCTGGCCGGTGTAGCGGTGGACTTCTTCTACCTTTTCCTCGCCCAGGCCACAGGTTCCCCTGAGCTGGCCGACCTCGCCTCGAACAAGCTGCTGAATGTGGCCACCTGTTTTGTCTTCGTGGCACTGGCCGTGTGGATCAGTTACCGCGGCCTGCACACCACCAAGATCGTCCAGTACGGGCTGGTGGGTTTCCAGCTGCTGGTTCTGGGCTTGTTCGTGGCCATGGCCTTCGCCAACTGGTCCACGTCCGAGACCGCCGTTCCCTTCAGCTGGGATTGGTTCGACGTCACGAAAGTCGAGACCTTCGGCCAGATCGCCGCGGGCATTTCGCTGTCCATCTTCGTGTACTGGGGTTGGGACGTCTGCCTCACCGTGAACGAGGAAACCGCCAACGGCAAGAAGACCGCGGGCGCCGCCGGAACCCTCACGGCAGTCATCGTCCTGGGGATCTACCTGCTGGTGAACATCGCCACCATGATGTTCGCCGGCGTCGGCGACACCGGAATCGGGCTGAACAACCCCGAGAACCACGCCAACGTGTTCACGGCACTCGCTTCTCCGGTCATGGGGCCGTTCGCGATCCTCATGTCGTTGGCGGTGCTGTCCAGCTCGGCGGCTTCGTTGCAGTCCACGTTCACTTCGCCGTCACGGAGCCTGCTTGCCATGGCGCACTACGGAGCGCTGCCGGAACGCTTCAGCCACATGAGCAAGAAGTTTTCGACGCCGGGCTTCGCCACCATTGCGGCAGGCGTACTGTCCGCGGGCTTCTACGCCGTGATGCACGTGATCAGCGAGAACGTCCTCAACGACACCATCCTCGCCTTGGGCCTGATGATCTGCTTCTACTACGGACTGACGGCAATTGCCTGTGCTTGGTACTTCCGCAACAGCGTCTTCAGCAGTGCCCGCAACTTCCTCCTGCGGCTGCTTTGCCCGGTATTGGGTGGCGTTGGCCTGTTCGTTGTGTTCCTGCAGACCGCGATGGACAGCTGGGATCCGGAGTTCGGCAGCGGCTCGGAGATCTTCGGGGTGGGGCTCGTGTTCATCCTCGGCATCGGGATCCTGGCCTTGGGTGCCGTCGTCATGCTGATCCAGTCCCGCATGCGGCCAGGGTTCTTCCGTGGCGAGACCATCCGGAAAGACACTCCCGCCCTGGTGGTCCCTGAGTAGCCGGGCGCGCCGAACAGCGAGAACGCCGGAAAGCGGCCAGTTCGCCGGAGCTATCCGGCGAACTGGCCGCTTTCGCGCGTTCTGGCACTGCTTCGGCGATCCCGGTCACCAGTGATGGGCGACATCCACGACCAGCCGCGAGCCGCCGTCGGGTCCGTCCAGGGTGAAGACCCGGAACGGAAGCCTGGCACGGACACCCAAGCCGATGCTGGTAGTTCCTTCGAAACTCCCGGCGTAGACCACCTGACGGAACGTCTGGTAGCCCGATACGTTGGAGAGCTCGGCCTTGGCTGCCGGAACGTAGGTGGGCTGGCTGTACTGGTTGTACGACGGCGCCGTCACCACCACTTGCAGGTCGGCGTCACCGAGCACCGGGATGGGGAAGCCCGTTGCATCCTGGGTGATCACCGGAACGTACTGCACTGAATAACCGGCCACTTTCCCGGTCATGTCGATCACCAGTCGGTCGTAGCAGAGCTGTTGGCCCGTGCGGACATTGGTGACCTGCGCGGCGCTCATATCGGGGTCGGCCTTGGCCAGGGAACCCCAGGTGATGCCGCAATAGGAAGCCGCCGAGGCTGGCCCCGGTGCTGCCAGACCGAGCCCGGCCGCTGCCACAACAGCCGCCAAACCCGCTCCAATTTTCCTCATTTTTTGTGCCCCCTTCAGGCGAAGTTGATACTTCAACTGTAGGAGTGCATCCACGGGTTTTAGCGGGTTGTGGCCGCTTCGGAGCACAACCGTTAAGAGGACCCCCGTCAGGTTACGGGCGGGTCATCCGAAGCCGCTTCCGGCATCAATTCCGGGCCGTTTCAGTCGGCTTCAACCACGTTTTCGTGACCGAAGATAACGTGATCAGCGCGTTATCAGCCTTCGCAGTCCTTGCAGAACTTAAGGCCGTTCTTTTCCAAGGCAATCTGCGAACGGTGACGGACCAGGAAACAAGACCCGCACGTGAATTCGTCCGACTGCTCCGGAACCACAACGACGGTCAGTTCCTCGCCCGAAAGATCGGCGCCCGGAAGATCGATTCCTTCGGCGGTATCGACATCTTCCACGTCGATGACAGCGGTCTGGGCACCGCCCCCGCGGGACGCCTGGAGAGCCTCAAGTGATTCAGCGGGAGACTCTTCTTCTGTCTTGCGCGGGGCGTCGTAATCAGTAGCCATTGAGGGTTCGCTTTCGTTGCTGCATAGTGCCTATTCCGGCACCTCAGTGAAGCAGTTTAGGGCATACTACCCGGCATCAACGAAAAGTGTGCTCAACGCAACATTGTGCAGCTTATAGCGCGGTTCCTACGTGGCCGTCGGCGGGCGTCCTGCGTGCGATTGGATGGCCTGGGCTCCTGCCACTGTCACCCCGCTCAGGGCTGGAAGCCATGTCCAATCCGAAGCCGACCCGTGCGGTCCTTCAGACTCGGGACCGGCGCAATCCAGGACGTACGCGGCCTCGATCCAGCGGCCCAGGGAATGGCCGATTCGGGTAGCAAGTGCGGCCAGTGAGGTGATCATGGAGCAAAGCTATCCACCCCGCATGTGGGCGCCGTTTCCGGATCGTCACGGGCTTGTTAACTCACGCCGCTCCCGACCCTCCCCGGCCAAACAGCCCTCGCCTGCTAGTCCGCCAGCGCCTGCTCAATGATGTACTCGGCGATCGCCATGGACGAAGTAGCCCCGGGCGACGGCGCGTTCCGCACCAAAACGGTGTCCCGGCGTCGTCCGATGACAAAGTCGTCCACCAGCGATCCGTCGCCGTTCATGGCCTGGGCGCGGACGCCGCGGGTGCCAGGGAGAACAGTGGCGCCCTCCAGGGACGGAACAAAGCGGACAGCTTCGCGGATGAATTTCTTGCGGCTCACCACGGTCTGGAATTCACGGACAGCCGAGGGCACATTCTGCCGCGCAAAATTCCAAAAGCCCGGGAACAGCGCATAATCCAGGACATCGCGGACCCTGACATCCTTCCAGCCGTAGGATTCCCGGCCAAAGGAAATGAACGCATTCGGTCCGAGTATCATTTCGCCGTCGATGCGTTTGGTCAGATGCACGCCCAGGAAGGGATGCCGGGGGTCCGGGACGGGATAGATAAGGCCCTTCACCTGCTCGCGGGCCGCGCGGTCCAGGAGAAAGTACTGCCCGAAGAACGGCACGATCCTCGGGTTCGCGGCCTCGCCCGCCGCCTTCGCCAAACGGTCCGATTGCAGGCCGGCGCACGCGACCACCAGGTCAAAGTGTTCACTGTCGTCCTTCGTATGGACAACCGCGCCACTCGCTTGCTGTTCGACCGACGTGACTTCCTGCCCAAGCCGGATGGTCCCTCCCGAGGCCCTGACGTCGTCGGCGAGCGCTTCGGTGATGGCCGAATAGTCGACGATCGCCGTTTCCGGCGAGTGCAAAGCGGAAAGCCCGACGGCGTTCGGCTCCACCTCGCTTATCCGGTCACCGCCCAGCATCCGTGCTCCGGGCACCCCGTTGGCTGTGGCGCGGGCAAAGATGTTGTCCAGGCGTTTTTGCTCTTCCGGCGTCTGGGCAATGACCAGCTTCCCGCATGCTTCGTAGGGAAGGGCCTTCGCGGCGCAGAATTCCTGCAGCAGCTCCACTCCCCTGCGGCACAGCCGTGCCTTCAACCCGCCGGGTTCGTAGTACAGCCCTGCGTGGACCACCCCTGAGTTGTGGCCTGTTTGGTGGGCAGCGAGGCGCCCTTCCTTCTCATAAACGGTGACCTGGACGCCGTCGAGCTTGTTGGAAAGTTCCCGCGCAACCGCGACGCCGATGATCCCGCCGCCAACCACGGCGCAGCGCTTGATCCGTTTCATGGCTGGCACTCCTCGTCATCGGGGTCGGTCCGCGTCAAGGACAGCATTTCACGGAGTGGTCGCGCGGGCACGCAGTGCGGGCACGAAAAAGGGGCGGCACACTAGGTGCCGCCCCTTTCTACGTGGTGCGTGGGTTACTACGCGGTCGGCTGGTCGAAACGCTGGCCGGCCGGGTTGGACGGCAGGAGCGAGAAGACCAGAAGGGCAAGGCCGCCCACAAACGGGATAAGTCCCAGCAGGGCCAGCCAGCCACTGAAGTTGCCGTCGTGCAGGCGACGAACCAGCAGCGCGATGGACGGCATCAGGACTGCCAGGTAGAAGACGAAGATCAGGATAAGGCCGACGATACCGCCAGGGCCGGGAACGTTTCCGGTGCTTGTAGTGGTTGAGCCTGCTGCGCCGAGAAGGCCGGTAAGGATCTGCAGGATGAAGCCCACGACGCCCAGTACGAGGGCAACCCACCAGTATTCACTGCGGCTGGCACGGCCCGAGAACGCGGCGTACTTCTTGAAGAAACGCTTGACGGCTGCACCGATCGGAGCGCCATAGTAGGGTGCCCACAGCGGCGGCTCGCCGGCTTGCGCTGCGTAGGGCTGGGTCTGTTGCGGTTGTTGCGGGTAGCTCATTGGTATATCCCCCGGGGTTTCGTTGTGATGAATGCGTACTCAGAGACGAGTCGACCCAATCGTAATGCCCCGAACGCTGTTTAGGCAGTTCGATGGACAAAATTAACCGGGATTTAGCCCAGTAACGGAATATGTCGCCCGAAAGCCGCATTCAGCACCCGGAACGTGAGGAAGGGTCCCACCCAAACACGCGGAACGTGAGCAAGCGTCGGTAGGGCTACTGTGCGAAGTGCTTGCGGAGGTCGGTCTTCCTGATCTTGCCGCTGGCCGTGCGCGGCATCTCTTCCACGAACACCACGGACTTGGGGATCTTGTAGCGTGCCAATCGTCCGTCCAGATGCGAGCGCAGCTGCTCTTCGGTCAGGGCAGCACCCTCCCGCAAAGTCACGATCGCCCTCGGGACTTCGCCCCATTTCCCGTCGGCCACTCCAATGACGGCCACGCTTCCCACGGCGGGCAATTCCGCAATGGCTGCTTCCACTTCGGCCGGGTAGATGTTCTCGCCGCCGGAAATGATCATGTCCTTGAGTCTGTCGGAGACGAATAAGAAGCCTTCCTCGTCCTGGTGTCCCATGTCCCCCGAGCGGAACCAGGAGGAGTCCGCGTAGCTGTCGGCAGTTGCCTCCGGCCGGTTCCAGTATTCCTTGATGACGTTGGGCCCGGAGATCTGGATCTCCCCCACTTCGCCCGCGCCCACGACGCTCCCGAACGGGTCAACGATCCGCACATCCGTGAAGAAGTGCGGCAAACCCGCTGATCCGGCCTTCACCTTGGAAGCGGAGACCGGGAGCATGGTGGCTCCTGGCGCGGTTTCGGTCATGCCGTAGCAGGCGGTGAATCCGATGCCACGTTCCTCATAGGCGTCCAGTACCCGCTGCGGAACGGCGGACCCGCCGCAGGTGAGTTTGTCCAGGGAGCTGAGGTCCGCCGTCGACCATTCCGGATGGTCGCAGAGCATCTGGAAGGTGGTGGGGACGCCGTTCAGGGTGGTGACCCTGTGCCGGCCCACCAGTTCCAGGACGCGACCGGCGTCGAACTTGGATTCGAGGACCACCGTGGCGCCCTTGAGCAGCATCGGCAGCAGACCCATATCCAGGGATGCGACATGGAAGAGAGGCGAAATCATGAGCGCTATGTCGTTGCGGCTCAGGTCCATGTCCACCACGGTATTGATGCAGTTCCAGGTGATGTTGCCGTGCGTGAGCAGCGCACCCTTCGGCTTCCCTGTTGTGCCGGAGGTGTAGAGGATCATGGCGGCGTCGTCCAGGGACACCGCAACATCCATCGCTGTGCCGTCCGAGGCGCCAATCACCTCCTCATAAGGTTCGACGCCGGTCGGCAGCTTGACCGCGGACCCTTCAGGTCCGCCGTCGGGAGCCACCACAAACCGGTTGATGACCGCAGTGTCAGCCACGGCGGCCGTCGCAACAGGCTCCAGAGCCGCGGCGTTGATGAGGATCCGGGCTCCCGAGTCCTGCAGCTGGAACTGAAGCTCGGGAGCGGCCAGGCGCGTATTGAGAGGCACGAAGATGGCGCCCACCAACCCGCAGGCAAAGAAGGTTTCCACGAAGGAGGGGTGGTTTTCCCCGAGGTAGGCAACGCGGTCTCCCTTGGCTACTCCCCTGTCCTTGAGGGCATTGGCCAGGTGATCTGCCCGGTCAGCCAGTTCGAGGTAGCTGAGCTTCCGGTCACCGGAAACAAGTGCTGTTGCGTTTCCGGACTTGCTGCGGCGGCGGTGCAGCCAGGATCCAACTCCGTTGTTGTCCATGGTGGTTTCTCCTAACTGACCGTAGAGAGGTCGTTGTTCTTAGACTCCCGCGTCAGCAGGATGAAGACAATCGACACCAAGGACATGATGGACAGGAAGACCACCACGGGGACGATACTCTGGCCTGCGTCCTTATAGAGTCCGGCGACGATTCCGGGGGTGAAGCCCGCGCCGATCAAGGTAGCCAGCTGATAGCCGACCGCAGCACCGGTGTAGCGGTTGGTGGTGCCGAACTGTTCCGATACGAACGCTGCAAGGGGTCCGTAGAGGGACGAGTGCAGGACCAGCGCCACCGTGAATGCCAGGAAAATCAGGGCGATGTTGCCTGAGCTGAGCATCCCGAACATGGGGAACAGGTAAAGGATGAACAGGGCCAAACCGGCGACCATCACGGGACGTCGACCGAAGCGGTCCGACAAGCGGCCGCCCAGGAGGACGAACAGGATGGAAATTGCCGAAGCTCCCGCGAAGGCATAAAGCACGCCCTGCTGCGGTGCGCCCTTTGACACTGCGTAGGTGACGGAGAACGTAGGAAGCACTACCTGAAGACCAAAGCCAGCAGCACCGGCAAACATGATCATGATGAGTGCTTTGGGGCGCTTCAGGACCTCCAGCAGCGGGATCTTCCGCTTGCTGCCTTGGGCGCTTTCCTTGGCTACGGCCTCGGCGAAGATCGGACTCTCGGAGACCCGGAGCCTGACGAACATGCCCACGATCAGCAGCACGAAGGAGAGCAGGAACGGCACGCGCCAGCCCCATGCCAGAAAGGCGTCCTGCGGCAGGGCGGAGAAAATGCCCATCACAACCGTGCCGAGTACGGCGCCTGTCGGCGCACCGGCGTTCACGAACGAGGCAGCGAAACCGCGCCGCTTGGGATCGGAATGTTCCAGCGCCATCAGCGCGGCGCCACCCCATTCACCCCCGACGGCGATGCCCTGGCAGACGCGCAGGAGCACCAGCAGCACGGCACCCCAAGGACCGATCACGCTGGATCCCGGGATCAAGCCGATCAGTGTGGACGCGACGCCCATCATGGCCATGGAAACGATCAACATTCCCTTCCGGCCGATCCTGTCGCCGAAGTGGCCGAAAATGATGCCGCCCAAGGGCCGGGCAACGTAACCGGCGGCGAACGTTGCATAGGCAGCTACGACGCCCACCCACTCGTCCGTTCCGGCGAAGAATACCTTGGGGAAGGCAACCGCTGCCGCCGTCGCGTACAGCAGGAAGTCGTAGAACTCGATGGTGCTGCCCAGATAGCTGGAAAGGATGACCGTACGCGCTTCTTTACGCTTTGCGGCCGTGCTCGACTGTGCGAGCGCAGTGTGTCCTGACATGGCTGTTCCTTGGAAGAGGAGGGAAGTTGCTGGAAAGGGAGTGTTTATTTGTAGAAGCGTGCGAGGAATTCGGCCACGACGGCGGGCCGTTCCTGGCCTTCGATTTCGATGGTGGCGTTGACCTTGATCTGGGCGCCGCCCTTGACCTCGGTCACCTCGGCGATGCTGCCCTGCATACGGACTTTGGAGCCCACCTTCACCGGTGACGTGAAACGGACTTTGTCCAGGCCGTAATTGACCTTGGTGGTGACGCCGTCGACGTCGAACAGTTCGCCCCAGAACGGGATGATCAGGGACAGGGTGAGGAAGCCGTGGGCGATCGGTGCACCGAAAGGACCATCCTTGGCGCGTTCGGGATCAACGTGGATCCACTGCTGATCGTCCGTGGCATCGGCGAACAGGTTGATCTGCTGTTGGGTGATCTCCCGGTAGTCGGTGGTGCCCAGGTCCTTGCCGGACATGGTGAGCAGGGTGTCGAAATCGACGACGAGATTGGGCATCGTTGCCTCCTGGTTGTTGTGTTTTTCTGTGCGTTGTTCAGTGGGTGAAAGCACTCTCGCCCGTCAGGGCGCGTCCGACGATCAGTGCATTGATTTCGTGGGTGCCTTCGTACGAATAGACAGCTTCCGCGTCGGCATGGAAACGGGCGACGTCGGCGGCGAGTGTGATGCCGTTGCCGCCCACGACTTCGCGGGCCAGGGCGACGGTTTCGCGCATCATCAGGGACGTCTGCATCTTGGCCAGGGCGGAGTCCTGGTCCCGGTAGATGCCTTTGGCCTGTTGTTCGGTCAGGCGGGTCACCAACGAGAGCGAGGCGGTGCTATTTCCGAGCATTCGCGCCAGCTTTTCCTGCACGAGTTGGAAGGACCCCAAGGAGCGGCCGAACTGCCGGCGTTCCCTGACGTAGGCAAGGGCGGCTTCGAAGGCACCGGCCTGGATACCGGTGGCGATCCACGCGACATCGGATCGCATCGCCCGCAGCATCGCGGCCACGTCCTTGAAGGAATTTACGCTGTGCAGGCGCATGGCTTCCGGCACCCGGACGCCCTTCAGGGTGATGTGGGCGTTCTGCATCATCCGCAGGGACGTCTTGCCGTCGATCTTCTCCAAGCCGACCCCGGGAGCGGTCCGGTCCACGAGGAACCCCTTGACCTGTCCGTCGGCCACATCCCGGGCGAACACGCACAGCACATCCGCCGTGGAGGCTCCCCCGATCCAGCGCTTGGCGCCGTCCAAAACCCAGCCGCCGTCGGCGCCTGTTCCTGTGCCACGTTCAAAGCGTGCGGTGGTGGAAAGCCCTCCCGCGATGTCCGAACCGTGTTCCGGTTCGGTCAACGAGAAAACACCTTTGAGGGTGAAGTCCACAACGCCGGGCATCCACTCCTTCTGTTGTTCCTCGGAGGCCCCTACCCGGATTGCCGTCCGGAACAGGCCGGCCTGTGCCGTGTACCAGGTGGCCAGGGACGCATCGGTTCGGGCGAGCTCGAAAATCCGGAAACCGTGGAAGATTCCCCGCGCCGGATGTTCGAACGGCTCCATCAGATCAAGGTCGATCAGCGGCTGCGCCAACTGCTCCGGAAATTCCGCTCGCTCCCAGTACTCGGCCAACAGAGGCTTCGCCTCGGTGTCCAGGAACTCCCTCAGGCGGGCCAGCACTGTGCGTTCGTCCGTGGTGAGGAGAGCTTCAGCGTCGTACCAGTCAGCATCGCCGTAGAGCCGGGCACCCAGGCGGGCTTCCGTCGTCGTGCTTGTGACCATTTCAGCTACCCAACCCGAGCAGCCGGACGGCGTTGTCCTTCAGGATCTTCGGGCGGACTTCGTCCTTCAAGGGCAGGTCGGCAAATGCGCCCAGCCACTTCTGCGGAGTGATCAGCGGGAAATCCGTCCCGAACAGGACCTTGTCCTGCAACACCGAATTCGAGGCCTTCACCAGCGATTCCGGGAAGTACTTCGGCGACCACCCGGAGAGGTCGATGAACACGTTGGCTTTGTGTGTGGCGATCGAATTTGCCTCGTCCTGCCACGGCACCGAGGGATGGGCCATGATGATCTGCAGGCCCGGGAAATCGGCCGCCACGGCGTCGAGCAGGAGCGGGTTCGAGTACGCCAGCTTGATGCCGTATCCCCCGGGAAGCCCGGCACCCATGCCGTTCTGGCCGGTGTGGAAGATGCACGGCAGACCCAGTTCCTGCAGTGTTTCCCAGAGCGGGTAGAACTGCTCGTTGGATGGGTCGAAGCCCTGGAGTGAAGGATGGAATTTGAATCCCCGGGCACCGAGCTCAACGGCCTGGTGCTTGGCTCCGGCGATCGCGTCCTCCCCCGTCCGCGGGTCCACGCTGCCGAACGGAATCAGAACATCGTTGTTCCGCCCGGCTCCGGCGATCAGTTCCGGGATGCTGTTGGGTTCGTGCTTTAGTTGCGTCCTGGCGTCGACGGTAAAGACGACGGCGGCCATGTTCAGTTCGCGGTACACCTCGGCGATCCTGTCCAGGGACGGGGTCCTGTCCTCGGCCTTGAAGTACTTAGCCGAGGCTTCCGTCAGCGCATCCGGGAGCGAACCGTGGCCGCAGCTGTCCACTTCGAGGTGGACGTGCATGTCGATCGCATCCAGCTTGGCAGCGTCGATGCCGAGCTCGTAACGGTCAGCCATGATCAGCGGGCCTGTACCGCTTCGGACTTGGCCGGTTCAGGCTGCAGTTCTTCCGGCAAGGGCAGGAATTCCTCACCGTAGCTCTGCAACGCATCCGGGCCGAAGAGTGATCCGGCGTTCTCCACCAGTGCTTCGTAGCTCCAGCCGCCGTCGCGGTATTCGGTGGTTGCCGCCGTCGGGTGCGTCCAGACCTGCAGCCGGTCACCGCCGGCACCGATCGCCTGGCCGGTAATGCCGGCCGCCTCATCCGAGGCGAGGAAGGCGATGAGCCCGGCGACGTCGTCGGCAGTTCCGAAACCCAGGTCATGACGGAAGAACGACGGCATGGCCTCGCCGCGTTCGTCAGCTTCGACGGCTTTCTGAAAATACGGGACCGTCTTGGTCATGGCAGTGGCAGCCACGGGGATCACGGAGTTCACCGTCACGCCGGCCTTCTTCATCTCCAGCGCCCACGTCCGGACCATGCCCACAATCCCGGCCTTCGCAGCCGCGTAATTGGTCTGCCCGAAGTTGCCACGCTGGCCCGTAGGCGAACCGATAGTGATGATCCGGCCCGCGACGTTGTTTTCCTTGAAGTACGCGAAGGCCTCACGGACGCAGGTGAACGTGCCCTTCAAGTGGACGTTGATGACAAGGTCGAAGTCCTCGTCGGTCATCTTCAACAGGCTCTTATCGCGGAGGATTCCTGCGTTCGTGACCAGGATGTCCAAGCGACCGAACGTCTCCACGGCACCCGCGACCAATGCCTTGGCGGCATCCGTGGTGCCCACCGGAACGACGACGGCGGTGGCCCGGCCGCCGTCGGCCTCGATCTGCGCGACTGCTTGCGCTGCGGTCTCAGCGTTCACGTCATTAATGACGACGGCGGCACCCTGGCGGGCGAGCTCCCTCGCGTAAGCGAGACCAAGACCCTGTCCACTCCCGGTAACGATTGCAACCTTGCCGTTCAAGCTCATGGCGTGCTCCTTCGCATGCAGTAACCGGCCGGAGCCGGTGGGGCCGATCCCACTGCGTCGTGAGATCCTTGTCATGATCAATGAGAATACGGATCATTGAAAAAGTCAACGATTGTTTTTCATTACTATTGGAGTTGTCATGGGCCCGCAAAGCACCGAAGTGGAAACCCCGCGCCTGGCCGAGGCCAAAATCGGCAACGATGTGGGCCTGTTGCTGGCCAAACTGCACGCGACAGGCTCCCTTCTGAACAACAAGGCACTGGCGGATTACGGGCTTCGTGAGCGGTCCTTCTCCGTGCTGACACTTGCCTGCAGCGGCCTGGAACCTACGCAGCGCGAGCTCGCCGATTTCCTCAGCCTGGACCCCAGCCAAGTGGTCAGTCTGGTTGACGACCTTGAACACCGCGGCCTGGTCAAGCGGGCGCAAGGCAAGCAGGACCGGCGGGCCAAGATCATCGTTTCCACCGCGGAGGGCCGCCGGATACACAACAAGGCCCGGGCTGCGCTTGAGGTGTGCGAGCAGACGCAGCTGGCAGCGCTCAGCGAGGACGAGAACACGCAGCTGCGGGCACTGCTGAAAAAGGCGCTGTGGGGCTAGGAGCAATTACGATGTCGGCTTCCTCGGCCGGCCGGACTCCTACGCCATCGATCCAGCCCTTCCGATTGCGCGGGGCACCCACTCCGTGAGAGGACTGCCAGGTACATTTGCTGACGCTTCCCGAAGTTCTGACGAGCAGCCCCGCAGAGCACGCCAGCGGGAAGTAGCTAATGTTGCCGATGACCTCCGCGCGCTGATGGCGAGGACCGCTGGCAACGGAACCGTGCGTTAAGAAACCACCCACAGGGGTACATCCTCCCCATGGGCATCCACATCGGCACATCGGGCTGGAGCTACGATCACTGGGAAAGCGTGCTCTATCCCCCGGGACTGCCCGCCTCCAAGCGGCTGGCCCACTACACTGCGCGGTTCACCACCGTGGAACTCAACGCGAGTTTCTACCGCTGGCCCCGGAACACTACCTTCGCGGGTTGGCGGAACCGCCTGCCGGAAGGCTTCGCGATGTCGGTCAAAGCGCCGCGTGGCCTTACCCATGCCAAGAAGCTCTACAGCCCCGAGGTATGGGTGGAAAGAATCGTGCGCTGCTGGCACGAGCTCGGCGACAAAAGGGCGGTTCTGTTGGCGCAGTTGCCACCTGATTTTGCCCGTGATGATGCCCGGGTCGACTACTTCCTGGCCGCCCTGCCGCACTGGATCCGCGTCGCCGTCGAGTTCCGGCACGACAGCTGGGACCATCCGGACGTGTACGCGCTGCTGGAACGCCACCAGACCGCCTACTGCATCATGAGCGGCGCCAATCTGCCCTGCATCCTCCGGGCCACGGCTCCGTTCGTCTACATCCGCATGCACGGCCCGGACCACCAGCACCTCTACGGCGGCTCCTATTCGGACGACGATTTGAGGTGGTGGGCGGACAGGATCCGCGAGTGGAGCGGCGCCGGCAAGGACGTGTATGTCTACTTCAACAACGACGGCGGTGGTAACGCCGTGCGCAACGCTGACACTCTGCGGTGGCTGCTTGGGGTCAACTGACCCGGTGGCGGTCAGGCCAAGCGGGCGCGCACGATCTCGCTGACGGTCTTGCCATCGAAACGTCCTGCGACCTTCGCGGTAACAGGCTTCATGACGGCACCGATGGAACGCATTGAGAGTTCCTGGCCTTCGGCTTTCAAGGCATCAATGGCCTCGGCCACGATGGCCTCAACCTCTTCGCGGGTGAGCGCTTTGGGAAGGTAGGCCTCGATGATCTCCGCCTCGGCAACTTCGGCCGCTGCGCGGTCAGCTTCCCCCGCCTCGGTGTAGATCTTCGCCGTGTCCCGGCGCTTGGCGGCTTCCTTCTGCAGCAGCGAGGTGACCTGGGCGTCGTCGAGCTCCACTGGCGTCTTGCCTGACTTTTCACGGGTGGTGATTTCACCCAGGACATTGCGAACCGTGGTCAGGGCAACTTTGTTGCCGGCCTTCATGTGGTCGACGACGTCTGCCTTCAAGCGTTCTTTGAGTGTCATGCTGCTCCTTGTTCGGATTCCTCCTGCTATCTTCCCAGCAGATCCCCACGGGCGCTCATTGCCGGCAAATTGATGCTTGCGATCTTAATAATCAGCATGCTTAGCTAATTTGGAAAACATAGCGCCGAGGAGGACCACTATGCCGCTTTCAGAACGCGAGCGCCGGGTTCTGCAGCAGCTCGAGCGGGAGCTCTTCATCCAGGATCCCCACCTCGCCCGGCAACTGGAATCCGGTGTCCCCGTGCGCGGCCCCATCCACCCGCGCCTCCGTGACGTCATGGCCGCCGCTTTGGGAGTACTGCTGGTCCTGATGGCGATACCTCTGCACGTACCCCTGTTTGGCGTGGCCGGCACACTTCTTGGGGTTCACGCGGTGTTGTCCCACCGCAACTACAAGAAACAGGCCCCCTCAAGATTCCTTTGACGGTGCCGGCACCGGCGGCCCCTGCCCGGGAGGTTCCTTGTCCAAGGGACCGCTGACCACCACTTGGGCGGGACTGTGCAGGAGATAGCCGTTGAGCCAGGAAAACAGTGCCCGGATCTTTTGCTGGAGCCCTGACAACAGGGCTAAGTGCACCAGCAGCCAGGATAAAAACGCAAAGAGGCCCTGAAGCTGAATGCGCTTGCGACCAAGTTCCGCCACTGCCGCACCGCGTCCCACCATCGCCATGTAGCCCTTGTCGACGTACCGGAAAGGCGTTCGGCTGCCGCCGCCAAGGTCGGCAAGGATGTTCTTGGCCGCCCATTTACCCGCCTGCTGGGCTACCGAGCCCAGCTGCGGCAATTTGGCTCCCGTTGAGTCCGTGATGTTGGCAGCATCCCCAATGACGTAAACGCCATCCACGTCCGGCGCTGTCAGGTCCGGGTGGACATCGACACGTCCACCCCTCCCCTGGGCCAGCCCCGATCCGGCGATAATGCCGCCCGCTTTCAGGCCGCCGGCCCAAACGACGATCTGCCCCGGGACGGAGCGCCCGTCCGCCAAGGTGACACCATCAGGCCGGACCTCAGTGACACCCACACCCATGTGAAGCTGGACACCGACTTTCTGCAGGTGTTCGGTCGCGTACTTTTGGGACTTCTGGGAGAACATGTTCAACACGCTGGGAACCATGTCCACCAGGTGTACCCGGCAGCGGGCAGCCAGCTCGGGCGAGAAGTACTTCCGCACCACGTATTTGACGTTTTCAGCCATCGCTCCGGCTGTCTCTACACCTGTGGGACCGCCGCCGACCACCACCACATCCACGAAGCTGTCGGGATTCCCGTCAGCCTGGTCCAGCAACCGGGTGAGCCCGCCGCCAAGTCTTGTTGCGTCTGTGACGGAGTACAGGGGGAAGGCCAATTCCTCCGCGCCCGGAGTGTTGAAAAAGTTCGGGACGGCCCCCACGGCAAGGACCAGGATGTCCGCCCGCAGGGTCTGCCCGTCGGACGTCGTCACTGTGCGTTGCGATGCGTCCACGGATTCCACTTTGGCAGTGAGGACCTTGACCGTTTTGAGGCGGCGAAACACCGAACGGAGTGGCCGGGCAATGGCCGACACCCCGATTTGGGACGTAGCAAGCTGGTAGAGGAGGGGCTGGAACTGGTGGTAGTTGTTCGAGTCGATGAGCAAGACCTGTACACCCTTGCGGCCGAGTTCCCTGGCTGCTGCAACGCCTGCAAATCCGCCACCGACCACAATGACCTGGTATGTGTCCTTCATGCGAGCAACATACTTCACCGGGGGTCCGGGCAACAGAGGTTCCCGATCCGTCGTCGCGTGTTTATTCTCTGGACCGGTGGGTACGCAGTGGGTAGTGTTCTGCATTCGGCAACGCACGCGGAGGGGTGGCTTTTGTGAACGAGGACGGTCTGACGGACGCCGTGCAGGAGGCCGGTGCCGTGGAATTACTGCTGGTCCGGCATGGTGAGAGCGAAGGGAACCTGGCGGCCACCGAGGCGCGGCTGGCAGGGGCGGAGGTCATTGCGGTCCCGGCCCGGGACCCCGACGTGAACCTCTCGGGCACCGGACAGGACCAAGCCAAAGCGCTTGGGACCGCGCTGGCCCGCATCGCCGAAGACATGAGGCCGGACGCTGTTGTCTCCTCCCCCTACGCCCGTGCCAGGCAGACGGCGGAAATCGCCGTCCAGACTGCCGGATGGCCAGTGAAGGTGCTCACCGACGAACGCCTCCGGGACAGGGAATTGGGCATCCTGGACAGGCTGACAAGCCGGGGCGTGGAAAACCGCTACCCGGATGAGGCCGAGCGGCGTCTGTGGCTGGGCAAGCTGTACTACCGTCCGCCCGGCGGTGAGTCCTGGGCCGATGTTGCCCTCCGGCTGCGCTCGGTGCTGGACGAACTCAACACCTTGGGCTCGGGCCAGCGGGTGATGCTGGTCTGCCACGATGCCGTCATCCTTTTGGTCCGCTACGTCCTGGAAGGCATGTCCGAAGAGGAGATCCTGGACCTCGCTGCGACGACGTCGGTGTTGAATGCCTCGATCACGCGCTATGTGCGTCCCACCGGCTCGGGGCCCTGGGAATTGGAGAGCTTCAACGTCGCCGACCACCTCACAGAGCAGGGTGTCACAGTCACCGAACACGCCGGAGATGCCAGTGTCCACCCCCAGTGAACCCACTTTGGTGACTCCGTCCCTTCTGCGGGACTGGCCACTGCCGGCCCCTGGCGAGGACAAGTATTCGCGCGGGGCAGTCCTGGTCATCGGCGGGGCACGCGCGACCCCCGGGGCGGCCATACTCGCCGGGACGGCGGCGCTGCGTGCCGGGGCGGGCAAAATAACCTTGGCCGTGGCCGAATCCGCGGCGGTGCAGGTGGGCGTAACCCTGCCGGAGTGCGGTTCACCCGGTCTTCCCGAAACAGCCGACGGGTCATTGACCGGAGAAGGGCTGGAGCGAATCGGATCCGACCTGGAGCGGGCCGACGTCCTGCTGATTGGGCCGGGGCTGGATGATATGGATCTGGCCGGGACCATGCTGCGGGCGCTCTTGGAGCGGGAGGAATCCAACGGTCCCGCTGACGCTGCGGGCGGTCCCGCCGTCGTTCTTGACGCCTATGCCCTGGGGGCACTTGGGAAGGTTGAGTCGCTGCTGGGACCATGGCGTGGGCGCCTGATCCTTACCCCCAATCCCACAGAGGCCGGGGTCCTGTTGGGGAAGGATGTCGATGACCTGGAAGCTGCAGTGATGGACATTGCCCAACGGTTCGATGCCGTGGTGAGCTGCCAGGGATTCATCGCCGGCCCGCAGGGGATGTCGGATCAAGGGTCCGGACTCTGGAAGATCACCACAGGCTACGGAGGGTTGGGAACCTCGGGCAGCGGGGACGTCCTGGCGGGTGCGATTGCCGGTCTCAGGGCCCGCGGAACCAGCGACGCCCAGGCCGCCTGCTGGGGTACCCATCTGCATGCAGCCGCTGCGGACCGCCTGGCCAGCAAACTGGGTCCCCTCGGATTCCTGGCCCGGGAGCTCGCCGACGAACTGCCGGCCCTGATGGTGGAACTGAACACCTGAGTCCTCCACTAGGCTGCCAGCATGGGGACAATCGGGGGAAGTAATCGAACACCGCGTGTCATTGCCAGTTTGTTCGGGCTGGCTGCAATAGCTGCATTCGCAGTTGTGGGAGCGTTCCAGATTCTTGTATGGAATCCCCTCGCAGCTGTGCCCGGTGCCAGCCTGGACGAAATTCATGAAGGGCTGGCGCGGGCTAACGAGTCAATCTCAGCGCCCACGGTTGTGACATGGGCCTTTCTGGGAACAGCGATGGGGGCCGTTGTGGTGCTGCTTTCAGCGGCCGGCTCTCTCGGGCGGCTGAGGACCGTTGTCCTCCTCGACCTCCTGATCCTTGGGCTCGGCGCCCCATCCTATTCGTTGGTGTCTTTCCACGCCGGAATGGCTTTGGCTGATGCGTTCTTCATTTCCGGTGGCGATTACGCCCCGTGGGGCGGAGTGCTGTACACGGTCAGTGCGGCAGCCTTGCTTGCCGGGTTGATCGTGGTGGTCACCAATGGCCGATCCGGCGCGGCTCCCGCCACCGCCTAGGCCGGTTTCAGCAGCTCATGCTCCACGACGGCGGTACGGGACAGGGTCTTGTAACCCTCCTGTTCGAACAGGACAGTAATGACGTCGTCCTCGTGCCGCATCACCAGACCAGGCCCCCACTCCTTATGGACCACGGTGGACTGCAGGGGGAACTGTTCCTCGCCGCCCGGGGCCGCGGGGTTGCCGGAACCCGGGGCGTCTTGTTGGACCTCAGCGCAGGAATCGCAGTTGCCGCAGGGCTCCGGCAGCTCCTCCCCGAAGTAGCCCAACAGGAACTGGCGGCGGCAGGCATCCGTCTCAGCGTAAGCCCGCATCATGGTCAGCCGGGACTGGTCAACCCTTTGCCGTGACTCGGCCAGATCCACAGCGCGGTTGACCAGCGTAGCCGGTTTTGCCCTGGAAATGAGCCGGGTGCCGCGCTTGCCGGTTTTCACCGCGCCGGCCTCCTCCAACTGGTTGACCAGCCCGGTAACCCGCCGGGCGGGGAATCCCGTCAGTTCCACCAGGGCGCTCTTCGGAGCCGGCCCACCGGCGTTCCTGATCACCTTCAGGATCGTTTTGAGGGCACCAGGGTCCGGCGAATGGGTACCGAAGAATTTGCGCAAGCCCAGGTCCTCGGCCCGGTAATGCAGGATGGCCGCAGCAGCTTTGCCATCGCGGCCCGCCCGGCCGATTTCCTGATAGTACGAGTCCAGTGACTCGGGGATGTCCGCGTGCACGACGAACCTGACGTTGGGCTTGTCGATGCCCATGCCAAAAGCAGTAGTAGCGACCACCACATCAAGTTGGTCGTCCAGGAAGCGCTCGTGAATGCTTTCGCGGTCCGCGTCCGTCCTGCCCGCGTGATAGGCCTCAGCACGCAGGCCCCGTTCGGTCAGTTTGGCAGCATACTTTTCGGTATCTTTTCGCGTAGCCGCGTACAGAAGCCCCATCCCCTGCGACGCGGACAGCTCCACTACCTGTTCCACCACGGCTTTGCGCTTGGCCTTGTCCTCCTGGTGGCGTATGACGTCCAGGCTGATGTTGGGCCTATCGAACCCCCGGACCAGGACCAAAGGATCGCGCATGCCAAGCCGTTGGACGATTTCATCGCGGACCGGCGGGGATGCTGTTGCCGTCAGCGCTATCACCGGCGGATTGCCCAACCGTTCGCGGACGTTGCCCAGCTCCAGGTAGTCGGGGCGGAAGTCATGGCCCCACGCGGAGACGCAATGGGCCTCGTCCACCACGAACATGGAGATGTCCAACGTGGCGATCCGGTCCACTGTCTCCTGCCTGGCCAATTGCTCCGGCGCGAGAAAAAGGAAGACAGCCTGGCCGGATTCGGCCGCTTGCCAGGCGGCCTCCACTTCAGAGTCACTGCGGGACGAATTTATGGCGACGGCGGAACCCTCACCCAGGTCCCCGGCCAGGCCCTCCAGTTGGTCCTCCTGCAGGGCAATGAGGGGAGAAACCACGACGGCGGGGCGCTTGGTTTGTTGGTGAAGGTGAAGTGCCGCTACCTGGTAGGTGGCAGATTTTCCGTATCCGGTCGGCATGACTGCCAAAACATCACGGCCCTCAGCAAGGGCGCTCATGCCGGCGAGTTGGCCATCGCGCAACTCAGGAAGGGAAAAGGAGGACGCCGCAAGGGCAGTCAGGGCAAGGTCAACTGACATGGAAAGATGGCTCCGCTTGGTGGTTCCTGCGGCCACTTGCATCAGCCGAGATGACCAGCCTAGCGCGAGGCACGGCTCAGCGCCGTTTACGAAGTCTGGGTTGTGGATAAGCGCCTTGGGGTGCTGCGGTTTTCTTGAGGGTTTCCTGAGGAAGTGTTGTGGGTTTGCAGGATCGGTTCTTGATCCAGGCCCGGCAAAGTA
>NZ_JARDAN010000003.1:0-6107 GCF_040560085.1 Paenarthrobacter sp. CC6 | reverse complement strand
GAGACGAAGCCGGTTGAGACGCCGACGCCGACTCCGACGCCTTCGGAGACGAAGCCGGTTGAGACGCCGACGCCGACTCCGACTCCGACGCCTTCGGAGACGAAGCCGGTTGAGACGCCGACGCCGACTCCGACGCCTTCGGAGACGAAGCCGGTTGAGACGCCGACGCCGACCCCGTCGCCTTCGGAGACGAAGCCGGTTGAGACGCCGACTCCGACGCCTTCGGAGACGAAGCCGGTTGAGACGCCGACGCCGACTCCGAAGCCTTCGGAGACGAAGCCGGTTGAGACGCCTCCGGCGACGTCGACCCCCTCGGAGACGACCCCGCCGTCGTCAACTCCCTCGGAGACGACTCCGGCCGTGGCGCCGAGTGAGGACAGCTGCGAGGAAATCCCGGGCGTCGCAGGTAATGGAACCTCGAATTCGGGTGTTTGCGCGGACAGGTCCGTGAACGAGGGCTCGGATGAGAACCTGGCCTCCACTGGTGCCCAGGCGACTCCCTACGTAGCGATCGCTGCGGTTCTTGTCCTCTTCGGGCTGGTCCTGACGTTGGTCACCCGCAGGAAGGCAGCATCCCGTCACAGCTAATCGTCACTAGCGGTAGGCACCAGCCCATTACGGCATCCCGTCGGATGCTGTAGTGGGCTGGTCCTGCTTTATCCGGCACCGTTCCCGTCACAAATGTGACGGTGTGCACGGAGAGTCGAGAGTCAGCTTACAATTTCCTGGGGGTCAGCTGGTGGTCTCCAGTTGCCCGCGATCAGCCGTTCAAGGCTGCCGCGATTTTTCCCTAGGATGCCCAGTGAATAATCCCCGACTCCGTTCTCTAAGAACCATTGGCTTAGCCATGACCACGCTTCTGATCACCGGAGGACTGGCCGTCCAGCCAGCCGCTGCTGACCAGATCAACATCATTCCGAGCACCCCCAAGGTCCTCAAGGCCGCGGCAGAGACCCCCACTGACCAGTTCATCGTGGGTATTCGCGACAGCGCAGCCCAGGCCGCTGCGGTGAAGGCCGAGAACGCGGCGGACAAAGCAGCCACCAAGCTGGGTGTGCAGGCCAAGAGCTCCCGCGAAAATGCCACCGGGGGTCACGTCATCAAGCTCGATGAGGCACTTTCGGCAACGGAAGCCCAGGCTTTCGTGGAAACCCTTCGCGCGGATCCCAACGTGGCCTACGCAGAGGCTGACGACATCATGCGTCCCACCTCGCACTCACAGGACTACGGCTACTTGGAGCAGTGGAACCTGTGGGACAACCTGTCCGGCGTCCGCACCCCGGGTGCCTGGGACTACAACCACGGCGAAGGCGTAGTTGTTGCCGTGGTGGACACTGGCATCACCAACCACCCTGAACTCAACGCCAATGTGTTGCCCGGTTACGACATGATTTCCAGCGCTGCCGATGCGCGGGATGGCAACGGCCGCGATCCCGACCCCACGGACCAGGGCGACTGGGTGCCGGCGGAAGAGTGTGAATCCGGCAGCCCCGCCGAGAACTCCTCATGGCACGGAACCCATGTGGCCGGAATCGTGGCGGCCCTTGGAAACAACAGCATCGGCATCTCCGGCGTTGCGCCGGGTGCCAGGATTCTCCCCGTCCGGGCGCTTGGCGTCTGTGGCGGCTACAGCTCCGATATCGCCGATTCGATCATCTGGGCTGCAGGTGGCGTAGTGGCTGATGCTCCCGTGAACCCCAACCCGGCCAAGGTCATTAACCTCAGCCTGGGCGGCATCAAAGAGTGCTCCACCACGTACCAGAACGCCATCAACTTTGCGTACAACGCCGGCGCCGTGGTTGTTGCCTCGGCAGGTAACTCCAACCGCCCTGCGGCTGATGCCAGCCCTGCCAACTGCCAGAACGTCGTCGCCGTAGCTGCCAGCGACAAAGCCGGAGCCCGGGCCGTGTACTCCAACTACGGTCCCACCGTGGACGTCACGGCACCCGGTGGCGACATGTCGGTTGACGTGAGCCGCGGAATTTTGTCCACCCTGAACTACGGAACCACCACGCCCGGCGAGCCCGCTTTCGCCTGGATGGAGGGAACGTCCATGGCCGCTCCCCACGTGGCGGGCGTTGCAGCCCTTCTTATGTCCGCCGAGGGCAGCACCGTCACTCCTGCACAGGTGGAGCAGCAGCTCAAAGAGTCTGCCAGGCCGCTGCCGGGTGGCTGCTCGGCCGGATGCGGCGCAGGCCTGGTGGATGCCACCGCAGCATTGAAGAAGTTCGGTGGCACCGCCCCCGCTGCAGCACTGAACAAGAAGCTCACCGACTTCAACGGAGACGGCACCAGCGACGTCATTGCCCGCGACGGCAGCGGTGCCCTGTGGCTTTACCGGGGCAACGGCTACGGGGGCTGGAAGGGCGGCCGCACCCAGATCGGTGTGGGCTGGAACGGCATGACCTCCATCGAGGCACCGGGCGACTTCAACGGCGACGGCTACGCAGATGTCATTGCCCGTGACGGCAACGGCGTGCTTTGGCTTTACCCGGGCAACGGTTGGGGCGGCCTTCTGGGCGCCCGTCAGATCGGTGCCGGCTGGAACGTGATGACCTCCATCAAGGCATCAGGTGACTTCAACGGCGACGCAACTGCTGACATCATTGCCCGCGACGGCAACGGCGTGCTCTGGCTTTACCCGGGCAACGGCACAGGCGGCTGGCTGCAGCCTCGCCAGATCGGCGCCGGCTGGAACATTATGACGGCCATCGACGGCGTAGGTGACTTCAACGGCGACGGCAAAGCAGACATTATTGCCCGCAACGGGTCCGGAGCACTCCTGCTCTACCCGGGGAACGGCACCGGCGGGTGGCTGGCCACCAGCCAAATCGGCTCCGGCTGGAACATCTTCAACGCCATTGAGGCGCCGGGTGATTTCGACGGCGACGGCAAGGTGGACGTCCTTGGGCGCAACACAGCCGGAGATCTGCTGCTCTACACCGGCGATGGCTCCGGATGGTGGCTGCGCTTCGGCCAGGTCGGCGCCGGCTGGAACGTCATGACCGCCATTCTCTAAATCCCCGCACCGGCGGCCGGTTCATTCCGCTCCCTCCCAGCTTTCCGTGGGTAGAGTAGAGGCCTGAACATCGCCGGATTGCAGTGGATACGGAGAACGCATTGTCAGCTTGGCTGGAACTTGGACCGGACAACTACGTCTTGGAAACCGAGGGATCGTTACTCAACACCGGGCTGGTGGTGGGCTCTGAGCTCGCCATGGTCATCGACACCGGCTGCGGCCCGCGCCAAGGCCGGGAGATCCTTGCTGCGGTTCGTGAAAAGACCCAGCTGCCGCTGGTGGTGGTGAACACCCATGCGCACTACGACCACTTCTTCGGTAACGCCGTTTTCGCTGACGACGGCGTTACCGAGTTTTGGGCGCACGCCAACTGTGCGGCCACCATCGAACGCGACGCCGACAACCAGCGACGCTTCGTGGCCACCAACGAACCCGAGATGGCAGCGGGGGAGGGCGACGCCGTCGAAATTGTTGTCCCGAACGCGCTGGTCCACGACCAGCCTGTGCTGGTGGACCTCGGCGGGATCACCGCCACGCTGTTCTACCTGGGCCGCGCCCACACGGACGGCGACCTGCTGGTAGGAACCAGCTCCACCCTGTACGTGGGTGACCTGGTGGAACAGGGTGCGCACCCGTCGTTCGAGGACTCCTATCCCGAAGAGTGGGCCGATGCGCTGCGGCACATCTCGGCGCTGAGGCACCGTTACGAATTCCTGGTCCCGGGCCACGGAAAACATGTCAGTGACGAGTTCGTCAAGACAATGGCAGACACCATGGGCACGGCGGTGCGCCAGGCAACCCAGTCCATCCGCGACATGCCCTCAGACGCCACGAAGGCCATTCCAGTGCTGCCTTACGGCCCGGAACAATCGCGCTGGTTCATCAAGCGGCTGCAGGAAACCAACGCCCAAGGACGCACCTCGCTGGGCACGGCAGACTTTGGTCCGGGGAAAACAGGCTCTTACCCGTCATAAACAAGGTTCCTTACAAATTTCTCATCTTCTTTACTCCTGACTATGGACTATTCCAATAGTCCTTCCTAGGATGAAGGCGACCAATGGTTCGCGACTACCTGGGGGTGTCGAGATGAGGGGTTCGCGCGTTTTTCCGCGTGCTGCCAGCATTCTCCGCTCCGTCATGGTCGCGGGTGCCGGTACCGCAATCTGGATGGCGCTCTCAGCCACCGCTGCAAATGCGGACGCGGGGCCTGCCGAAAAGAACCTCTTGGAGAGCACGACGTCATCGAGCTCCATCAGCATTCCGCTTCCCGACGTAGCCCTGCCGGCCGCCGTCAAGGGCTTGCTGCCGGCCGATCACCTCAACGTCCCCGTGCCTGCCGTCACGCCCGTGGTGCAGCACGCGGGCGGCACAGTGGATCAGGCAATAGGCGCCGTGCCGGTGGTCAACCAGGTCCTCCCAGGGGACACCGCGGCAACAGTCGTGAACACAGTGCTCGTTCCGGCTACAGATACCGTGGACCGCACGGTTGACGTCTTTGTCCCGCCGGTGAACTCAGCCCTGGAACCCGTGCGCCTGGAACCTGTGACCGATGTGCTCAACCCCGTGGTGGCGCCGGTCGTGGGCGTGGTCGATGCTGTTCTGCCACCCCTCGATTCCGTGGTTCCACCGGTGACCCTTCCACCCGTGGTGGTGCCTCCGGTTGCCGTCCCTGCGGAGGAGGTCCCGGCTGCACCCGTTACCAGTGGGTCAATACCCCCGGCCGGACTGGACGCCGGCACCTCGCCGGGGACCGACGTCGTAATTCCAGCTGAACCGGCCACAAGTGCCCCGGCTGAACAAAGCCAACTTTCGGAACCGTCCGCGGCTGCGGGGACCGCACTCGATGCATCTCCATGGGTGATGTCCACCCGTAGCTTCGGCCCCACGGGAATCACCGCGGTGCTTGGCGCCTCGTCGTCGTCCGCTGATCCGGCAACGCAGCCCGGTCTGCCGGGTGACCGCGACACGGTCCCATCAGGCCTCGCCGGCGGCGGTTCCGCCGGGTCTTCCAACGGTCCGCCAAACCCGGCGGCAGCGTTCCTTGCCGCCGCCCTGATCATCCCTGCCGACACACTTCCTGGCCTCGCAACGGCCAGCGACGAACAACATCCCAAGCCGGTTTCATTCGATCCCGGCTCCTCTCCTGACTAGGTCCCCAGCCTTGCTGCACCGACTTTCGCGGCAGACGGCACTACAGACGATCCGTCATCGGACGTCTCCGGGAACAAGACCTTCAGGAGAAAAAGACCATGAACACGACCATTCGCAAGTGCCTGATCGGCACCTGCTTTGCCGGGGGCATGATTGTCCTCAGCGCCACCGCAGCAAACGCCGCGGATACCACCAGCGGCAAAGACGGACTTCTGTCCGGCACGCAAGTGGTGGCGCCAGTAACAGCGCCCATCAACCTCGGCGCAACCTCTTTGGGCCTGGTGGGGGACTCGGCAGCAACCAGTTCTGCCACACCTGCTGCAACTTCGGGTTCAGCACCCGCAGCCACCACCAACGGTTCCAACGGCATCGGATCCGGGACGCAAGTGGTAGCCCCGGTAACGGTGCCCGTAAACCTGGGCTCGTCGTCAGTGGGTCTGCTGGGGGGCTCCACTGCGGCGAGCTCAGCCACACCTGCCGCCCCGGCCGGGGCAACAAGTTCGACGCCGGCAGCAACCACCGGCGGCGCCGACGGTATCGCCTCGGGAACCCAGGTTGTCGCACCGGTGACGGTCCCCATCACGGTGGGGTCGACGTCGGCCGGCGTACTCGGTGACTCGGCAGCAACTTCAGAATCAGCAGCTCCTGCACAGGCCCAAGCGCCCGCGCAGGCAACAACGTCGGGGGGAGAGGGTATCGCGTCCGGCGCTCAGGTAGTGGCTCCGATTTCGGTCCCTGTTAACATCGGAGCCACTGCCGTGGGTGTGGCTGGGGATTCTGCAGCTACGTCCAGCAGTGGAGCTCCAGCTGCTTCTCCTGCCGGCACCGGTTCGGGTGCCTCCACGTCGGGATCTGACGGTATTGGTTCGGGGACGCAGGTTGTTGCTCCGATTACTGCTCCGGTGAGCGTTGGTTCAACCTCTGCTGGCGTGCTGGG
>NZ_JARDAN010000029.1:0-35692 GCF_040560085.1 Paenarthrobacter sp. CC6 | reverse complement strand
CGCAGCCTTGGGGAACAACTTGACCATAAAACGCTCCATCAATCAGAGCGTTGCAACGACCCTATGACTTTGCCCGACCACGATTGGCATTAACTGTCACCTCGGCCGGACCTGACTACGCGAACTTGGCCAAGGGGTTGGTCAAGCGGCCGGCCATTTGCAGCCCTCCGGAGGGGTCCGAGATGTCGAGCATCTGCTGGTTGTTCCGGAGCTGGAGACGGTTGAGACAGGACAGCTCGAAGTCCGCCGCGAACAGGTCATGCATGGCGAACTGGTCTGCAAGCTCCGGATGGCGCTGCTGGTATTCGCGCAGCACAGCAGCGGTGGTCTCCCAGAATTCGTCCTCGGCCAGTGTCCCGTCCTCCACGAGAACCGCGGACAGGAAGCGGAAGATGCAGTCAAAGACGTCCGTGAAGATGGCCAGGACCATTTCCTCGGCAGGGATCTCGGCCTTGATGCGCGAGACTTCTTCCGGCAGCTCCAGCCGGTCCCCCATGACAACGATTTCCTCGGCGATGTCCTTCATGATCGCCCGGACCGGCACGCCGTTTTCGAGGATCAGGATCACGTTCTCCCCGTGTGGCATGAAGGCGAGCTCGTACTCGTAGAGGCAGTGGACCAGCGGCACCAGGTAGGCCTCGAAGTAGCGGCCAAGCCATTCGGTGGGCGCCAGGCCGGACCGGGAAATCAGGGCCGAAACCACGGACTCTCCGGACGAATCCACATGCAGCAATGACGCCATGGTGGCCAGCTGTTGCCCGTCCTTAAGCAACGGCAGCGGACTCTCCCTCCACAGGGCTGAGAGCATCTTGCGGTAGGGCGAACCCTTGGCGGAAGCCGCCTCGTAGTAGTGGTTGTGGTAGCCGATGGCAGCGGTTTCACGGATCATGGCCAGGCCCCGGCTCTGGAGCTCCTGGTCATTGCCGATCAGTTCCTGAAGCCAGTCGTTGATGGCTGGCGTTGCCTTCATGTACTGCGGAGACAGGCCACGCATGAAGCCCATGTTCAGCACGGACATGGCCGTCTTCACGTACGCCTTCTCCGGTGAGGTGGTGTTGAAGAAGGTACGGATGGACTGTTGCGCCTGGTAGTTGTCCTCCCCCGTACCCAGGTTCACGATGTGTCGCTGGGCGATTTCTGCCGCGAACGTCACGGTGAGCTTGTTGTCCCACTGCCACGGATGGACCGGCATGAGGAGATAGTCCTCGGGATCCAGGCCGGACGCGGATAGCTCTGCGTTGAACCACGCCAAGGTGGCCGGCCCGAGTTCAGCTTCGAAGTGTGTCCGGTAGTCCAGCCCCGCGCTCGAGGTGAAAACTGCCTTGCTGCGGTGCACTGCGATCCATTGAAGCTTTACGGTTGCCCCGGTTTCCGGCGCGAACGCATGGTAGTCCGCGATCCCGAAACCAAGCCGGCCGTTGTTGGCCACGAAACAGGGGTGGCCTTCGGTCATGCTGTGTTCAATGGCCTGGAAGTCAGCGGCCGGGTCGGTCCCGCCCGTGATGCCCGCTGCCAGTTCGGCCGAGCTGAACGGCTTGCCCTGCTTATACGCGTGGCTGGCCAGCGTGCTGCTGATCTCCTCGAGGTACACCGGCAGCATTTCCATCCGGATGGCCAGTGCCTCGTGAAACTCGGCGATGAAGTCCAAGGCGTCAATGGGCAACTCCCCGCCGTCGCGCAGGCGCACTATGGAGTCGGCGAAAACAGACCAGTGCTCAAGCTGCAACAGCCGTGCACGGAAACGGTATTCGGTGGCGTCATCGTCGCTCATTACGCGGTAAAGCCCAATGCCGGCGCCTTCATCGCGAATAAGCTCCGGCACCAGGATGCGTTCGTGCGAGAACTCCGCGATTGCCTTGCGGACCAGATGGCGGTTTGCTGCCGCCCAGCGTTCAGGGGTCAAGTGCGACACGGAATCAACGGCGGTGGTCGTCGCTTTGTCGGCAGTGGTGGTCACAGGGATTCTCCTCTGGTCGCCGCGGCAGGCGCGGCCAGAATCGGGGTCAGGGTGGCGAGGAAATCCTCGCGGGCGCTGAAGCTCAGAAGCCCCTGCTTATGGTCTTCGGCAGGATCGACGGCGGGAAGGGTCACCACGCCGTGCGGGCGGAAGCCCACTTTCTCGTTGAGGACATGGATCTTGTGGTTGCGGGCGTCAGGCTCGACGACGATCCGCCGGGTTGCGGGGTCCGCGAACAGTTCCGTCATCACGGACTGCATAACGGCCGTGGTGTAGCCCGGTTGCGGCTCACCGACCGGCGGCGACACCAGCAGGTGCATGCCAACGTCGCCGCGCTGGACGTCGTAAACGTCCGCCAGCGGCGAAGACTCCGGACGGTACCGCTCCATCAGGAAGGCGGGGACGCCGTCGTCGAGTCCCAGGAACGCTTGGTGGTGACCGGAGGCGGCGATCTTTGAGTATTCCTCCACAACGTCCTGCTCAGTGGCCGAAAGCATGCCCCAGAAGCGGGCATACTCCTGACTCACCCAGCTGTGAAGGACAGGTGCGTCGGCTACGGGGTCCACAGCGCGGAAGGTGAAGCTCATGCCGTCACCCCGGCGTTCTCCGGGACGCCGGCCGGCACGGGAGCGGGCGCTCCAAACTGCTGGAAGGCGATGCTGCGCTCGATCGGGTAGACCTCGCGTCCGGTAATTTCGCGCAGGATGCAGGAGTTGCGGTAGGCGGCCATGCCAAGGTCCGGAGTCACGAAACCGTGAGTGTGGAGCTCCGCGTTCTGGACGAAGATCTCGCCGGGTTCGACGCCGGTTCCATAGTTGCGCTCGACGTCGAAGCGGCCCTTGGAGTCGCGGCGGATGCGGTCGTGGATGCCGCCCAGGAAGGCAGGTTCCTTGTAGCTGTAGCCGGTCGCCAGGACCACGGCTTCGGACTCGAGGCTGTAGTCGCGGCCGTGTTCCTCGTGGTGCAACTGGAGGGTATGGGTGCCCGTCGCCGCGTCCCACGCCGCTGCGGTCAGTGTCGAATGGGTGTGCAGCTGCGTGTCCACCATGCCGGAGAGGCTCTTGGTGTAAAGGAGATCGTAAATGTCGTCGATCAGGTCCGAGTTGATGCCCTTGTACAGGTTCTTCTGGCTCTTGATCAGTGAATCGCGCTGCTCGCCCGGCAGCGAATGGAAGTAGTCGACGTACTCCGGAGACGTCATCTCGAGCGTGAGCTTGGTGTACTCCAGCGGGAAGAAGCGCCCGGAGCGGGTGACCCAGTTCAGCTGGTAGCCGTAGACGTCGATTTCCTGAAGGAGTTCGTAGTAGAGCTCCGCAGCGCTCTGGCCGCTGCCCACGATGGTGATGCTGCGCTTGGACTGCAGCTCACTCTTCCTCGACAGGTAGTCGGCGTTGTGGAGGACGAGTCCCCCGGCGTGCACTATTCCTGCACAGGAGTCCGGAATGTACGGGGACGTTCCGGTGCCAAGGACCAGTCGACGGGCGCGAAGCACCTCAGCGCCATCCGGTCCCTGCACCGAAAGGCGGTACACGCCGTCGTCGTAGCTGATATCCAGCACATCCGTGCTAAAACGAACGGACTCAAGCTGGCCCGCGACCCACTGGCAGTACTGGTTGTACTCGGCGCGCAACGGGTAGAAATTCTCCCGGATGTAGAAGCGGTACAAACGGCCCGTCTGCTTCAGGAAGTTCAGGAAAGAGAAAGGCGACGTCGGGTCGGCAAGTGTGACGAGGTCAGCCATGAAAGGAACCTGCAAGTGCGCCGGCTCAAGCATCATGCCCGGGTGCCAGTCGAAGGACTCACGGCGGTCCAGGAACACGCAGTCCAAGTCTTCCAGCGGCTCGCTCAGCGCGGCCAGCCCCAGGTTGAAGGGCCCGACGCCGATGCCAGCGACGTCGTAGATCCTGCCGTTGTCAGGGGTGCTCATGCTGCTTCCTCCGTGGTGTTTGCGAGGAGGCTGGCGCCGGTCCTGCGGATCAGTTCGATGATTTCGTGGATGTCCCCCAGGCTGGCTTCAGCGTTGAGGAGGGTGAATTTCAGGTAGTGGCGTCCGGCGACCTTGGTTCCGGCAACGACAGCCTCACCCGAGGCGAAGATGGCCGCACGGATGGCTGGGTTGAGGATGTCTGCCGCGTCTTCGGCCAGTCGTGAACCCTCAACCTCGGGGCGGTACCGGAACACGAGGGTGCTCAGCTGCGGTGCTGCCGCGAGCTCGAATTCAGGGTCGTCAGCCAGCAGCATGCCCACGCGGCCCGTCAGGTCAATGGCCTCGTCGAAGAGCGCACCAATGGCGTCCGCACCCATGATGCGCAGCGTGAGCCATAGCTTCAGGGCATCGAAACGGCGTGTGGTCTGGATGCTCTTGTCCACCTGGTTGGGGATCTCGGCCTTCGCGGCGCTCTCAGGGTTGAGGTAGTCCGCGTAGTAGGTGACGTGGCCAAGCATGGAACCGTTACGGACCAGGACTGCACTGGAGCTGACCGGCTGGAAGAAGGTCTTATGGAAGTCCACAGTGACGGAATCGGCCAGGTGGATACCGTCCAAAAGGTGCCGGTAACGCCCGGAAACGATCAGGCCTCCGCCGTAGGCCGCATCGACATGCAGCCAGGAATCGTAGGCGCGGACCAATGCGGCGAGCTCGGAGAGCGGGTCAACCGAGCCGAAGTCCGTGGTCCCGGCGGTGGCCACGACGGCCATGGGTACCAGACCGGCGTCGTGAGCTTCCGCCAAAGCGGCCGCAAGCGCGGCGGGGTCCATGCGGTGGTCTTCGGCAGTAGGAATCGCGATGACGGCGTCGAAACCGAGGCCCAGCATGGAAGCCGACTTCTGGATGCTGAAGTGGCTGTCCGCGGAGGTGAAGATCCGCAGCCGGTCCAAAAGGTGCGGCAGGCGGGCGTCCCCGTTCGCGGCCCGCAGCTTGGAGACGGCGTGGTTGCGGGCGATCAGCAAGGCCTGGAAATTGGACTGGCTGCCACCTGAGGTGAAGACGCCATCGGACTCCGCGCCGAAGCCGATGCGCTCCGCGGTCCAATCGATAAGGCGGCGTTCGATCATGGTGGCGCCGGCGCTCTGGTCCCAGGTGTCCATGGAAGAGTTCACGGCCGAGAGCACTGCTTCACCCACCAAGGCGGGGATGACCACGGGGCAGTTCAAGTGCGCTGCGTAGCGGGAGTCGTGGAAGTAGACAGCGTCCTTGAGGTAAAGCTCATCGAGTTCCTCAAGGGCGGCAGCGGTGTCAGGCAACGGACGCTCAAGGTCAACCGCGCCGACCTTCGCTTTGAGATCTGCATGCCCCACACCAGTGAAGGGCCGGGCGGTCCGTTGGACCTTGGTGGAGACGGCGTTGACTCCCTGAAGCACCTGCGCCACGTAGCTGGGCGAATTGCGGGCGTTGAACAGCTGGTTTGTGGCAGCGAGGGCCAGCTCCACCTTGGAACCAAAATCCGGTTCCTGAGCGATCCGCTCTTCGACACTGGGTGACGTCACGTCAGCTTCCTTCCGTTTGCGTTGGGGCGCTTGTTAGCAAGGTAAGCCTTACTTAGGTAAGCCTTTGCGTCAAACTTTTGTGACCTATTTCGCTCGGAAGACGGTTTCTGGGTCCACAACTGCAAGATCACTCCGTCATTGACTTTTCCGGACGGGGTTTTGCGTGGAGAATACGGCCGCTTTCGGCGGAGACGGCGGGTATTTAGGTCCTTCAGGAGCCGGTACCCCAACCTCGGATCTACGGGGAGTAGAGTGCAGGAACAAGGACATTCCGCGGTTGGGGGACCCATGAAAGACCACGTTCACGAGCGGATCGGTTTCCGCGAAATCGACGAGCATGGCAATGCCGTACAGGCAGTCAGCCCGCATGTTCCGGAGACAGCAGGCCCGCCGCCCAGGCGCCTGTCCGTGAACCCCTTCATCATCGCCCTCTGGGTTCTTGACGCAGGCTTGCTGTGGGTGGGGATCTGGGCCATTGCCACCGCTGCCGCGGCATTGGTCGGGCCCGCTCCGGCGCCGTATCAATCTGCCTCAACGGCCCAGTTCACGTACATGATGTTGTCGAACGCTCCTTACGCGCTCCTGGGCGGCGTTCTGCTCACGGCAGGGCTTCTCTTTTGGCATGCCATCCAGTGGCAAAAAAAGCGGCCAACCGGGTAGTGGATACCTGGTTGGCCGCTTCTCCAAAGGAACAGCGGTCCCGGCTGCTTGAGACCGGCTGCTGGAGCCGCGCGCTAGAGCACCGTGGCCCCGAGGACGCACTTGACGTCCACCCCTGGCTTGGAGACTTCTGCGTTGATGGTCCAGTCGAGAGCTTTGTCTGCTGCGGCATCCTTGAAGGTCTGCTCTCCACGGGCGAGCACGGCAGAAGTCTTTGAATCCACCCAGCTGACGGTGATCTTGACTGCTCCTTTGGCACGGGCCGGAGGAGTCACCGTCCCTTTGGCCGTCACCTTCCCGGACGCCGTGTCACAGGAGGTCATGGAGGTTGCCTCGATGATGCCAGTGCCCGGGTTCGCCGGCTTTGCCTCGCCTGTGGTGGCGGCTTGGGTTGTGGTCGACGACGGCGGATTGCCCGCTTCGCTGCTTTGCGGCGAAGAGCAAGCGGACAGTGCCGAGACTGCAACCAGCACGCCCACGAGGCCCGCGACTGATTTCTTCATGTGATGGCTACCTGGATCTTTCGTGATGTGTAAATGAACGGACGTGTGCGTGGCAGCCGGGCTGTGAACCCGGCTGCCACGCACACTGCTACCTAGGCCTCGGAACGCTTGCGGCGCCCAGCGAGGAACAGGAAGAGACCCGCGCCAACCACCAGAAGGCTGATGGGCAGCACGGTGAGAACAACACCAGTGCTGGCCAGCGACCCTCCGGACTGATCCGACGCCGACGCCGACGGCGCGGCCGGCGGGACGGTCGGTGGGAAGGTCACTTCAGCCGTTGCAGGTGGCGTGCTCACCGGCGGTCCCGCGGGCGGAATGCCGGTGGCAGTTGCCGTGTTGGCCACCTTGCCTGCGTTGATATCCGCCTGCGTGATGGCGTACGTCGCCGTAGCCGTCACCGTCTGGCCGGGGAGCAGGACTCCCGCATCACCGGGCCAGGCGTAGTTCAAGGCAGACAGACCAGGCATGGAGTCGTTGACCACAACGCCCTTCAGCGGAACGTTTCCGGTGTTCTTCACCGTGAACGTGTAAGTGATCAGATCACCCACATGGGTGGGATCACCTACCGCAGAAGCGTCAGCCGTCTTGGTGAACTCCAAACCTGCCGCCGGGGTCAACGGAGTGTCCGTGGTACCCGGAGGAGGCGTCACCGATGGACCGGTAGGAGGAGTTCCCGTGGTGGTGGCCGAGTTGGCGACGTGACCGGCATTGATGTCCGCCTGGGTGATGGCATACGTTGCCGTAGCCGTCACCGTTTGACCCGGAAGAAGGGTTCCTGCTGCACCGGGCCACGTGTAGCTCAGCGCAGAGAGTCCAGCCAGGGGGTCGTCGATGGAGACGTTGGTCAACGTGACGTTCCCTGTGTTCTTCGCCGTGAAGGTGTAAGTGATCAGGTCACCGACCTTGGAAGGCGAGTGAACAGCGGAGTCGTCAGCCGTCTTGGTGAACTCCATGCCCGGAGCCGGGGTCAACGGAGTGTCCGTTTCACCCGGAGGCGGCGTTACCGGCGGACCAACGGGAGGAGTGCCCGTGGTCGTGGCCGAGTTGGCGACGTGGCCGGCGTCGATGTCCGCCTGGGTGATGGCGTACGTTGCCGTAGCCGTCACTGTCTCACCGGGAAGCAGGGTTCCTGCTGCACCGGGCCAGCTGTACGTCAAAGCCGAGAGGCCAGCCAGGGGATCATCAATGACCACATTCTTCAACGTGACGTTGCCGGTGTTCTTCGCCGTGAAGGTGTAAGTGATCAGGTCACCGGCCTTCGACGGGTCATGAACTGCGGAATCATCGGCAGACTTGGTGAACTCCATTGCCGGAGCCGGGGTCAACGGGGTATCCGTCGTTCCCGGAGGAGGCGTCACCGGAGGACCGGACGGAGGAGTGCCCGTCGTCGTGGCGCTGTTAGCCACGTGACCGGCGTCGATATCCGCCTGGGTGATGGCATACGTTGCCGTAGCCGTCACCGTCTGACCCGGAAGCAGCTCACCCGGAGTACCCGGCCAGTTGTAGCTCAGAGCCGACAACCCAGCCAGCTGATCCGTGATGGTCACGTTCTTCAACGTGACGTTGCCCGTGTTCTTTGCCGTGAATGCGTACTTGACGATGTCACCCACCTTGGTGGGGTTCTGGATACCGGAGGCGTCCGCCGTCTTGGTGAACTGCATGGCCGGAGCCGGGGTCAACGGGGTGTCCGTCGTTCCCGGAGGAGGCGTGACCGGAGGACCAACAGGCGGGGTGCCCGTCGTCGTGGCGCTGTTGGCGACATGGCCGGCGTCGATATCCGCCTGCGTCACCGCGTAGGTTGCCGTAGCCGTCACCGTCTCACCGGGCAGCAGGATTCCTGCAGCACCGGGCCAGGTGTACGTCAACGCCGACAAGCCAGCCAACGGATCCGTGATTGCCACGTTCTTCAGCGTGACGTTGCCACTGTTCTTCGCCGTGAACGTGTAAGTGATCACGTCGCCCACTTCGGCGGGGTTCTGAACAGCCGAGGCATCCGCCGACTTGGTGAACTCCATCGCCGGAGCAGGGGTCAACGGGGTATCCGTCGTTCCCGGAGGAGGCGTCACCGGAGGACCGGTGGGAGGAGTACCAGTAGTGGTGGCCGAGTTCGCAACGTGGCCCGCCTCGATATCCGCCTGCGTCACCGCGTACGTTGCCGTAGCCGTCACGGTCTGGCCCGGAAGCAGCTCGCCTGCGGTGCCCGGCCAGGAGTAGACCAAAGCCGAGAGACCAGCCAACTGATCCGTGATGGTCACGTTCTTCAGCGTGACGTTGCCCGTGTTCTTCGCGGAGAAGGAATACGTGATCACGTCGCCCACCTTGGTGGGGTTCTGGATTGCCGAGGCATCCGCCGTCTTGGTGAACTCCATGCCCGGCTCGGGGGTCAACGGAGTGTCCGTCGTTCCCGGAGGAGGCGTGACCGGAGGACCGGACGGCGGAGTACCAGTGGTGGTGGCGCTGTTGGCGACATGACCGGCGTCGATATCCGACTGGGTGATGGCATACGTTGCCGTAGCCGTGACGGTCTGGCCCGGAAGCAGCTCGCCCGGAGTACCCGGCCAAACGTAGTTCAGGGCGGACAACCCAGCCAAGGGATCCGTGATGGAAACGTTGCTCAGGTTCACGTTGCCGGTGTTCTTCGCCGTGAAGGTATACGTGATCACGTCACCGACCATGGAAGGATCCTTGACGGCCGACGTATCAGCTGACTTGGTGAACTGCATGGCCGGAGCCGGGGTCAACGGAGTGTCCGTCGTTCCCGGAGGAGGCGTCACCGGAGGACCAACAGGCGGGGTGCCCGTCGTCGTGGCCGAGTTCACCACATGACCTGCATTGATGTCAGCCTGGGTAATGGCATACGTTGCCGTAGCCGTCACCGTCTGACCCGGAAGCAGCTCGCCCGGAGTGCCCGGCCAAACGTAGCTCAGGGCAGACAACCCAGCCAACGGGTCAGTGATGGAAACGTTCTTCAACGTGACGTTGCCGGTGTTCTTGGCCGTGAACGTGTAGGTGATGATGTCACCCACAACCGACGGATCCTGGATCGCCGAGGAGTCAGCAGACTTGGTGAACTCCATCGCCGGAGCCGGGGTCAACGGGGTGTCCGTCGTTCCCGGAGGAGGCGTGACCGGAGGACCGGACGGCGGAGTACCAGTGGTGGTGGCGCTGTTGGCGACATGGCCGGCGTCGATATCCGCCTGCGTGATGGCATACGTTGCCGTAGCCGTGACGGTCTGGCCCGGAAGCAACTCACCGGGAGTTCCCGGCCAGGTGTAAGCCAGAGCCGACAGACCAGCCAGCGGGTCAGTGATGGAAACGTTGCTCAACTTCACGTTGCCGGTGTTCTTCGCCGTGAAGGTGTAGATGATGCGGTCACCTACTACGGACGGGTTCTGGATACCGGAGGCGTCCGCCGTCTTGGTGAACTCCATCGCCGGAGCAGGGGTCAACGGGGTATCCGTCGTTCCCGGAGGAGGCGTCACCGGAGGACCGGACGGCGGAGTACCCGTCGTCGTGGCGCTGTTGGCGACATGACCGGCGTCGATATCAGCCTGGGTGATTGCATACGTTGCCGTAGCCGTGACGGTCTGGCCCGGAAGCAACTCACCGGCAGTACCCGGCCAGGTGTAAGCCAAAGCTGACAGACCAGCCAGCGGGTCAGTGATGGAAACGTTGCTCAACTTCACGTTGCCCGTGTTCTTGGCCGTGAACGTGTAGGTGATGATGTCACCTGCAACAGAAGGGTTCTGGATGCCGGAGGCATCCGCCGACTTGGTGAACTCCATCGCCGGAGCCGGGGTCAACGGGGTATCCGTCGTTCCCGGAGGGGGCGTGACCGGAGGACCGGACGGAGGAGTACCAGTGGTGGTGGCGCTGTTGGCGACATGGCCGGCGTCGATATCCGCCTGCGTCACCGCGTAGGTTGCCGTAGCCGTCACGGTCTGGCCCGGAAGCAGTTCACCCGGGGTGCCCGGCCAGTTGTATGCCAGGGCAGACAAACCAGCCAGCGGATCCGAGATGGAGACGTTCTTCAGCGTGACGTTGCCCGTGTTCTTCGCGGAGAAGGAGTACGTGATCACGTCACCCACCTTGGTGGGGTTCTGAACAGCTGAGGAGTCAGCCGACTTGGTGAACTCCATGGCCGGACCCGGGGTCAACGGAGTGTCCGTCGTTCCCGGAGGAGGCGTCACCGGAGGACCGGACGGAGGAGTACCCGTCGTCGTGGCGCTGTTAGCCACGTGACCGGCGTCGATATCCGCCTGGGTGATGGCATACGTTGCCGTAGCCGTCACCGTCTGACCGGGAAGCAGTTCACCCGGGGTGCCCGGCCAGTTGTAGGCCAAAGCCGAAAGACCAGCCAGCGGATCCGTGATTGAGACGTTGCTCAACTTCACATTGCCGGTGTTCTTCGCCGTGAACGTGTAGGTGATCTTGTCGCCAACTACCGAAGGCGACTGGACCTCGGATGCGTCCGCCGTCTTGGTGAACTCCATGGCCGGGCCAGGAGTCAGCGGTGTATCGGTGCCCGCAGGGGGCGGGGTCACGGCAGGACCGGTGGGAGGGGTTCCCGTGGTGGTTGCCGTGTTCGCAACGTGACCGGCGTCGATGTCCGCCTGGGTGATGGCATACGTTGCCGTAGCCGTGACGGTCTGGCCCGGGAGCAACTCGCCCGGAGTGCCCGGCCAGGAGTAAACCAGAGCCGACAGGCCAGCCAGCGGGTCATTGATGGAAACGTTGCTCAACTTCACGTTGCCGGTGTTCTTCGCCGTGAAGGTGTAGGTGATGATGTCGCCGACGACGGACGGGTTCTGGATGTCGGATGCATCGGCCGACTTGCTAAATTCCATGGCGGGGCCAGGAGTCAGCGGAGTGTCGGTGGTGCCGGGCGGCGGGATGACGGGCGGACCGGTCGGAGGATTACCCGAGGTGGTGGCCGAGTTGGCTACGTGTCCTGCGTCGATGTCCGCCTGCGTGATGGAGTAGGTTGCCATCGCGGTGACAGTCTCGCCCGGAAGCAGAGTACCCGGGGTGCCGGGCCAGCTGTACGTCAGGGTGGAGAGGCCAGCCAGCGGATCGGTGATGACAACATCCGTCAACGCCACATTTCCGGTGTTGGTAGCCGTGAACGTGTAGGTGATCTTGTCGCCCACTACAGCCGGCGACTGAATCCCGGACGCGTCCGCGCTCTTGGTGAACGTCATCGAAGGAGCCGACTGCGCGGTGTTGGTCAGCACGCAGTCAATGTCGGCGCCGGCCACAGGTACCAGCGCCAGGGATCCCTCAAATGCAACGCCGCTTGGCAGATTGGCCTGCAGTCCGTTGGCATCTGTACAGGTGATGGTCTTCGCGTAATCGGTCAAGTTGGAGCCACCCGACTCGGTCAGGTAGTAGCTGGCACCAGTGTCAGCGACGTACTTCCCCGTGGTGCCGGTTCCGGTGGAAACGGTGGAGCCGGAACCACTGGTGGTGGAGTTGGCGGGGTTGCTGACAACCTGGCCGGTGGCAGAGCCCGAACGGATCTCCATGGTGAACTGATCAGCATCAGACAGTCGCGGAGCGTCCAGGGCCTTGCTCAAGGTAATCCGGGGGGCACGCACAATGAGCGTCGCGTCTGCCGGCGGGTTCAGGTTGGTGACGATGTTATCCGGACCGTTGACGTACGTTCCTTCGGTATCCGATGTGACGTCAACCGTGATGGTGCAGGACTCGATGCCTGCAGCGAGGTCGCCACCGGTGACGGAGATGGAATTACCGCCAGCAGCAGCGGTCTTGACGAACGGGGCAGTCCCCGCAGCCTGGACACAGGTCCCGCCAATGTTGGGGGTAGCTGCGACAACCAGCCCGGCCGGAAGGGTATCCGTAATGGACCAGTCGCTCTTGGCCTTGACGTCGTCAGTGTTGGTTACGGTCAGGGTAACCGTGGAGGTTCCACCCGGCCCGATGAGGGCAGGCGTGAAAGCTTTGTCCAGCTGCGGCGTTACATCCACGATCTGGGGAAGGTCGAAGGTCACATCGTTGCCCGACCCGGTGGTTGCTTCGTTGCGAAGCTCCAAGCCCAACGATGGCGAGGTGCCCTCGGGAATCTTGAACGCGCCGGACTGCAGCTTGGTGACCTGGACTTCCGGCGAGGTGCTGCCGCCGCAGGGGTCGAGACCCGTCCCCAGCACGATCGGAGTGCCGTTGACCAGGAGGCTGAAAGTCTCGCTGGCGTGCGCCGCGTGGCAGTTAACCTCCGCAAAGTACGCCGAGACAGCGTAGTAGTGGCCGGATACGGCTGGGATGGAATTCTTTGTCGTCCGGAACATCACGCCGGGATCGATCAAGCCGGAGCTTGCGTTGGTGTACTCGGAGAGAGCCTGGTTGCTGGCGGCTTGGGCAGCAGTTTGGCCTTGAGCGAGGCCAAGCGCCTGAGCCATGGACCGGATCTGGTTCCAGCCTGCCGGTTGGTTCCTGTAGCAACCCAGGTCGGTTGGCGGCGTTGGTGTTGAAGAGTTGAGGATCCATCCGTCGCACTGCCCGCCGGCGGGCGTATACGGGGTATCGGCCGTGTACGTCTCATTGGCGGCGGCGGCGCCTCCGGTGTAGTTCAGGAGGCTGATGGCATTACTTGTCGCGTTTTGGTTGGAGAAATCCTCCGTGTAGACCGGCGTCCCTGGCTGGGTGACGCCTGGGGTTCCCGGCGTGGTTGCCAGGGCTGGCGGCGCCATGGCACCACCCACTCCCAGGGAAATTATGGCTGTAGCGAGCGCACCCGCCAACAGCTTTCGTGGATATGAATGTTTCATTGGCTCTCTTGCCTGTCTGGACCACGCCTGGGATCCGGTCGAGCTTGGAATCCTCGCGTGATGGCTGTGAAATGCGGAAGGCTACTCCCAGTTGCCTTGTGTGCTTCCACAACCATTCGTGACGCAGAAAAGCGCCAAATTTTCCTGACAGCACCACGGCATAGAGCACCCAACTTCTTAGTGGGCGAAACTCACGAATCGTGACGCGAAATCAGCAAGAATTTTTTCAAGCCGCCAAGAACAGCCCTTTCGGGCGCCTTAATGACTTTCGGGCGCCTTAATGAAAGGTATTGGTGAACGTCTTCGGCACGATTCCTTGCCCGCTGAACTGGTAGTCCAGGGTTCCGCTCTCCGCACCGTCAGGCAGGGTCACGGCGACGACAAAGGTCAACTGCTGCGGGTCAAGCGTGGCTGTGGTGCACCGGATCCGGCGAGCCTCGGATGCGCTGCACTCCCAGCCCTCCGGCACCACCGTCTTCCCTGCTATGAAAGTAGCGTCCGCCGGCAGGGCAAAGACCACTTCTCCGGATGTCGGCGAACCATCCCCGGCCAGGGAAAACTGGACGCCAAGGTCGCGTTCAAGGGGGCTTGGTCCCTGGCTGGCCGAGAACGTCGCCTCAACCGTTTGCGTCAAGGGTGCCGCCGAAGCGGTGGCCTGCGGCGCCGTCGTCGAATAGATGACGCCCGGGTCTACGACAACAGCGCGCCTTCCCGACGGCTCTTCCGGCGGAACCACGACGGCGGGAGGTTGACTGGGAGCCAAAGATGGCACAGCCGTTGGGGCAACGACAGGGAGGAGGGGCGGCTCCACAATGGCACTGGGTTCAGGCGACGCACTGCTGCTTGGAACCGGGGCCGGCGCCGTTTCCTCGGCCGCCGGAATACTGGCAGGAGATTCTGCAACAACTACAGAAGCGGGACCGGGTTCGGGTTGCAGGAACCAGGTGATGACCCCCGCCAGAGCTGCGGCACCCACCACCATGGCCGCCGGGATTTTCCAGGATTGGCTGACTCCGTGAAGGCCAACGACGGCGGCCTTGCCGCCGCCCGCTGCGACACCGGCTCCTGGCCACCCGACCGCTGCGGCAGCTGCCGGGGTAAAGGCAACGCCCGCAACCAAGGGGAAAAGGATGGCACGCAGGCCGCCCTGGACGTCATTGAGTTCCATCAACAACGCGGTGCACTTGGCGCAGTCTTCCAAGTGGGCACCCACTTTTTCCTTGGACGTGCGTTTGAGGGCATTGCGCACATACTTGCCGAGCTGGCTGGCAAATTCGTCGCAGGCCTGGTCAACGCTGCGGCTGATGTGGTGTTGCAGGTAGGCCTGACGCAAACCTTCCCTGGCCCGGATGGCCAAGGATGAGACGCCGTTCGGCGTGAGGCCCACCAGCGGGGCAACAGCGGCCGGCTTCAATCCCTCGATATCAAGGTGGAAGAGAACGGCCTGCCAACGCTCCGGCAGCGATTTGAAGGCATTGGCCATGATGCTCGACTCAAGATCGCCAACCACGGGATCGTCATCATGGACAGCCGCGTCCAGGATGGCGTCATCCGCTGCAGTTTGCGTTTGTCTGGCTTTTCGGTTGCGTTCATGCGCTGTACGCCGCACCACCGTCAGGAGGTACGAACGGAAAAACTCCTTGGGGCCTTTGCCGTCCTTCAAGGACTGGAAGATGGTGGCAAAGGCCTCTGCGACGACATCATCGGCGTCGCTGGGGTTGTCGGACTGTGTGCGCGCGACGTAGTGGGCGATCTGGACGTGCCGCTTGTAGAGGGTGTCAAAGGCGTCCGTGACGCCCTGGCGGACAAGGTTCAGGATATGGGGATCGCTGTCATTTTCGGCAGCCAAAGTTGGGGACGCCCCACCGGCCCCGGACATTAATACTTGATCCATAAACAATAGTGTGACACCAGATTGCATCTTGACTTGAATCACAGGTTACTTAGGACTATAAGGGGCGAAAAGTTTCGTCGAATAAGCGACATAAAACTGTTCCCGCCACCACTAATCAGGCATGAAGTTTCACAACTCCGGCGAAGTGCGACGACTAGCGCGTTTCAAAGGGCGGTCTTCATTGTCGAGGGCGGTCCGGAGCGTCTCCGCGGGCACCGCAATCCACTCGCGAAGTGCGAAAACACCGTTTTCGCACTTCCGGCATCACGGCAACCGGCCGCTGGTTGCGCAAGCGAAATGCATCACATTGATCCACGGCGCGGACAAGTGCACGGCCGTCCCCGGTGAGACGGTGATCTTCACGGCATGGATCATGAACGACTCCACGTGCCATCTTCGTAACATTCGTCTTATTCCGCGGTCCTTCACCAACGAGGCCATGGAGCCCCTGGTTTATACCTCCAGCCCGGACCGTCGCCATCTGTCAGTCGGCTCCCTGGCCCCGGGCGAAGGCGTCATGCGGAGTTTCTCCTACCGCGTCACGGAGTCGGACCATGTCCACGGCGGCAGCCTGGTAAGTGCCATGCAGGTCAGGGCGTGGTGCCGCGGCCAGGAAGTTGTTGACGAACACGACGCCATCGTGGCGCTCTCGGATGCGCGGCTGGATTGGCTTCCACGGTCATCGCGACCAGGCCTGGGCTACTGGGCTTCAGCAACGGTCACGTCAGTCTCGCCGCGACGAAGGCCGCATTCGCCGAGAGGGCGGGCCGACTGACCCGGCGCGGTCAGTTGTTGTCAGGCTCCGCGTCAACCGTAGGCTTTTCTTTCGGCCAGTCGACGTCCTGTTCATATCCCTCGTGCCTTTTCAGGTAACCGGCAATGAACGGGCAATGCGGAATGATGCGCTTCCCCGACGCCACGACGTCATCCAGGGCGAAGTGTGCCAGAACGTTCGCCAGTCCTTGGCCCTTGAATTGGGGTTTCGTCTCCGTGTGGATGAAGTCGATGTGACCGGGCCTGTCCAGGAACTGTGAAATCACCGCCAACTCCCCGTCTACGTGTAACTCGTAGCGGTGGAACTTGTCGTTGCGCAATGTAGTAACGCCGGGGCGGAACGACTCGGCCAGTGAATCCGTATTCTCGGTCATGGTTCGAGATTGGCACGTAAATCGTGTGCTGGCAACGTGGCCGGGGTCGCCTGCCGCGCTTCCGCAGGTTCTGCCTCCGCCGCCGGGGGGACCGGCGTCGGAACCCTGCCCAAAAGCAGGACAGACAGCGCGAAGCACGCCGCTCCCCCACCCAGCAACGCGAGCGTCAGTCCGTTGAAGGCGGCGTCCGCCACTGGGATAAAGACCACGACGGCGGCCGTCACCACGGCGGCCCGCCCCGGGCCTCGAGCATGGCTTGCTGCCATGGGACGATCCTCAAGCCGGCCGAAAAGCATCGTCACCGGGACGAGCAGTGCAACCACGGCGATGAAGACGGGAATGCGGGCCCACCACCACTCTGCGGTCTCGGCCACCGGCCTGGGCACGTCGGTGAGCAACAACAAACCGGCCATGCCAACCAGGAGGGGGAGATGCCATAGATAAACGGTCATGGAGCGGCGTCCCGCCACAGCGATCCCGGCACGGATCCACCGGACGTCAGCGAGCCACCGCAGCCCTGGACCCAGCAGTTGCAGGGTGGCTGTCTGGGAAATGCCCAGCAGAAGCAGGCACAAGTTGGGTGGGTTGATGTTCACCACCATGTTCCCCGGATACACAGCGACTCCGGTGACAAGTCCCAGGAGGAGATTGCTGCAGATGATGGCGCCCACCAGCCAGGTGCGGCTCCGGTGTTCGAAGAAGCCGTCGGCCTTGAAGAATCCCAGCTGCTGCACGGCGCACCATACGAAAATCATGTTGGTAAACGCCAGCACGGGAATGGCGCCGCGGAGGGAATCGACGGCGATGATGAAGGCCACCAGAGCCCCGAAAGTCAGCAGCGGTGCACGTTCATGGAATCTTGCCAAGAGGGGGATGCTCAGCTGGGCCGTGAGGTACGCGGCGAGGAACCACAACGGCATCGCAGCTCCGGCAGTCATCAGCTGGATGACTTGCGGATGGACACCCAGCAGCAGCGCGATCCACAACCCTCCCCACATGACGGCGAGCAGGGCCATGGCGGGACGCACCAATCGCAGGAGGCGCAGCTGGGCGAAGTCGAATCCTGTCCCGCCGGCCGTTCTCAACCGCCGCCACGACTGGAGGCCGGTAACACCGCCAAGGACAAAGAAGAGCGGAACGATCATCAGGACCCAGAGCACAGGCGTGAACCAGGCTTGCTCCATGAGGACGTTCCGGGTCTCGACTGTCCCATCCTTGTGCAAAACGGGGCTCACCATCATGCAGTGGGCTGCGACCACCAGCAGCAGGCACGTGAATCGGACAAGGTCGATCACTGGATCCCTCTGCGCAGCCGTTGGGCTGACCGCAGGAAACGCCTCCCGCTCCATGGCTCTCCCTACCGGGCCGGCACCTGCGTGCTGACTCCCAGTGTGCTGACTCCATTGTCCGCCTCGCGGAGCAGCGGAGCCAGCAGGGTGGCTTCCGCCCTGTCCACATGGTCGCATTTCAAGTCTGGACGGGACGCCGAAACAACGGCAGGATCAGACGCATGACTACGTCCATTTTCGTGAATCTTCCTGTCAGCGACCTCGAGGCTTCCAAGGCTTTCTACACAGCACTTGGCTACACGATCAACCCGAACTTCACCGACGAAACCGCGGCATGCGTGGTTTTCAGCGACACGATCTACACAATGCTGCTTACGCACGACAAGTTCAGCCAGTTCACCAAGCAGCCCATCGCGGATACCAGGAATTCGACGGCGGCCATCGTCGCCATTTCGGCCGACAGCCGGGAAGACGTGGATGCTTTGGCAGGCAAAGCCCTGGAAGCCGGCGGCTCAGAAACCTATGACCCGCAGGATCTCGGTTTCATGTACAGCCGGGCCTTCAGGGACCTCGACGGCCACCACTGGGAAGTGCTGTGGATGGACGACGCCGCAGCCCAGGCAGGCCCGCCGGAACACTAGCCCAGCGTTACGGCCAGGATGCCAAGCACGACGGCGAGCAGCGGCGTCGTGCCTTGGATGGTCGCTGCCCGGAGGTACTTCTTACCGCTCGCCACGAGGACCAGAGACGCAAGAAGCATCGAGCCGCAGCTGCTGAAGACGAGGGTCCAACCGACCTGGGGTGCACCCATGGCCACTGCGACAATCCCGACCAATGCACCGATGGCGAGGAAGAGGTTGTAGAAGCCCTGGTTGTACGCCATGGACTTGGTGGTATCCGCTTCGGCCTGGGACGTGATGCTGAATGTCTTCCACGTAGCTGGCTTGGTCCAGGTGATGGACTCCATGGTGAAGATGTAGACGTGAAGAAGGGCGGCAAGCGTCGCAAAAATCAGGGAGGCCAGGATCATGGTCTGATCCTAGCCTCCCCGTGTTCCTGCGCTGGGTGTCAGGCGCTGAGCAACTCAAGCGTGGCGCCGGCAAAGGATGCTGCCGAACCGTTCCACCGGGCCAGCAATCCCTGGAGATTCTCGCCGTCTGCCCGGTACGCCGCTGTTTCCGACTCCAACGTGGCCAGAATCCCGGTCCGCAGCTCCGTGTTGAAGTTCACTTTGCCTACCTGCATTCCGGAAGCTTTGGCAAGCTCACTGGCCGGGATTCCGGAGGCGCCGTGGAGCACCAGAGGGACCTCTGTCCGTGCAGCGACATCCTGCAACACATCCCACCGGATGTTGGGCTCACCCGTGTACTTGCCGTGGACGTTTCCCACGGCAACAGCGAGCAATTGCGCACCCGTTTGCTCCACGAAGCCGGCCACCTGCTCCGGGTCGGTGAGACCGGGGACGGAAGCACCGGCGTCGGGCGTTGATGACCCGAACGCGCGGTCCTCGTCGCCGGCCAGTCCGCCCAACTCCGCTTCGATCACGACGTCGGCATGGCCCGTCGCGTCCAGCGCGGCACGGACCTCGCGGACCAGGTGGATGTTGTCCTTGAGCGGCTTGGATGAGCCATCGGCCAGGACGGCATCAGCTCCGGCAGCCACGGCTTCCAGGATGACGTTCAGATCTGAAGCATGGTCCAGCTGGACGGACACCGGGACGGTCGCGGAGTCCGCCAAGCCCCGGAGGGCAGTGATGAGCCGCAGGCCGTTGGCGGTGGACGCGGTTTTCGGCGCCACCAACAGGATTACGCCAAGGCGGGCTTCCTCTGCAGCTGACACGACGGCAAGCGCCGTGGTGAAGTCGTAGCAGGTGAAGGCTGGAACAGCAGAGCCGGTGGCCAGCGCGGAAGTGACCAGGTGGTCGAGTTTCGTGCGCATCAGTGGGCCAGCCCTCCTACCAGGATCCAGGCAACGTACGTCAGGACGAAGCCGGCCAGGCCCAGGATGGTGGTCAGAACGGTCCAGGTCTTGAGGCCGTCGGAGACCGTGAGGCCGTAGTAGCGGATCACGGTCCAGAAGCCGGCATCGGTCACGTGGGACAGGCCGAGCGCGCCGAAGCCGATGGCAATCACGATCACTGCGATCTGCGCCGGCGAGTACCCGCCCTCCATGACCGCTGAGGTGAGCAGGCCCGTCGTCGTGACGATTGCAACCGTCGCCGAACCCTGTGCGGCGCGCAAGGCCAGCGAGATGATGAAGCCGAGCACGATCACGGGCAGGCCGAGGCTGTCCAAGGTGTGGGAGAGCGCGGCTCCGATGCCGGAAGTGCGGAGGACTTCACCGAAGACGCCACCGGCAGCAACCACCATCAGGATGGAAGCGATGGGCGGCAGGGCACCCTCGAAAATCTCGCCTGTTTCCTTGAGGGACCAGTTGCGGCGGACAGCCAGCAGGAAGAACGACAACGCAACGGCGACGAGGAGGGCGAAGAACGGATTGCCGATGAACGAAGCCACGCCGTACCAGTAGTTGTCCTTGGCGATGGTCAGTGTGCCGACGGTGCCGAGAAGGATCTGCACGATGGGCGCTGCGATCAGGAACATGATCAGGCCCGGACGCGGCGGGGCGATTGCGCGGGCACCCGGACCGTCGTGGCCCACGTGGACCAGGGAATCGGAACCGAATTCCTCAACCTGCTGCTTCACGCCGGGGAGGAGTTCGTAGTCCTTGCGGTTCATGATGCTGGCAACCCAGTAGGACAGGAAGCCCAAGGGAATGCAGATGATCAGGGAGATCATGGTGATCAGGCCGATGTCGGCACCGAATACGCCGGCGCCGGCAACGATGCCCGGGTGCGGCGGAACAGCCACATGGATGGACAGCATGATTCCAGCCATGGGCAGGCCGAACTTGATGGGGTGGACCTTGGCGATTTTGGCGAAGGCGTAAACGATCGGAACGAGGACGATCACTCCCACCTCGAAGAACACCGGAATCGCGACCAGGAAGCCGACGGCCGTCAACGCGACAGCAACGCGCTTGGCACCGAGCTTCTCCGTGAAGTGCGTGGCCAAGGACTGCACGCCGCCGGAGACCTCGATCATGCGGCCAAGGATGGCGCCGAGGGCAATCAACAAGGCGACCTTGCCCATGGTGCTTCCAACACCGTTGGTCACCACCGTGAAGATGTCCTTGAGCGGAATCTGCGCAGCCACGCCCACCAGGATGCTGACGGCGAGCAGGGCAACGAATGCCTGGATCTTGAAGCGGATGATCAGGACCAGCAGCAAGGCGATGCCTGCCGCGGCGATGGTCAGCAGAAGCGGTGTTCCCAGCTCCACTGCGGGTTTGATGGCAGGGGCATCTGCGGCCCCGGCCATGAGGGAGTTGACGAGGGGGTTCATTGGGGCGGTGTCTCCTTTGACAAACCGGTGCGCACAGCAGACCGGCGGGAGGTGGCGGCGACGGCGAAGGGGGGATCGCCGTCGTCGCGCGTTCTGGGGTGGGTGGAGTTTTTGTACAGCTAATGACCTTTAGGGCGCCCCATGAGGGCGTTAGGTGTACAAAAACTCCGGGGTTAAGCGGTGCGCTTGGCGGGCGCTACTACCTTGATGACGGCGGAGTCATCAGCGGCGGCGAGGCCTTGGGCCTGGCCGAGCAGGTAGAGCTGCTCGGCGGCAGCGGCAACCGGTGCGGCGAGTCCGGCGGCCCGGGTTGCCTTGCCTACGATGCCCATGTCCTTGACGAAAATGTCCAGGCGGCTGAGGACCTCGGCGCCGTCTTCGGTGTAGGCCTCGAGGATGCGCGGGCCACGGTTGGAGAGCATGAAGGAACCGGCGGCTCCGGCTTCGAGGGCTGCGAGGGTCTTGGCCTGGTCGAGGCCGAGGGCGTCCGCGAGGGCCATGGCCTCGGCGGCGGCAGCGATGTGGACTCCGCAGAGCAACTGGTTGACGGTCTTCAGGGCCTGGCCGTCGCCGGGCTTGTCGCCCACGATGCTCAATGTGGAGGCCAGCAATTCCAAGGCAGGGCGCGCCTTCTCTAGCGCCTCCGGCTCGGCTCCGACCACGATCAATAGATCGCCTTCACCTGCACGCTTGGGGCCGCCGGACAGCGGAGCGTCAACCAGCGAAACACCGTACTCGGCAAGCTTGGCGACCGTCGCCGGGATGGCTTCAGTTCCCACCGTGCTGCCCAGGATTACGACGGCGCCCGGCTTCAGAACGGCAGCGACACCGTTCTCGCCAAACAGGACGTCGTTGAGCTGCTCACCGTTGCGGACGGCGAGCAGCAGCGCATCTGCGTCCTGCGAAGCTTCGCGGGCCGAGGCGAAGGTCTTGATACCGGCCGCGGCGGCGAGTTCCAGACGGGGCTCGGCAATGTCGAAGCCGTGCACAGTCAGCTCGGACGCGAGCCGGGTTGCCATGGGCAGGCCCATGGCACCAAGGCCCAGGACGGTGACGGTGTAGTTGCTGCTGGTCATGGTGTTCTCCATTGAATTTTGGCTGTTAGAAGGTTGCGCTGAGCTTGCGGGTGACCTGGGTCAGGGATTGGTCGTCGCCCACGTTGCCGGCGAAGACGATGTACGGGATGCCTTTTGCAGGGCCGTCCACCGGCTCCCACAGGGAGACGATGCCCGGGAGCATGGGGCCGCGGACTATCGCGTGGCGGATTTCCAGGCCATGGGCGGCCACGTCCGAGGATGTGATGCCGCCCTTGGCGATGACGAAGCGCGGCGGGAAACTCTTGAGCGTGCGGTTCACGACAGCCACGACGGCGGCGGAGACGGTGCGGGCGATCTTCAGGCTGGCTGCGGCGTCGTCGGTCTTGATGAGCAGGCGGCTGGTGTGGACGATCACGTCACCGCTGCGGAGGGCATCCACGACGTCGGCCACTACCGTTCCGATGTACGCTTCGGCTTCTGCTTCGCCCTGGGTTTTGGTGCCGGCAATGAGCTTCTCGACGTCGATTTCGATGGTCCTCGCCGAGCTGTGCTGTGCCGTGAGGTCGTTGAGTTGCCGCGTGGTGACGCCCACGTGGGAACCCACAACGATCAAGCCTCCGGCTGTGGAGGGAGTGTTGCCCGCAAAGGCCTCTTCGGAGGTCAGCGCGGTGCGGATCTCCTGGCCGATGCGTCCACGGACGAAAGGCGGACCCACGCGGTAGAGGAGCTTCTTGCCGCGGCGTTCTGCTTCCTCCAGGCCCAGAGCAAGGGCGCGGAAGTCATTCTCGGTGACGATGTCGGCCACGATCGGGGTGGAGTTGGTGGCGGATTCCAGGGCGTCCGCGATGGCCTTCGCGGAGATGGTGGGGTCCTGGGCGGAAGCACCGGCGCGGATGATGTTCAGGTCCAAGACGATCACGTCGCTGGCGGGGAACCGCCCCTGCGACTTCTCCTCCACATACTTGGCCATCTCTGAATTTGCGAAGCCGAAGCTCGCGTCCTTGGCGAACTCCGTCTCGGCAACGGGGGTGAGGGAACCGGCATCTTCTCCGGTCCCACGCATGTAGTGCACACCGCCGATGGTGACGCGACCGGCGTCGGGGAACGCGGGGACGATCACCACGCCGTCGGTGGTTTCGCCGGTTTCAGCAGCCACGGTGGCGGCGATGACGTCCGGCTCCAGCGGGTAGTGGCCGCGGAGGGTGGAGTCGCTCCGGCTGACGAAACCCAGGCGCAGTCCGTCGGCAGAAGCGGCTGCCGCGAGCGCATTCCGGACGATTTCCTCGTTGCGGGCTGCGGCTTCTGCGGGGTCCAGGCTACGGGTGTTGGTCAGCACATAGACGGCGGGCTTGGTCTGGTTGTCACGGATGTGGGCGAAGGCCCAGGTGAAGTCAGCGACATCCCAGCTGGTCAGCACTGCGAGATCTGCCACGGATTGGGTGCCTGTGGGGTCGTCGTCGAGGACCACCAGGACGCGGGGGCTGCTTGCCGAGGACGCGGCAACGGCATCGGCCACGAGCTGAGCAGGAATCTGGACTTCCGCCGGGAAAGCGGCCAGAACGTCGGCTTCAAGGGTCACTGTTCACTCCATCGTGGGAAATCTTTGCTGCGGTTTGTGAATGTAAGATGTCAGACATCTAACATTTGAATTAGTGTGACACAACACTCCCGGCCTGCGCAAGGAGACCAGCGTCACTAGGCTGGGTGCATGGCTGGCAGCGAAGCACCGTTCACGTCCGTGGATATCCGCACGCCTGTTGTTTCCGCAGGTGAAACGGCGCCGGCGGTCCTGATCCACGGCTGGGCCTCAACATCCGCCTACTGGGAACCACTGGCCGGAAAGCTGCTCGACGCCGGATACCCGGCATGGATTGCGGACCTCCCCGGCTATCACCCCGGCGAGGTGCTCTCCCCGGAGTTCGAATGGACCCTGGAGTCTGCGGCAGCCTCCTTGGCGGCGACCCTAGAAGCCAAACACAGCGGTCCCGTTCACCTGGTGGGGCACTCCCTGGGTGGCAGCGTGGCGCTGACGCTTGCCGCCGGCTTCCCGCAGCTGACGGCAACCCTAACGCTGGTTGGCATGGTTCCGGCGCCGCCCAACGAAGGCTTCCGGTCCATGCTGCAAGCGCAATGGAAACAAGGTTTCATCGACGCCGGAACCAAGGTTCGATGCATGGCAGCCTGGTACGGCGACCCGCCTTACCAGGACGAAGAACTACTCAGCCGCGGGTTCGATATCCCGTTCAAAGTCCTGGGCCCGAGCGGCGAGGCGGCCATGACCGGCGTCGAACCTTCAGTACCTGGGCGCGTCCACGCTCCGCTGCTGGTGCTGGCCGGAACAGCGGACCGCGTGCGGTCCATGGAACAGATGGCCGCGTTTGTGGACGCGGACCCGCGACGCCGGCTGAAGGCCATTCCCGGGGCGGGCCACAGTGTCCATTGGGAGCAACCGCAACAATGTGCGGAAGCGTTGCAGGAGTTTTGGAAAACCAGCTGGCCACCGCCAGCGTAAGATGTCTGACATCCATCTCGCCCCGGGGAAGCCGGGCGCAGGATGGGCGGATACAGGAATGGGGTTACATGGCACGCAAGTCGCTGGTTGGCGTCGTCGCTGATGAGTTGCTGGACCGGATCATCGCGGGCGAATTTCCACCCGGCACGGTTGTCCCGGGCGAGCTGGAGCTCAGCGCCAAGCACGAGGTGAGCCGCATGACCGTGCGTGAAGCCATGAAGACCCTGGAAGCGCAGCGGATCCTCAGCGTCGAACGAGGCCGGGGCACGTTCGTGAATCCGCTGAATCAGTGGGCATCCCTGGAGGCCGTGCTGCGCGCAGCGTCGGAGGGCACCAAGGATGCCGCGGCGGCCATCCAGTTGATCGAACTCCGCCGCATGCTGGAGACGGGCGCCTGCGAACTGGCCGCCGAGCGTATCTCAGACGACGAACTCATCACGCTCAAAGAGCATGTGGCAAAGATGCAGTCCTCCCACGAGGACAATGACCTGGCCGGTTTCGTTGAAGCCGATCTGGCCTTCCATGACGTGATTCTGCACGCCTCCGGCAACGTCTTCGTGGCCGTACTGTTCGAACCCCTGCACCGCGTCCTGGAGGCACGCCGCCGGGAGACGTCCGCTTTCGCGGAGATCCAGGAACACGCCATCGGACACCATCGGAAGATTGCCGCGGCGCTGGAATCCCGCAACCCCAACGAGGCGCGGCTCGCGATGGACGCGCACATGCAGCAGACGCTGGACGACCTGAAGACGTACGTCCTGGAGGCGTAGCTAGCGGCGCAGTGTCTCCGACGGCAACTCCCCGAAGGTCTTCAGATACAGCGCCGAGAACCGCCCCTGGTGCGTGAAGCCGCACGACTCCGCAACCGCCGTCACGCTTTGCTCACGCGGGCCGGCTTCCAGGAGCATTTCGCGGGCGCGATCCAACCGGATGCTCCGCAGCAGGTCCGACGGCGTCGCCCCGGTTTCGGCGCGCAGTGCCGTCTGCAGGGTCCGGACCGAAACGCCAAGGCACTCGGCGATATCGGGCACCGTGAGTTCCTCTGTGGCGTGACGCTCCAGCAGTTCGCGGCATTCCCGGACCAGCCGGCCCTCCGCTTCCGTGTTCCGGGCCTCCTCCGCAGGCGGCTGCATCGCCATCAGCAGCCGGGACACCATGCTGTCCGCCAACAAGCCTTGAACGAACACCGGCGCGGCGGTCTGCGGCCGGCTTATCAGGTCGTCATGAAGCTCGACGACGGACCTCAGGAAGGCGCGACCGGCGGCGCCTGACAGGTCCATGCCGTAGCCAAGCTCCACAGCGCCGTCCCCGTACAGTTGCCCGGCAACCCGTTCCAGCGCCGTTCGCCGCACATAGACGATCAGGTGCGGGCTGCCGCCGTCCCAACTCATGGAGAATGGCCTGTCGATCGGCGGAACAGTGGCCATGTGCGGGCTGGATTCCACCGTGCTGGTCCCTACCCGCATGGACGCATGCCCGGCGAGCGGGATCTGCACCAGATGGAAATCCTGCAGTCCTTCAGGCTCAATGCGGACGTCGGCGCCGTAGTCAAGGAACTCGATGCCCACGTCGCCCCGGTGCAGGGAACGCAGCTTCATATCCACTGCCGAGGTCCGGGTCCGCGGTGCGAGCTCGTGGCTGCAGAACAGCTCGGCGATCCTGGCGTGGGCTTCGTCCACGTCAGTTGTGGCCATCGTCGGCCGCCCCCGCAGGACATCGCGGGGAAGAATTTTCACCATTTGGGCACCCACTCCACAGTTCTGCGCTTTTCGGATGATCCCCGCGCTACGTGGATATTCCGGATTTCAACGGCCGCCTAGAGTCGCTTTCAGAACCAGTATGACGCAGCTCACATCACGATAACAGCACTGAAAGCGAGGTGGGACCAGTGAAGAACATCAAGCTCGTGCATGACCGGCGGGACGAGTGGGATCGACACCATTTCGAATTCTGGGCGGCGGAACTTCAAGCCAAGGACGCTCAGCTCACCTCAGCGGCGTGGGTTGGTTGGCACGAAGAAGAGGAAGACCCTGCGTAATCCGGATGACTTTTGCGCTTAGTGGATAGTCCGGCCAACAGCGACTGCCTAGAGTCGCTTATGGATAAACCATGACGGACGTCACATTTCTTCAACATTACAAGTACGGGAAAGGTTTGGGCCATGTCAGGACTCGACGGCAGGACAGCAATTGTCACCGGTGGGGCAACCAAGGTGGGACAAGGCGTGGTGACCTCGTTGCGGGACGCCGGAGCCACGGTGGTGGTTGCGGATATAGCTCCCGACGGCGGCACCCTCACCAAAGCACTCGGGGAAGGAATCCACTATTCCCACACGGACATCACCGATGACGCCGCAGTGCGCGAACTCGTGGAGGAAACCGTAGCCCTCCACGGCGGTCTCGACATCCTGGTCAACCTGGCCTGCACCTACAAGGACGATGGCCCGGCATCCGGTCGCAGCGACTGGCTCGAGGCCCTCAACGTCAACCTCGTGAGTGCAGTGGTGGCAAGCAACACCGCGCGCCCACACCTCAAAGCGTCAGGGCACGGCGCCATCATCAACTTCACCTCGATCTCCAGTTCCATCGCCCAAACCGGCCGCTGGCTCTACCCGGCCAGCAAAGCGGCCCTCGTCCAGCTCACGCGCAGCATGGCCGTGGACTTCGCGGCGGACGGCATCCGGGTGAACTCCGTCAGCCCCGGATGGGTGTGGAGCAACATCATGGACACGCTCAGCAACGGTGATCTTGCCAAGACCGATTCCGTGGCCGCCCCTTTCCACGCTCTCAAGCGCGTCGGCCGCCCGCACGAGGTTGGGGACGTCGTCGCGTTTCTCGCCGGCGACCAGGCAAGTTTCGTGACCGGCGCCGATTGGGCGGTCGACGGCGGCTACTCCGCCTTGGGTCCTGAACGCGCCGAAGAAACCATCCCCCTGCTGGCCGCCAACTGACGCCAGGCTCCACCACACTCCATAGAAGGGCAACACCATGACGCAACGCCACATCACCATCGTCGGAGCCGGCCAGTCCGGGCTTCAGCTGGGCATCGGACTGCTGGACGCCGGCTACTCCGTGACCACCATTTCCAACCGCACACCCGAAGAAATCCGGGACGGCAAGGTCGCCTCCAGCCAATGCATCTTCCACAACGCACTGGAGCACGAGCGGGCGCTGGGGTTGGACTTCTGGCCCGATGCCCCCACGGTCGACGGCATTTCCTTCACCATCCCCCACCCCGAACTCCCGGGCGAGAAGGCCATCAGCTGGGCATCCCGCCTGGATAACCATGCCAAGTCCATCGACCAGCGCGTGAAGTTCCCGCGGTTCATGGAAGAGTTCACGGCACGCGGCGGGGAACTCGTTTTCGAAGACGCAGGCGTGGCCGAGCTGGAGAAGTACGCGCAGAACTCGGACCTGGTGATTGTCGCCGCGGGCAAGGGAGACATCGCCCAGCTGTTCACCCGCGACGCCGAACGGAGCACCTACGACGCCCCGCAGCGTGCCCTGGCGCTGACCTACGTGAAGGGCCTCAAGCCCCGCGAAGAGTACTCTGCGGTTTCTTTCAACCTCATCCCCGGCGTCGGCGAATACTTCGTGTTCCCCGCACTCACCACCAGCGGCCCCTGCGAAATTATGGTCTTCGAGGGCGTGCCCGGCGGTCCCATGGACACCTGGAAGGGCCTCTCCCCGGAGGAACATCTGGAGAATTCCACGAACATCCTCAAGACCTTCCTGCCATGGGAAGCCGAGCGGGCAACGGATGTGGAACTCACCGACCCCAACGGCGTCCTGCAAGGCAGGTTTGCGCCCACTGTCCGCCACCCGATCGCCACGTTGCCGAGCGGCCGGCAGGTACTGGGCCTGGCCGACGTCGTGGTGTTGAACGATCCCATCACCGGCCAAGGTTCCAACAACGCCAGCAAGTGCGCGGCGTCCTACCTGGACAGCATCATCCGGCACGGCGAACAGCCGTTCGGCGCTGAGTTCATGCAGGCCACATTCGAGCGCTATTGGGATTACGCACAGCACGTTGCACACTGGACCAATGCCCTCCTGGCCCCGCCGCCGCCCCACGTCCTTGAACTCCTGGGCGCCGCCAACAGCGAGCCGGACATCGCCCGCAGGTTCGCCAACGGCTTCAACCATCCGCCGGAATTCCAGGAGTGGTTCATGTCTCCCGACAAGGCAGCCGGCTACTTGGCAAGCCTTTCCGCAGCCAAAGTCTCCTAGCCACGTTTTTTGGCACAGACAAGCTAAAAAGGACCCATCATGCGAAAGATAGCAATCGTGGGCGCCGGCGAATCCGGTGCCCAACTGGCCCTGGGCCTGCAACGGGAAGGCTACGCAGTGACACTGCTGTCCGACCGTTCCGCAGCCCAGGTCCGCACCGGGAAAGTCATGTCCAGCCAGTGCATGTTCTCCACGGCCCTGGATGCCGAGGCACAGATGGGGACCGCCCTCACCGAATACTACGAATCCGGAGCAGTCCCGGCCATCACCTCCATCCAGCTCCGGGTGGACGCGGAAGAACCCATCGAATGGGCAGCCCCCTTGGACGGGACTGCCCGCTCCATCGACCAACGGATCAAAAGCGCCCTGTGGATTGAGACGTTCGTCGCTGCCGGTGGCGATTTCCGCATCGAGAAGGTCACCCCGCGCATGCTCGAGGAATTCGCCCGCGACTACGAGCTGGTCATTGTGAGCACGGGCAAAGGCGAAATCGGGCAGATCTTCCCGCGGGACAAGGCAAAGTCGCCTTTCGACCGCCCGCAGCGCGTCCTTGCGCTGAACTACGTCAAGCCCGACGCCGGCGCTGCCGCCGGCGCTGTAGGTCACGGCGCAGTGGGTGACGGCGCAGTGGGCGCCGGCGCTGTAGGTGACGCCATCCGCATGTCCATGGCCCCCGGCGTCGGCGAGTTTTTCACCTTCCCGGGCCTGACCGTGTCCGGCCCGTGCCGCATGATGGTGTTCGAGGGCGTGGTGGGTGGCCCCATGGACCGGTGGACCGACGTCGGAAGTCCTGAAGAGCAGCTAGCGCGATCGCTGGCGATCCTGCGCGAGCACTTTCCGCACGAAGCCGGGAACTTCGCCGGAGCCGAACTGACGGATGACGGCGCCACGCTTCTGGGACGCATCACGCCTACGGTGAGGTCCGCCGTCGGGGAACTCGGCAACGGAAAGCTGGTGTTCGGGCTGGGTGATGCCGTGGTCCTCAACGATCCCCTCACCGGTCAGGGTTCCAACAATGCAACCCTGGCTGCAAAGTACTACCTGGACTCGATCGTCCGCCGTGGCCAGCAACCGTTCGACCGCCACTGGATGGAGCGCACTTTCGATGAATTCTGGCGGGGCTGGGGGCAGTGGGCCGTTGAATGGACCAACGATCTCCTGAAACCGCGCCGGGACCACCAGAAAACGCTGCTCAGCGAAGCCGCTGAACATCCCGCGTTGGCGGCGAGCATCGTGAACGGTTTCGACGACCCCCGAACGTCCTACCCGTGGTGGTTTGATCCCACCGCTGCTGCTGACTTCATGCAGGCCAGGAAGGAAGAAGACACCTCTGCGTTCGACGTCCGTGACTTCCGGAGCGCCCTGGGACAATTCGCCACCGGCGTCACAGTGGTCACCACCGTTTCCGCGGACGGCAGGAAGGTGGGCATGACAGCGAACTCCTTCACGTCGGTCTCCATGGATCCCCCGCTGGTGCTGTGGTGCCCCAGCAAACGGGCACCCAGCCTGGGCGATTTCGAGGAAGCCACGCACTTTGCCATCAATATCCTGGCAAGCGACCAGCACGTCCTTTCCCGCCAATTCGCTACCCCGGCCACGGACAAGTTCGCCGGAGTGGAAACCGTGGAAGGCATCGCCGGTGTACCGCTGCTGGACGGCGCGGTGGCGACCTTCCAATGCCGGACCGTCTCGCGACATGATGCCGGGGATCACGTCATCTATGTGGGTGAGGTGGAAAGCTACAACCACGACGGCGGCGCTCCCCTGGTGTTCCACGGCGGCAAGTACCACGCCACTGCCAGCCACCCTGATTTCTGAGCACTCTTGAAAGGAACGGTTATGGACGAATCCTGTGAGGTCGCGATCATTGGCTCGGGAATCAACTCCCTGGTGGCGGCAGCCGAGCTTGCCCTGGACGGAAAGCGCGTGTGCATCATCGAGCGCTCGGACCGGCTGGGTGGGTTCATCGACTCCTCCGAACGGACCTTGCCGGGCTTCATCCACGACACGTTCTCCTCCTGGCATCCGCTGTTTGTGTCCGGCGGCGCCTATGAAGTGCTGGGCAAGGAACTGCACGCCCGGGGCTTCGAGTATTGCAATACCACCGGGCCCGTGACGGCGAGCGTAGCGGCGGACCCGGCGACGGGGGCGCACCGCGTAGTCATTGCGCACCGGGTTCCAGCCGAGACAAGCGCTGCTTTCAAGGAGCCCCGGGACCAGGCCGCTTACCTGGCGATGCTCGATGACCTGGGCCGGAACGCCGGAACGGTTTTCGGGGCCTTCGGGGCCGAGCTGCGGTCCTTTCCTGAGGTTGCAAAGATCGCCTTTGGCGCCGTGCGGCGTGGGCGGCTGGCCGCAAATGAGTCATTCATCCGGGACTCCGTGATGAGCGGCCGCAACTACGTCCGCAGCCGCTTTGACGGCTGGGAAACGGACCAGTTGTGGTCGCCGTGGCTCCTGCACGCCGGGCTGGGACCGGACCAAGCCACGGGAGGGGTGATGCTGCCCGTCATGGCCATGAGCATGCACGGTTTTGGGCTGCCCGTCGTGAAGGGCGGGGCATCGCGGTTCGTTGCAGCGTTCGAGTCGCTCCTGAGGGACAACGGCGTCAGGATCATGCTCGGTGCCGAAGCCGAGGAGATCCTGGTTTCAGGCACAGCGGTCACGGGTGTCCGGACGTCGCAGGGCAGTGTTTCGGCCGACACCGTGCTGGCCAACGTCTCCCCGCAGGCCCTTTACACGTCATTGCTTCACGAGCCCCCGGCCGCGGCTGCCCGGGCCGCTGAAAAGTACCAGAACGGCCGCGGAGCCATGCAGATCCACTTGGCCTTGGACAAGCCCGTTGAGTGGCTCGATCCCCGGCTCAACACCGTGCCGCTGGTGCACCTCAGCAATGGTTCGGACAGCACGGGAATTGCCTGCGCCCAGGCCGAAGCGGGACTGCTGCCGGCCGAACCAACGGTTGTGGTGGGGCAGCAATACGTGCTGGATCCGTCGCGGGCACCGGAGGGGAAGGCCACGCTGTGGTTGCAGCTGCAGGAGGTGCCGTTCGCGCCTGTTGGCGATGCCGCAGGTGAACTGGACGTCAGCAACGGGTGGAGTGGCGAACTTAAAGCCAGCTACCTGGAGCGGGTCCTGGCAAGGTTGGAACAGTTTGCTCCGGGGACCCGCGCGAGTATCCTCGCCTCCGACATCCTGGCACCGACGGACCTGGCCCTGGCCAATCCCAATGCCGTCAACGGGGATCCCTACGGCGGCTCGGCTGAGCTCTTCCAAAACCTTCTGTGGCGGCCTTTCCCGGAAGCCGCCGGACACCGCACGGCCATCCAAGGTCTCTGGCATATCGGGGCTTCAACCCACCCCGGTCCTGGACTTTCGGGCGGCTCCGGACACTTGGTGGCGCAGAAACTGACCGCACCGCCGTCACGATTTTCCCGTATCCAAGAAGCACTGAAACCACGTAAGCGATAGGAGAACAATGTCTGTTCTGGCCGGGCTCACTACAGCCCTTTCGAATGGTTCGGTGGAGATCATCGACCTCACCACTCCCCTCAGCTCCGAGACGCCCATTTTGAACCTGCCGCAGCCTTTCGCAAACACGGTGGGGCTTTCCGTCTCGCCGGTGAGCAATTTCGACGACGCCGGACCCGCCTGGGCCTGGAACGACGTCACGGTGGGCGAGCACGCAGGAACACACCTGGACGCACCGGTGCACTGGATCACCGGCAAGGACGGCAAGTCCGTGGACCAGATCGAACCGCACCGCCTGGTAGGTCCCCTCGTGGTGATCGACAAATCCGCCGAGGCGGCGCAGGACCCTGATTTTCTCCTGGAACCGGAGCACTTTGAGCAATGGCAGGAAGAGCACGGCGCGTTCCCGGAGAACTGCTGGGTCATCTTCCGGACCGGTTGGGCGGCCCGCGGCGCTGACGCTGACGCTTTCGTCAACGCGGACGACGCCGGACCCCACACTCCCGGTGTCTCGGCAGCGGGTGCCAAGTGGCTCGCCGGAAACGCCTCGATCAGCGGTTTCGGCGTGGAAACCGTGGGCATCGACGCAGGCCAGGCCGGTACCCTCGATCCGATGTTCCCGGTCCACTCGTTCCTGCTCGGGGCGGACAAGTACGGCGTCACGTCGCTGCGGAATGTGGACCGGCTTCCTATCACCGGTGCCACGCTGGTGGTTGCTCCCCTGCCGATCGTTGGTGGCACCGGAAGCCCCAGCCGCGTGTATGCGCTAGTTGAAAAAGTCGCGGTGGAGAAGGCATGAGCGGGCAGGTTCGGGTTTCCGCGCTGGTCGGCAGGACCTTGGCGAAGCTCGGTGTCGGACACGTTTTCGGGGTGGTGGGCTCCGGAAACTTCGATGTCACCGGAACGCTCATGGCCGAAGGCATCCCGTTCACCGCGGCCCGGCATGAGGGTGGAGCGGCGACCATGGCGGACGCCTACTCCCGCATGTCGGGCAAGGTGGGCGTGGTCACCACACATCAAGGCTGCGGGCTGAGCAACGCCATCACCGGGATCGGGGAGGCCGCGAAAAGCCGGACACCCATGATCGTTCTAACCGCCGACACCCAGGCCGCAGCCATCCGCTCCAACTTCAAGATCGACCAGGACGCCCTGGCCCGCAGCGTGGGCGCTGTAGCCGAGCGGATCCACTCCCCGGCCACGGCGGTCGCTGACACGGTCAGGGCTTTCCGGACGGCTGTGAACGAGCGCCGCACGGTGGTTCTGAGCTTGCCGTTGGACATCCAAAGTGCCACCGCAGCGGACGAGGTGGGTGCCGCCGTCGTGCCTCAACCGCCCAAGGTGCGCCCCGACGCTGGCGCCGTTGAGCAACTGGTGGCACTGATTTCCGCAGCTGAGCGACCCGTGTTCGTGGCCGGACGCGGCGGGCGCGGCGCCAAGGACGAAATCCTCGCGCTGGCGCGCCATGCCGGAGCCCTCGTGGCGACGTCCGCGGTGGCGAGCGGGCTGTTCAACGGCGACGCGCACAACTTGGGCATTTCCGGCGGGTTCTCTTCGCCCGCAACGGCGGAGTTCATCAGCAGCGCCGACCTGATCGTGGGCTGGGGCTGCGCACTGAACATGTGGACCATGCGGCACGGGCGGCTCATTTCGTCCGGCACCACGGTGGTCCAGGTCGACGTCGAAGACTCCGCCCTGGGTGCCAACCGTCCCATCACTCTGGGGGTGCTGGGCGATTCGGCGCTGACCGCAGCCGATGCCCTGTCCGTACTGGCCCTTTCACAGCCGGAGCCTGTGGAGAAGTACCGTACAGAGGCCAACGCCCTGGCCATCAAGCAGGGCTCACGGTGGCGGGACGTGGACACTGAAGACCTGTCCACCGCGACCTCCATCGACCCGCGCGTCCTCACCCGCGAACTCGATTCGATGCTCCCTGCCGAGCGGATCGTAGCCGTGGATTCGGGCAACTTCATGGGCTACCCCAGCCAATACCTTGCCGTCCCGGACGAGTTCGGGTTCTGCTTCACGCAGGCTTTCCAGGCGATCGGACTGGGCCTGTACACGGCCATCGGCGCCGCCGTGGCCCAGCCGCACCGCCTGCCGGTCCTGGGTGCAGGAGATGGTGGGTTCCTCATGGGTATCAGCGAACTCGAGACCGCGGCGAGACTGAAGATGCCGCTTGTGTGCATTGTGTACAACGACGCCGCGTACGGAGCCGAGGTGCACCATTTCGCTTCAGGGCACTCCGAAGCCGAGTTGTCCAGCGTCGTGTTCCCGGCCACCGACATTGCCGCGATTGCCCGGGGATTCGGTGCGGAAGGGGTGACAGTGCGGACCGTAGCTGACCTCGAAGCTGTTCGCCCGTGGATAGCTGCTTACGAAGCCGGGACGCAGGACCGGCCGCTGGTCATCGATGCCAAGATCGCCTCCGACGGCGGTTCCTGGTGGCTGGCCGAAGCCTTCCAGGGCCACTAAGTGCCGGCGTCGTTTTCCGAAGTCGTCTGCACACGCTGCCCTGAAAGTACTGAACTTGTGCAGACGGGTATGGAAATCAGAGTGTCCAAAGTCCCCTGCACGAGGCGTCACACTTTGGTCGAGAGTCCTCTGCACGAAGGCTCCCGGCAGTGCGTTCACTGCCGGGAAGCGATCGCGTGGTCGGCGCAGCGCGCTGGATGGCCCGGTAGACGGTGGAGCGAGCGACGCCGAAGAGTTCAGCAATCTCCGTTGTCGTGTGTTCCACCCTGATGAAGGCTCAGGAGGTGGGCCTCCTGCCTTTTGGAGAGCTTGGGCTGTCGACCCCGAAGCTTGCCCTTCGACTTCGCCACCGCAATGCCTTCACGGGCTCCGGGCGCGAATAGGGGCGGATTCAAATTCCGCGACCATGCCCAGGATGTTGAACAGCAGCTTTCCAACCGGGTCATGGGGATCGTAGATACTGCCTCCGATGTTGAGGATTACGCCCTTGCGCGTGAGTTCGTCGGCAATATCCCTTGCGTCCGGCAGGGACCTTGCCAACCGGTCAAGTTTGGTGACAACGGAGGTGTCGCCGTTGCGGCACGCAGCCACGGCCTTTTCCAGACCGGGCCGGTCTCGTTTAGCGCCGGTGAATCCGTGGTCGACGTGGACCATCTCGTCGTCAACTCCCAAGGCATGGAGAGCATGACGCTGGGCGGTGAGGTCCTGACTGCTGGTCGAGCAGCGGGCATAACCGATGGGCATGATTGGGCTGTAGCGTATAAGGCCCGGCGGATTCAGGCGGTCATTGCAACAGGAGTCCTTCGATCATTTCGATCGGTTTTCTGAACTCTAGTCTTTTGCGT
>NZ_JARDAN010000028.1:0-37384 GCF_040560085.1 Paenarthrobacter sp. CC6 | reverse complement strand
GACCCCAGCCAACCGGCTAAACCAGCTGCTACAAGCGGCCTAACCCCCAGCGTTGCTCCCACCAATTGACTTTGCCTGCCCGGCATTGTCATTAAATGCCACCTCGGCGGGGTGCGTGCGGCTAAGGCTGTGGATAACCCGATGCGCACCCGGCGGACCAGCAAGAATGGGGCATGCGCAGGGCACCACTTCCGGATCATCTGGCCACGGGTTCCTTCTCTGTGCACGCATCGGACAAGGCCGGGGTAACCCGGTCACGGACACGTGCCAAGGACTTGGTGCTGGTTTCCAGGGGAATTCGTGTCCCGGCTGCGTCCGATGCTTCCGGAGCCGCCGCCTTGCGCGCCTACACGGACCTGGATGACTCCTCCATCCTCGTCTCGCTGTCGGCGGCGCGGCTCTGGGGTATTCCAGTGCCTGCCCGGCTCAGCGGGGATTGGCGCATCCACCTTGCACGACGCCGGGGATTCAGTTTTCCCCGCAGGGTCAACGTGGCGGGACACCTCCTCACGCTCCTTCCGGAGGAAACGGTGGAGTACGACGGCGTCCGAGTCACCTCGCCTGCGCGGACGTGGCTGGACTTGGCCGCGTTGTCCACCGTGGAGGACCTGGTTGCAGCGGGCGACTACCTCGTGTCCTCTCATGGCCCTGATTTCCCGGTGCCCAAAGAAGCGTTGTGCAGTATCGCAGAGTTGCAAGATGCCGTGGGAAGCCATCCGGGCATGCGGGGAGTGCGGACTGCTCGGGCGGCACTGGAACTCATCCGTGTCGGCGCCGACTCCGCCCCCGAATCACGGATGCGCCTGGCCCTGGTCAACGCCAACCTGCCCGAACCCGTGCTCAACCACGCGATCCGCAATCAGTTCGGCCAGGCCGTGCTGTGGCCGGACGCCGCCTACCTTGAGTACCTGGTCTCCCTCCAATACGACGGCCAACACCATGGCGGCGCGGAGCAACACTTGCGGGATATCGAGCGCCAGGAGAAGTCGCTCGCCCTTGGCTGGCTGGAAGTCCGGATTTCCAAGCATGACCTCGAAGGTGAGCGGCCCGCCGTCGTCCATAAAGTCCGCCGTGCCCTCCAGAGCCGCGGCTGGCGCGCGAGGTGACATTTAATGACAATCGCAGCGCGCGGGATTGTCATTAATTGCCAACTCGGCGGAAGTGTTAAGAGCCCCAGTGACCCGAAACACGGCGCCCCCGCGGATATCGCTAGGATGGGTGCTAGCCGTAAGCGGTCTACTCCAGGGTTACCAACCCACAGACGAATTCAGCATAGGAGTCACCATGCCCATTGCAACCCCAGAGATTTACTCCGAGATGATCGACCGCGCAAAGGCTGGCGGATTCGCTTTCCCTGCGGTCAACGTGACGTCGTCGCAGACTCTGAACGCTGCGATCCGCGGTTTCGCCGAGGCCGAATCGGACGGCATCATCCAGGTTTCCACCGGTGGCGCAGCCTACTGGTCCGGCGCTTCGGTCAAGGACATGGTTGCCGGTTCCCTCGGCTTCGCCGCGTTCGCCCGCGAAGTTGCCAAGAACTACAACGTCAACATCGCCCTGCACACGGACCACTGCCCGCAGGACAAGCTGGCGGACTTCGTTCTGCCGCTGCTGGCCGCTTCCGAGGAAGCCGTCAAGGCCGGCAAGGACCCGATCTTCAACTCGCACATGTGGGACGGCTCGCACGAGACCCTCTCCGAGAACCTGCGCATCGGCCGTGAACTGCTGGAGCGCGCCGCTGCTGCCAAGATCATCCTCGAGGTCGAAATCGGCACCGTTGGCGGCGAAGAAGACGGCGTTGAGAACGAGATCAATGAGAAGCTCTACACCACCACCGAGGATGCCCTCGCCACCATCGAGGCCCTGGGTGCCGGCGAAAACGGCCGCTACCTGACCGCCCTGACCTTCGGCAACGTGCACGGCGTGTACAAGCCGGGCAACGTGAAGCTCCGCCCCGAACTGCTCAAGCAGATCCAGGCTGAGGTTGGCGCCAAGATCGGCAAGGAAAACCCGTTCGACCTCGTGTTCCACGGCGGCTCCGGCTCCACGGAACAGGAAATCGCTGACGCCGTTTCCTACGGTGTCATCAAGATGAACATCGACACCGACACCCAGTACGCGTTCACCCGCCCGGTTGCCGGCCACATGTTCTCCAACTACGACGGCGTCCTGAAGGTCGACGGCGAAATGGGCAACAAGAAGACCTATGACCCCCGCGTCTGGGGTGCTTCCGCTGAAGCCGGCATGGCCGCGCGCATCGTCGAAGCCGCCCAGCAGCTCGGATCGGTGGGCAAGACCTTCTGATGTCCGACGAATTCCGGAAGAACCTGATGGGGCCGGAGCCCACGCTCCTGCCCGCCGAGAACGAGATCTACCAGCACCTGGCCCTCGGCAAGGAAGCACTGGACCTCGTGGCGCAGAACCCCACATCGTCACTGCTGTGGGCCATCCTCGCCGAGGAAGCCTGGGCGGAGGGCCGGACCATCGAGTCCTACGCCTACGCCCGCGTCGGTTACCACCGCGGCCTCGATTCGCTGCGCCGCAACGGTTGGCGCGGCGTCGGACCCATCCCGTGGGAGCACGAGCCCAACCAGGGCTTCCTGCGCGCGCTTTACGCACTGGGCCGGGCCGCTTCGGCGATCGGTGAAGCTGAAGAACCTGAGCGGATCGAGAAGTTCCTGAACGACTCGGACCCGAAGGCCAAGGCAGCGCTCGAAGCCCGCTAAAGCCAAGCAAACGACGACGGCGACCCTCACCAAAAGGCGAGGGTCGCCGTCGTCGTTAAGGGCGTCAGTCCGTGACGGCTGAGTGCCGCGGGCGTCCCAGCGGGACCACCAGCGGCGTGTGCGTCACGGGGTCATCGATGATTTTGCAGGCCATCCCGAACACTTCCTCCACCAAGGATCCGGTGATGACGTCGGCGGGGGCGCCTTCGGCCACCACCACGCCGTCCTTCATGGCGATGATGTGGTCAGCGTAACGGCTGGCGTGGTTGAGGTCGTGGAGCACGGCAACCAGTGTGTGGCCCTTGTCCAGGTTGAGCTCGCGGAAGAGTTCCAGCAGCTCGATCTGGTGAGCAATATCGAGGAAGGTGGTGGGTTCGTCCAGGAGCATCAGCGGCGTCTGCTGGGCGAGCACCATGGCCACCCACACGCGCTGCCGCTGACCGCCGGAGAGCTCGTCCACCAGCCGCCCGGACAGGGCCGAGACTCCGGTGGCTTCCATGGCCTCCGCTACCGCGGACTCGTCCTCCACACTCCACTGCCGCAGGAGTTTCTGGTGCGGGTACCGGCCGCGGGCCACGAGATCAGCGACCGTGATGCCGTCGGGGGCGATGGAGGACTGGGGGAGCAACCCGAGCCGGCGCGCCAGTTCCTTTGCGGGCAGCGACGTTACGGATTTTCCGTCCAACAGCACCTGTCCGCTGCGGGGCTTGATGAGCCGGGCGAGCGCCCGCAGCAGCGTGGACTTGCCGCAGGCGTTGGGCCCGACGATCACCGTGAACTTCCCCTCGGGGATGCGCACATTGAGGTTCTCGGAGATGACGCGCTGCTCATAGCCAACAGTCAGGGCTTCTGCGTGGAGCTGCGGTGCAGCAGTGGTGAGGCTCATGATTTCCTTGCTTCCCTGGCCAGCAGCCAAACGAGGTAGATACCGCCGATGCACACCGTGACAACCCCAACTGGCAGTTGGATCGGAGCGAAGAGACGTTGCGCCGCGAGGTCGCTGGACGCCAGCAGGAAGGCACCCATCACCGCGGAAGGCAGCAATGTGATGCCGGCACTCCGGGTTAGCCGCCGGGCAAGCTGGGGAGCGGCGAGGGCCACGAACGCGATGGGACCGGCCACTGCAGTGACGGCAGCCGTCAGCGCAACGCCCAGGATGAGCAACAGCAAACGGGTGGGTTCGGCCCGGACGCCCAAGGCCCGGGCGGCGTCGTCGCCCATTTCCAGGAGCTGCATGCGACGCGCCACGGCCAGCGTGGCCAAACCAACCACAACAACCACGACGGCGGCCGGCGCCGCTTGCTCCCACGTGATGCCGTTAAGGGACCCGGCTCCCCAGACGGCGGCCGCCAGGGCGGCCTCAAGTTCGGCTTGCAGGATGAGCCAGTGGTTCAGCGCAGCAAGCATGGCGCTGATGCCGATACCCACGATGATGAGCCGGAAGCCCTGGGAACCACGGCGGTAGGCCAGCAAATAGACGGCCAGGGCTGTGAGGACTCCGCCCACCAAGGCGCCGGCCGCAACTCCCGCATAACTGCCACCCACCGTGAGCATCACAATGAGCGCCCCGGTGTAGGCACCCGTATTGAAGCCGATGATGTCAGGGCTGCCCAGCGGGTTGCGCGTCATGGACTGGAAGATGCCGCCGCTCATGCCAAGCGCCGCACCGAACATTAGCGCCGCCAGGACCCGGGGAAGGCGCCATTCCATGACGATTGTTTGGGCGAGCCCCAGGGCATCGCCGGTGAAGGCTTGCAGTACTTGTTGTACGGAGACCTCGTAGTCACCCGTGGCCAGCGAAACCACGGCCGCGGCAAGCGCGGCCAGAAGCAGCGGAATGCAGACGAGCATGCTGCGGATATCCAGCCGGAGGCTCAGCGAACGGTTGCGGACCACAGCAAAAGGCCGGCCGAAGTCGACCCTCTTCCCTGGGTCCAGGCGGCTCATAGCCCGCTCACTTTCCGGCGCCGTGCCAAGGCGATGAGTACAGGCGCGCCGATGAACGCTGTCACCACACCTACCTGCAGCTCGCCGGGTGCGGCAACCCTGCCAACAACGTCCGATACCAGCAGCAGGATGGGGGAGAGCAGGACTGTCGTGGCCATGATCCACCGCTGGTCCGGGCCCACGATCCACCGGGCCACATGGGGAACCATGAGTCCCACAAAGCCGATGGCGCCAGCTCCTGCTGTGGCTGCGCCGCTGAGGAGGGTGATGGCCACGACGCCCAGGATGCGGGTGCGGTTGACGTTGGCGCCAAGGGAAGTGGCGAGGTCGTCACCCAGTGCCAGGGCGTTGAGGCCACGGACGCAGAACAACGCCACGAGCAATCCCACGCCCATGAACGGTGCCACCGTGGCAACGGACTCCATGCTGCGGGTGTCCAGTGAGCCGATGCTCCACGAGCGCAGGTGGTCAAAGGCCTTGGGGTTCAGGAGCGTGAGTCCGGAGCCAATGCCGGTGAGGACGGCGCCCAGGGCAACACCGGCCAGTGTCAGCCGGATGGGATTCACCACGTTCCGTCCTGAGGTTCCGATCAGGTAGACCGCTGCGGTGGTGAGGATGGCCCCGCCAAACGCGAACCAGATGTAGCCGCTCAGGGTAGCTACCCCGAAGACACCAATGGCCACCACGATCGCAAACGAGGCACCCGCGTTGACCCCGAGGATGCCGGGATCGGCCAGTGGATTCCGGGTAACGGCCTGGATCAGCGCGCCGGCCATGCCCAAGGCGACTCCCACAGCGATCCCCATCAAAGTGCGCGGCAACCGGCTTTCAAGGATGATCGCGTGATCGGCGGTGTCCTGCGGGTTGGTGAAGGCCTGGAGAATGGTGGACGCCGGGATGAGCTTCGCACCGACACCCAGGCTTAGCACCACGGCACCGAGAAGGATTGCGGCCGCCGCGAACAAAAAGGTGACTCGCCAGCCGGATCTCTTGACGACGCCGCGTGGGGCCGCGTTGTCACCTGACTGGGCCGCGGTTGCTGGCTCGCCGGCGTGCGGCTTGGGAGCGGGAGCCATCAGTTGGGACACGACAGGGACCATTTCAGAGAGGGGCAATAAAGGAAGGGCTATCCGTGACTGTCGTCACAACGTCACAGAAGTGTGCCCTAATTAGGTTAGCCTTACCCAGTGAAAAATGACGATTTTGAAGTTCAGCCGCCCAAGGGCTCCCGTGCGCGAAAGCTCGTAATGAAGGCGGTCGGTGCCACCTTGCTTATGGCCCTCGTCGCGGGCTGCGGCACCAGTGGTACCTCGGGTTCCAGCGCGGGCAACGCCGATGTTGCCACGGGAGGATCGAAGTTCACCACCGCTGACCAAGAAACGGCGAAGCTCGGCACGGACGCCGCACCCGGCGTTTTCCCGCGCACCCTGACGCACGCAAACGGTGAAACAACCTTGGAGAAGAAGCCCACCCGCGTGGTGGTACTCGACACCGGCGAACTCGACGACGTCGTCACCCTTGGCGTCACGCCGGTGGGCATGGCCACCACCGAAGGCGCCAACCCTGTTCCCACCTACCTGGCTGACAAGGTCAAGGATGTCCCCTCCGTGGGCACCATCCAGGACCTCAACCTTGAAGCCATCGCAGCGCTCAAGCCGGACCTCATCCTCGGCAGCAAGCTCCGGGCCGACAAACTCTACAAGCAGTTGTCATCCATTGCCCCCACCGTGTTCAGCATCCGGCCAGGCTTCCCGTGGAAGGAAAACTTCCTCCTGGTCGGCAAGTCACTGGGCGAGGAAGACAAGGCCACCAAAGCCCTCAACGACTACCAGAGCGAAGCTGACGCGCTGAAGGCAGACGTCAAGGGCGACCCGAAGATCTCGCTGGTCCGCTTCCTGCCGGGCAAGATCCGCCTGTATGCCAACAAGTCCCTCATCGGCGTCATCCTGAAGGACGCAGGCTTGGCGCGCCCGGAGAACCAGAACATTGATGAGCTCGCGGCTGAAATCTCGGCCGAGAACATCGAGCAAGGCGACGCCGACTGGATCTTCTACAGCAGCTACGGCGACCCCTCAGCCACCGGGGAAACCTCTGTAGTTGAAGGCGCTGTCTGGCCCAAGCTCGGCGCAGTCAAAGCCGGCCACGCGAAAGCGGTCAATGACGACGTCTGGTTCCTCGGCCTCGGCCCCACAGGCGCCCAGCTGATCCTGAAGGACCTCCGCAGCATGCTGGTCGGCTGACCCGGCCCCACCACAAGAACCCCAACGACGACGGCGGCCCTCACCAAAAAGGTGAGGGCCGCCGTCGTCGTGTGTGTTGTGGGGCCTGGTCTGCGGGTTATTCCGGGGGATTGGGACGCAAAGCGGGCCCCACAACGAAGGTGTGACTAGGCCTTGCGGGGGATCCCCGTGCGGGCCATGGCCTCGGCGTAGGCACCGTGGATGGCATCCAGGTATTCCTGCTGGCGTGCCGGCGTGCCCGCGAAGGAGCGGCCACCGAGCGAGCGGACTTTGAACGTCTTGAAACCGCGGCGCGCGATGCTGGCCGGTGCAGCCTTCATGAGCTGGTCCGCCAGGCGGTGGGCTTCGTTTCCGTGTGCCACCAGGGCAGAGGTGCGCGGCAGGAGCTGCAGGAGGCGAAGCAGTGGCTTGAGGCCCTCGGTGATGTTGGCGGGGGTGAGCTTGCCCGGCTCCTCGTTGGGCTCGATCCACGGGTAGGCGTTCCACGGCATCATGAGCTCGGGGCGGAGGCCCAGCTGCCACTGCATGCCGAGCATGCGGGTGGCTGCTTCCTCGTCGCCGGGGGTGATGAAGCCCTCACCGGTGGTGGTGCGCTGATTGGAGAAAAGGCTGACGATGCGGCAGTCATCCATGCTGTGGGCGGGGTCGATGTAGAGGACCTCGCTGCCTGGCTTCTGCTCCTTGATGGAGTCGCACAGCTCGTTGACCTCAGCGATGTGCGGTTCGTAGCGGCGGTTCCAGAGGATTTCTTCGGGTGATTCAGTCGCCAGTTCTTGCATCAGGGGTTAGGTCTCCTAGGTGTTACAGCGCACCGTTCCAAGGGGCCGCGGGCATGCCGCAGCCGAACCTCAAAGGGTGCTGTTGGGGGCTAACTAACCTTACCGGACTTACTGCCCCAATGGGGGCCGTCCCGGCGCGCCACTTAATGCGACGCGGCGTGTTGCCCGGGAAACGTGTCAGGCATCTCGGCCCGCCCGCAACTGCGGCACAAGGTTCGACGCCGGTGCGGCGCTCCCTGCCAGCGTCGAACGCCGGCATTAACCCTAAAGTGCACCTCGGCCGGGTGGGGCTTTTCCTTCCCCAGATAATGACGTTTGAAACTACTGGTTCCGGGGGAACCGTTCGGCCTCCCCGCCAGCTCAGCATCATCAACTGTGGGGGTTAAACAATGGTCGCTAAGACGTCATCCAACAAGGCAACGAAAGTTCGGGCGCTCCTCGCCGGCGGGCTTGTCCTGGGCGTGGGAGCTGCGTTCACCTTGGCTGCATGGACAGACAACGAGTGGGTCTTCGGCAATTCCGGTGGGGACAACGGACCGGGCACGCTGACCTACCACATGGAGCAAAACACTTTCAGCAACACCAACGGTACGGGCGCCGATGCGTGGAGCGACAAGCCGAACATCCCCACCGTGCCGAGCTCGGCAACTGACGGGGCACTGACGTTCGGCGCCATCTCGGCCGCCCTCAAGCCCGGTGATACTGCTTACGCGCCCATGCAGCTCCGGGCCGCGGCAGGTTCCGAAGCCCTGACGGCCACTTTGGCGGAGGCAGTCAAGCTCGGCGGAACCGCGCCGGCAGCCGACACCACCACCAATTCCCTGGCCCTCTACAACGCCCTGACCTACCGTGCGGTCCAGGGCGTCACACCGGCCAACTGCGCTGCAGGTACGCTGACCGGCGGCACCGACATCGTAGGTTCGGCAGCTGCCGGCGTCCCGCTGACGACAGTTTCCGCAACCCCCATCGCACTGCCGAAGGGTGCCGACGCAGCAACGGCCGGCTCCGCGGTGAACATTTGCTTCGCCATCACCCTCCCGTCCGCCGTGACGGACGTGACCCTGCAGGGAAAGCAGACGGTTCCGCTGTGGAGGTTCACCAGCATCGTCAGCTCGTAACGCAGCTCTGTGACAGAGCCCTTGACCCGGACCAGAAGCTCGTCCCCATTGCCCCCTTCGGCCCCTGCCCTAGGCGGGGCGGGCTTCTGGGCCGTCTTGTCCCGCATCCTCAAGGTCTCCCGTGAAATTGCCTTGACTCTGCTGGCCTTGCTCGGGCTGGTGTGCATTCTGGCGCTGGTCCTGGGTTTCGTCTACAAGGCGTCGTTCGTGGTCTTCCGGACCGGATCCATGGAGCCCATCTATCCGGTCGGGGCGCTGTCCCTTACCGTGCAGGTCCCCGCCGCGGAGCTGGTCCCGGGTGATGTCGTCTCCGTGAAACGCTCGGAATCCGGCGTCCTGGTCACCCACCGCGTGGTGTCCGTGGAGCCTGACGGCTCTGGTGCTTCCTTACGGCTCAAGGGCGACGCGAACAGCTCGGAAGATCCGCTGCCTTACCAGGTGGACACCGCCCGGAAGGTACTGGCAACGGTACCCGCAGTGGGTTCCTGGGTGATGGCCATGCGGGGGCCTGGTTTCATCGGCGCTGCCACCATGGCGGTCGCCGCGCTTGTGGTGTGGGCGTACTGGCCCAAGCGGGTACCCCGTCACAAAGGTGTGGTGTCAACAGGGAGGTGAAAGAGCTGTGAAGCAGTGGAACCGGGTGGTGAGGCCCGCAGCGGCAGCGTGTGCCGCCGTCGTCGGGGTGCTGTTCTGTGCCGTCCCTGCCCAAGCCGCCGACCAGCTCATCCCGGTACCCGAGAACGGAACCCCGGGCGTCCTTTGGCTTTCCTCTTCCGTGTACCCGTTGGAGTTCCCGCAACTGGCACCAGGCGATTCGTTCGTGTGGCAGATCGGGTTGTCGCTGGAAAAGCCCCAAGCCACCTCCTCCTTGCAGCTCGTTGCCACAGGCGGCCTGGCCGCCGCTGACGGATACGGCATCGCCGTCGATGAATGCCCGTCCCCGTGGCAGGGCGACAGCGGGCTGAACAAGGAACTGAGCTGTCCCGAAGGCTCAACGCCCAGGATCCAGCCCACCCGCCTCAACGATTGGGACCAAGGCCTCCGTGTCCCGCTCAGCAACCTCCGGGCCGGGACCGCACCGTACCTCCGTTTCACCCTGGCAGGACCCGCCAGCGCCCCGCCCCAAGACGCGGCGCTCACCTTGGGGATCGGGGTAACCGCCATGGGAGACGACGACGGCGGCAGCGCGCCTTCGCTGCCACCGGGCACCGACGGCGGAAGCAAAGAACCCCTTGGAAGCACGGGTGCCACGTCCCTCCCCGCGCTGTTCGCCGGGGGCGCGCTGCTCCTCCTGGGAACCGCCGTCCTGGCGATGCTGAAACGGCCGAGTGAAGCCAAGGAGCAAGGCGCATGACGCTCCGACGCCCGCTGAGCGAACCCCTGCGCCGGGCATTCCTCAACCGTCCACGCCGCTCGATTCTCGTGGCAGCAGTAGCCGCCATCAGCCTGGCCGCCACCACAAGCATCACCACAGCTGCGTGGACGGACAGCGAATGGGTGAAAAGCGCCGTCGGCGTAAGTTCGCCCGGAGACTGCAGCACAAACTCCATGTTCACCAACCAGGCCTGGGCGAGGGAACTGCACGGCACAGTGCTCAACACCAATCTGGACACCGTGGCAGGGGTCCAAGGGCTGACTGTGCTGAACAACGGCACCACCGCTTCGCCCACCCCGGTCTCTGCGGTGCTGGTACCCGGCACTACTGACGCTTATGTCACCAAAATTCCGGTGACGGCCTTGGGCAGCAGCCCGGTCTCGGTGGGGCTGGGATTGGGTGTTCCCGTAGGTGGCCTGGGAACGTATACGCAGTGGGCGCGCTCGCAGAAAAGCGGGCAGGCCCAGGGCGCTTCGGGGCTGGTGTCGGACCAGACGGGTGCTGTGGATGTCGCAGGGACAGCGCAGGGAGCAGGCAGTGCCCCGAAAGCGGCCAGTATTTCGCTGGGCAACATCGTTCCTGCCTCATTGTCCGGGGTGACCCTTGATGTTGGGGCGATTGCATCGTCCTCCAAGGTGGACAGCTGTGTCATGACCAACGGGTGGCCGATGCTGGACACCACACCTACCGTCCAGCGCCAGTACGGGATTGCCGGGCTGGACCTGACGGCGGCGATTCCCGCCGTCGGGACGTTGTCCACCAGCGGGGCTTCACTGGTGGGGACGGTTCCTGCGCAACTGAATGCGTTGCTGGGGACGGGTGGGTTGACTACCGGGATCTCCGACGGAGTCTCGGCACTGATCAACCCCTTGCTGGGGACATTGTCGCTCGGGTCCATCAGCACCACTGCGACGCTCTCTGCTCCGGATCTGACCGGGGTCACCGCCATGATGACCGAGTCCATGACTGATGGGATTGTCACCGTCAACCTGGGAACCGGGACGGTCAAGGTCAACATCGCGGCCCTGACCGGCAGCTCGGTGACTGGCTTGAACGGCATGGAACCCAATCACGCTGTCGTTCTGGATGCGGCCACGACGACGGCGGTGACCTCCAGGGTTACTGCCTTGCTGGATTCGTGGAAGAACCGGGTGCTGGCTGCGCTGACTACCGCGCTGCGCGCCATTACCTTGAACGCCACCACCAACATCACCCTGAAACTGGCCGGGCTCAACGCAGCGACCATCGGCGTCAAGATAGGCGCGGCCACCGGCGCCAGCACAGGTATATCTCTGGGCGACTTCCTGGATGGCACCGCCACGGCACCCCAAGTAACCGCCAACGTCATTGGCCTGGATTTGGGAGGTGTGGTGGCTGCTTTGCTGGGACCCATTACCTCGGCCCTCCTCACCGGAACCAACAACGTGGTGAAGACCGTCCTCAACGCCACAATCTTCAACACCGGCCTGGTCGCCAACCTGGGTACAAGCCTGCAGGCGTTGATCACACCGGTGATCAACGCCGTTGGGCCGGTCCTGACAGCTGTCCGGACGCTGGTGGCCATCAATGTCAACGTCCAGCCCGATCAGAGCTGGCCCGGCACCAAACCGGCGGATGTCACTGCTGCGGCGGGAGAATACAAGGTCTCGGCCATTCGCGTGGGGCTGGTGGACAGTGCCGGCCTGCTGAGCCTGTCGCTGGGGAGTTCGTCGGCTGGTCCTGCCGCCCTGGTTGTCCCGTGACTTTGTCCACAACTGCAGGCCAACGTTGGGCCAACACCAGAGAAACCGTTGCCATCGGCTAAACTTGGCTGGTAAGAGCCCCGAACTCTTGCGTATGCCAGCCCGCGTGGCAGGCTGCACCGGTAACGTCGGGGCATTCTCATGTACGGCGCCAAGCCCCAGTCATCCTTCTGGGGTCAGCCCGAAAGAATGGGGGAGGATCCCATGCCCGCTATCGTGATCGTCGGAGCCCAGTGGGGCGACGAAGGCAAAGGCAAAGCAACCGATCTGCTCGGTGGCCGCGTTGACTACGTGGTCAAGCCCAACGGCGGTAACAACGCCGGGCACACCGTGGTTGTTGGCGGTGAGAAGTATGAGCTGAAGCTCCTTCCCGCGGGCATCCTGAGCCCCAACGCAATTCCCATTATTGGCAACGGCTGCGTGGTGAACCTGGAGGCTCTCTTCCAGGAAATCGACGGCCTTGAAGCCCGCGGCGCTGACACCTCGCGCCTGCGCGTTTCAGCCAATGCCCACCTTGTTGCGCCGTACCACCAGGTGCTGGACAAGGTCACCGAGCGCTTCCTTGGCAGCCGCGCCATCGGCACCACGGGCCGTGGCATCGGTCCGGCTTACATGGACAAGGTGGCCCGCCTGGGCATCCGCGTCCAGGATGTCTTCGACGAGTCCATCCTTCGCCAGAAGGTGGAAGGTTCGCTGCGCCAGAAGAACGAACTGCTGGTCAAGGTCTACAACCGCCGCGACATCGTGGTGGATGAGATCGTGGACTACTTCCTGTCCTTCGCCGAGCGGCTCCGCCCGTTGGTTATCGACAGCACCCTGGAGCTGAACAACGCCCTGGATGAGGGCAAGGTTGTGCTCATGGAAGGCGGACAGGCAACGTTCCTGGACGTGGACCACGGCACGTACCCATTCGTCACTTCCTCCAACCCCACGGCAGGCGGCGCATCCGTTGGCTCGGGCATTGGCCCCACCCGCATCTCCCGCTCCATCGGCATCATCAAGGCCTACACCACCCGCGTTGGCGCCGGCCCGTTCCCCACGGAACTGTTCGATGAGATGGGCGTCTACTTGCAGAAGACCGGCGGCGAGTTCGGTGTCAACACAGGCCGTCCCCGCCGTTGCGGTTGGTACGACGCCGTCCTGGCCCGCCACGCTTCCCGCGTCAACGGCTTCACGGACTACTTCGTCACCAAGCTGGACGTCCTGACGGGCATCGAGCAGATCCCCGTCTGCGTTGCCTATGACGTCGACGGTGTCCGCCATGATGAAATGCCCATGACGCAGACCGAGTTCCACCACGCAGTGCCGATCTTCGAGTACTTCGACGGCTGGACCGAGGACATCACCGGTGCCCGCACCCTGGAAGACCTCCCCGAGAATGCCCGCAACTACGTGCTGGCCCTCGAGAAGCTCTCCGGCACGCGCTTCTCGGCCATCGGCGTCGGCCCGGACCGCGACCAGACCATCGTGGTCCACGACTTGATCAACGACTGACCACCAGCTGATTTACGACGGCGGCGGGTCCCCTCGGTTCCATACGGAACCTGAGGGGGCCCGCCGCCGTCGTTAAGTTACGGTCAGCTGCCACTGCCCAGGTGGATGGTTACCATGGTGCCGCCGCCCGGTGCGGAACCGATCTCAAGCTGTCCACCGGCTGCGGCCACGATGCGTGCACAGGTTGCCAGGCCGAGGCCTGTTCCGGGAGGGTCGTCTTCCCTGTGCAGACGGACCAAGGGGTCCAGCACCCGGTCACGGTCGGGTTCGCTGATTCCCTTGCCGTTGTCGATCACCCGGAAGGTTGCGCCCTCGTCCGTCCGTTCGCCCGTGACGTGGATGGCCGGCGGAACTCCGGACCGGGTGTAGGTGACCGAGTTATGGATCAGGTTCTGAAGCAAGACCCTCATCTGGCCGGGATCGGCACTGAACACAAGATCATGGCAGTCCACGGAAGCCCCGTTCGCTTCAAGGCTCGCAGCCAAGTCCTGGACCACGTCTTCCACCAGGGCCTTGAGCGAGATCTGGGCAGGCCGCACATCTCCGCCGATAGTGGCGTAGGCAAGGACGTCTTCCACCATGCTCAGCATCCTTTGCCCGGAATTGGCCACGACGTCCAGGTACTGGGCAATGGTCGCATCGGCGGCGTCCTGGGCCTCCATTTGGCTGAGTTCGACGAAGCCGAGGATGGAAGTGAGTGGATTGCGCAGGTCGTGGCTGATGCGGCCGGCGAATTCGGCGAGCAGGGCGTTGCTGCGTTGCGCCTCGGCCAGCGCCTCGGCCAGTTCCCGTGCGCGGTGTTCAAGGGCGAGGGCTTCGACGACTTCCGCTGCCAGGATCTCGAGGCCCTGGCGTTGCCGGTCGCTGAGCCGGCCGGTTTCCCGTGCGCCGGCGCAGAGCGTGCCCAGAACAAAACCGTCGTCGCTGACCAGCGGCACGGAAGCGTAGAACCTGATCGCGCCGCGGCGGCCGTCCACAAACGGGTTGTCCCTGTACCGCGCATCAAGCGATGCATCTTCCACCACCGTTGAGGCCCCGCTTTGGAAACCGACGGCACACATCGAATCCTCGCGGCTGCACAGATACGGCTCCAGGCCGGCCGTGGCCACTTGGTACTGCAGATCCTCCGTGATGATGTTGATGGCCGTCACCGGTTGTCCGCACACCGTCCGGGCCAACTCCACCAGGTTCTGCAGCCGCTCCGAGGGTACGGGAACAGCGATGTCCAGCCCCGGTCCGGGGACGGGAAGGCCCTTGCGGGAGAGCATCGAATCCCTGGGTAACTCGCCTGTTCTCATCCAGCCATCCTGTCAGATGAGCACTACAGGTCCTTGTCACAAAACAGCTGCCTGTCGTCGTGCTCTGCCCGGACCCGGGACTAATTCCGTTACCCCCGCCGTTACCTCCTTTGGGGCATGCCCCGGCAACGAACGCAACCAGACGACGACGGGGACGAGATACATGACTACAGAGACTGCTGACGGAGTCGGATTCCGTTCCCGACGCGGACCCATCCTCATTGCCTTGATGCTTTCCACGGGCTTGGTGGCCATCGATTCAACGATCGTCGCCACGGCCGTGCCGTCCATTGTGGAAGACATCGGCGGTTTCAGTTCCTTCCCCTGGCTCTTCTCGGCGTACTTGTTGGCACAGGCTGTTTCCGTGCCTATCTACGCCAAGCTTTCCGACGTCGTGGGCCGGAAACCGATCATCCTCAGCGGCATTGGCCTGTTCCTGCTGGGATCCATACTGTGCGGGGTGGCATGGAGCATGCCGGCCCTGATTGCCTTCCGGGTGCTTCAAGGCCTCGGGGCAGGCGCGGTGCAACCAGTGTCAATCACCATAGCGGGGGACATTTACACCCTTGCCGAGCGCGCCAAGGTGCAGGGTTATCTGGCCAGCGTGTGGGCCATCTCTTCCGTGGTGGGGCCAACACTCGGTGGCGTCTTTGCGTCATTGGGGATCTGGCGCTGGATCTTCCTGATCAACATCCCGTTGTGCTTCCTGGCGGGTTGGATGCTGGTGCGCACCTTCCACGAGGACATTGAGCGTGCCAAGCACCGGATCGACTACCTGGGTGCCACCCTGCTGACCGTTTCCTTGAGCCTGCTGATTCTCGGTGCGCTCGAGGGTGGCCAGGCATGGGCCTGGAACTCACCCGTCAGCATCACGGTCTTCGCGGTGGGTACCTTGCTGCTGGGCGCTTTTGTCTTGGCTGAGCGGCGGGCGGCGGAGCCGATCCTCCCGTCATGGGTTCTGTCGCGACGGTTGCTCGCCACCACGGCCTTCATTTCCTTCGGCGTGGGCGCAGTCATGCTGGGCCTCACTTCCTATGTCCCGACCTTCCTTGAAGGTGCCCTGAAGACGTCTCCCATTCTGGCCGGCCTTGCATTGGCTGCCTTGACCCTGGGCTGGCCGATCAGTGCATCACAGGCCGGCCGGTTCTATCTACGGATCGGGTTCAAGCGGACGGCCTTGATCGGCATCTCCATCTCGGTGGCGGGTGCAGCAGTACTGGCGCTCACCGCGTCCTCGCCCAACGTCGTGTTGGTGGCATTGGCGTGCTTCATCGTGGGCTTGGGGCTTGGCCTGGTTGCGACCCCCAGCCTCATCGCCGCCCAGTCGAGTGTTGAATGGAACGAACGCGGAGTGGTCACCGGAACCAACCTCTTTGCCCGTTCCATCGGCAGCGCCCTGGGAGTGGCTGTCTTTGGTGCGATCGCCAACGCCATCTACGCCGGCGGTCCAAGTGGTGGCGCTGATCCGCAAACCACCATCAATGCGTCTGCGGCGGTGTTCGTGGCGGTGCTTGTCAGCGCCGTCCTCACTGTCGTGGCCGTGATCGCCATGCCCGCTGCGCAGCGGGCGGACAGCAACACCCCGAAAGAAGAAAAGGCCGCTGTGACACCTGCGGAGGACTAATCTCGAACGCATGGATGAACTGATCACCGGCACTCTGGAAAAGCTCTTTGAAGGCACTGTGTGGGCCGAAGGGCCGGTCTGGATTCCGGAATCTCAGACGGTTCGTTGGAGCGACATCCCCAACAACCGCATCCTGGAGTTCAACCCCGCCACGGGCGCCACGCGCGAGTACGCCACCGCCGTCGAATACACCAACGGCCGGACGCTCGACCACGACGGGGACGTAGTGCAATGCAGCCACGGCCGAAGGCGCGTGGAGCGGGACGACGACGGCGATGTGACGCCGATCGTCGACTCGTTCGGTGAGTACCGGCTCAATTCGCCCAACGACGTCGTGGTCGCCGCAGATGGAACGGTCTGGTTCACTGATCCGCCCTATGGGATACTGCCGGGCACGGTTGAAGGTCATGAAGGCGAACAGGAGTACGGTGGCTGCTACGTGTTCCGCTTCGACCCTGCGACGGAGGAACTAAAGCCGGTGGTCACGGACCTGGTCCATCCCAACGGCCTGGCTTTCTCGCCGGACGAGTCACTGCTGTATGTTTCGGACACGGCGGGGGCCGCGCATGGCGTCCCGTTCCGCATCGCAGCCTACCCCGTGGAAGACGGGGCGTGTGGGGCCGGAACCACGTTCGTAGAGCTGGAGGAGGACCGGGCTTCTGACGGTTTCCGCGTTGACGTCGAGGGCCGGGTGTGGACATCGGCGGGGGCTTCTGTCCGTGTTTACGCGCCGGACGGCAGCCTGCTGGCCGCCGTCGAACTTCCTGAAAGGGTTTCCAACCTGTGTTTTGGTGGTCCCGACGGTCACGACCTCTACATCACGGCCACCACGTCTCTGTACCGCCTTCGCACCGGGACGCGCGACACTGTGTGGACGCGCTGACCCGGGCTCCCGCTGATTTATAAGGTTGCTGTGGTTCTGGCCGGGCTGGTTCGATACGCTGGGTCAAAGCGACACCACTGCAACCAGGGGAGTGAGCGTGTCAGGACCTAATCCCGACCCGTACGAGGACAAGATCACAGGCTTGGAACCTGGTGGGGGAGTGCCGCCGGGCGAAACCCCGCCCGGCGAGTCGTCGACGGCCGGCCCCCAAGGCCACGATGAGGGTGGCCCGAGGAAGGGCACCCAGGTCCTGTGGCTCTCGATCATAGGCGTCTTTGTCCTGTTGTCGATGCTGTACTTCATCGGGTACATCGTGGGGTTCTTCGACTGAGCCGGCCAGCTAAGGAATAGCCGGCCTCAAGTGGAAGTTGACGCTCACATGAAGGCAATTACCTATAACAAGTACGGAAACCCGGACGTCCTGGAACTCACTGACCAGCCAATGCCCAAAGTAGGGCCGGGCATGGTCCTGGTCAAGGTCAAGGCGGCCTCAGTGAATCCGGTGGACTGGAAGATCATGGCCGGCTACTTGGACCCCCTCATGGACCTGCAGTTCCCGGCCATTCCAGGGTGGGACGTCGCCGGCGTAGTGGAGTCGACAGGTATTGACGCTCCGCACTTCAAGCCCGGCGATGAGGTCATCGCCTACGGCCGCAAGGATTACGTCCACGGTGGCAGCTTTGCTGAATACATTGCCTTGCCGGAGCGGCTCCTGGCCCGCAAGCCGGAGTCCTTGGACTGGAACGAATCCGCTGGCTTGCCGCTGGCCGGGTTGACTGCATTTCAGGTGCTGAAGCGGCTGGAACTGGCCGCGGGCGAGACTGTCTTGATCCATGGCGGTTCGGGCGGCGTGGGTTCGCTCGGTATCCAGATTGCGAAGGCCCTTGGTGCGAAGGTGATCGCCACTGCCTCGGAGAAGAACCATGACTTCCTCCGGTCCCTGGGGGCCGAACCCGTGGCCTACGGCGAAGGGCTGGCGGAGAGGGTGCGTGCCCTGCGCCCCGAAGGCGTGGAAGTGGTTGCGGACTTCGTGGGCGGCAACCTTTCGACCACCCTGGAGGTCCTGAAGGAAAACGGTCGCCACGCCTCCATCGCGGACAGTGATGTCGAGGAGCACGGCGGCACCTGGATGTGGGTGAATCCCGTGGGTGCTGAGCTGCAGGAACTTGCCGATTTGGTGGACGGGAACAAACTCCAGGTTGAGGTAGCGGAGACTTTCCCCCTTGCTGAGGCGGCGGAGGCGTTCCGCCTCAACATGGAAGGCCACACGCGCGGCAAGATCGTGGTCACGGTCGGAGCCTAAGGGCATAACGCGAACGACGGCGGCGGGTCACGTTGGGTTTCGTTTCGGAACCTGGCGTCGGCCCGCCGTTTGGCGTGAAGCATGGTGTTTCTTCAGCAGGTGTTCCTTCAGCAGGTGTTCCTTCAGCCCGGAGTTTCTTCAGCATGGGGAAATTTGCCTTGTTAGGCCATCTTTGTGAGACTGAAATCCTCTATTCCCCAGTGTTAGGCCGATGTTTTGACGGACATTCAAGGTTTCGCGACGCAAACCAAGCGCTGACACGCACCTGATTTCCTTCCGGGCCGGTGGTTGCAGCGCATTCGCTGAAATCACTGGAGTCCTGAAAACATCATGCCTTTTACAAAAAATCCGTCCATCACCCTGACTGACGTCCGCCTTCAATGGCCGGACGGCACCACTGCCCTCACCGGGATTTCCGGGACCTTCGGAGTGGGCCGCACGGGCCTGGTGGGATCCAACGGTGCGGGAAAATCGACGTTGCTGCGCCTCATTGCCGGCGTGTTGACTCCAACGAGTGGCCGGATCAGCACCAACGGCGAGGTCGGCTACCTTCCGCAGACACTTACCCTCAAAACCGACTCAACCGTAGCCGACTTGCTCGGTATCGGCCCTAAGCTGCGGGCCTTGCGCGCCATCGAATCCGGCGACGCCGCAGTGGAGAATTTCGAGATAGTGGGCGATGACTGGGACATTGAAACCCGTGCATACGAGTCCCTGCGTCATATCGGCTTTTCAGGATCGGACCTTGACCGGAACGTCGGCGAGATTTCGGGCGGCGAAGCCATGCTGGTCGCGATCACCGGACTTCGGCTCCAACGGACGGCAATTACGCTGCTGGACGAGCCAACGAACAACCTGGACAGGGATGCCCGCGCCAGGCTCTCCGGCCTCATCACTTCCTGGCCAGGAACGCTGGTGGTGGTCAGCCACGACCTCAGCTTGCTGGAGTTGATGGATAACACCGCGGAGCTTCATGCCGGGGAACTCACGGTCTTCGGAGGTCCATACAGCGCCTGGCGGTCCCACATGGATGAGCAGCAAGCAGCAGCTGTGCAGGCTGCCCAAGCTGCAAAGCAGGCTGTGAAGATCGAGAAGCGCCAACGCCAGGATGCTGAAACGAAGCTGGCCAAGCGTGCCCGGACCGGCCAAAGCAGCTACGAAAACAAGAAGGGCTCCAAGATTCTCATGAACCAGCGGGCCTCCGACGCGCAGGTGTCTGCGGGGAAGCTGCGCTCGGGGTCGGACGACAAGGTTAACGCCGCCCGGACCGCACTGGATGAGGCCTCGTCCAGAATCAGGGAAGAGGAGCGGATCAGCCTGAATCTTCCGGATCCGGACGTTCCCCGTGGACGCCGGATAGCCGAGTTGCGCGGGACCAATCGTGCCTTCTTCGTAGAAGGCCCGGAACGGGTGGCCATCATTGGTGCGAACGGAGTGGGAAAGACCACCTTGCTCGAACGCGTGGTCGCCGGTGAGTCCTTGCCCGACAACGACGAGGTGAGTGACGTCGTCGAATCCGGCACTGCCGGTGGTCGCCTTCTCACCGGGCGTGCCGGCTATCTGCGGCAGCGCCTCGATGGCTTGGACGATGCCGCGACCACGCTGGAAAATGTCCAGGCTTCGGCACCAAGCGTTCCCGAAGGTGAAATCCGGAACCAGTTGGCGCGGTTCCTGCTAAGGGGCGACAGCGTCTACCGGCCCGTTCATACGTTGTCCGGTGGCGAGCGGTTCAGGGTTTCGCTGGCCCGGCTCCTCTTTGCCGATCCGCCGCCACAGGTACTGATTCTCGATGAGCCCACCAACAACCTGGACATCCAGAGCGTGGACCAGCTCGTCGAAGCGTTGAACGCCTATCGCGGCGCCGTGATCCTGGTAAGCCACGACGACGACTTCCTGGACCGTCTGGATCTGGACCTTGTGCTGAATCTGGACCATGACGGATCACTCACGGAGTTGCCGTCGTAAGGAAGTAAGTTCCGGAACCCTGAGGCGGGACGCGCGCCATGTAGTCTGGGAATTTCGATTTGGGGGAATTTATGGTGACTCGTCAGCGCAGCGGCTGCTTTTCCGTAGTGGCGGCAGGAATCCTGTTGATGGCGTGGATCGGCTCCATTTTCTGGACTGCCATCGACGAAGGTGCGGTGCCCGCCGACTCGTCGTTCCTTACCGTTCCGTCGCCCAGCGAAGCCGGGGCGATCAGCACACACTGTGGTTCGGGAGGCTGTTCCCGGGTAATGACCGTAAACGTCAAGCCACCTCAGACATCGCAGTCGATTGCAGCGGAGATGGGGCTGACGCAGGAACGCTGCGAACCGATGAACCTCTGGACCATGCGGAAGACTTGTACCGGAGTCTCCAGTGACGCCGGGGGGCTCAAAATCTACCTGCAATACTCCACGTTCTTCTCCAAGTACTAGCTTCGAGGTACCAGGCACTAGCTTCGAGGTGCCAGGCACGACGACGGCGGCGCGCCACCCTCGGCTCCCATGGAACCGAAGGTGACCCGCCGCCGTCGTGCTTTAAGCGGATGGCCGGTGAGGTCTACTTGGCCAGGAAGCTGAGCAGGATTTCGTTGATCTCAGCGCCGTGCGTCCAGAGGAAGCCGTGCGGTGCGCCCTCGATCTCGACGTATTCCGCCGCCGGCAGACGCTTGGTGAATTCGCGGCCTGTGGCATCGATGGGCAGGATGCGGTCGCCTGTTCCGTGGACGATCAGGGACGGAACGGTGACCTTTTCGATGTCGGAGCGGAAGTCGGTCAGCCAGGTGTCCACCACGGCGAACGATGCGTACCAGGACGAGCCTGCAGCGACGTTCCAGGAGTTGCGCAGGGCTTCTTCGCTGAGCCGGTTACCGAGGAAGTTGTCGGTGTTGTAGAAGTCCTTGTAGAAGTTGGTGAACCAGGCGTAGCGGTCTTCGATGGCGGCGTTGCGGATGCCGTCGAACACGGAGGACGGGACGCCCGTTGGGTTGTCGTCGGTCTGGAGGAGGAACGGCTCGAGCGAAGCGAGGAAGACGGCCTTGGCAACGCGGGACTCGCCGTACGTGCCGATGTAGCGTCCAACTTCGCCGGTGCCCATGGAGAAACCGACCAGGACGGCGTTCTGCAGGTCGAGCGTTTCAAGGACTGTGTTGAGGTCGGCTGCGAAGGTGTCGTAGTCATAACCGGTGGTGGTCTTGCTGGACTTGCCGAACCCGCGGCGATCGTAGGTGACGACGCGGTATCCGGCGTTCAGGAGGGCAGCGGTCTGCTTTTCCCAGGAGGCGCCGTCAAGGGGGTAGCCGTGGATCAGGACAACCGGCTGACCTGAGCCGTGGTCCTCGTAGTAGAGCTCGATATCCGTGGTGTTCTCAGTTCCGACTTTGATGAAGCCCATGATTCTGTTCCCTTTCCTCGAAGTAGAGAACGATCGTTCTCTCTCTGCTTACAAATACTATAGAACGATCGTTCTCATTTCAAGTAGTATTGGGGTATGGATATTTCCGAGGTCCGGCACCGCATCGTCGCGACGGCTGACGGGCTCTACAACGCCAAAGGAATCCAGTCGGTGGGTATGGACGAGCTGCGGACCGCGGCGGGTGTCTCACTGAAAAAGCTTTACCAGGAATTTCCGTCCAAAAGCAGCATTGTCATGGCTGTTCTGGAGCGCAGGCACGAGTCCTGGACCGAGGGGCTGGATGCGATGGTGCGCAAGGCCCCGGATCCGCGGGGCAAGCTCCTGGCCATCTTTGACTACCTCGCCGGATGGTTCTGCCAGGATTCGTTCCGGGGCTGCGGCTTCATCAACAGCTTCGCGGAGCTGGGTGCTGTCAGCCCCGAAGTAGCTGACTATGCGCGGAAGCATAAGGAATCGTTCCAGGAATACGTTGCAGGCCTCGCCGCCGGGGCCGGTGCGCCGGCGTACTTGGCGCCCCAGCTTTCAATCCTCGCCGAGGGGGCGCAAACGACGGCGGCCATCGCCGGCTCGCCCGAGGCTGCGGGACAAGCGCGGCAGGCCGCCGAAGTGCTGATCGACGCTGCATTGGGCCAGGCTTCCTAGCCGGATTGCCTCCTGGTCCGGAACCTGCCGGTCCCGGCGCCGCCCTCAGCGGGCCTCAAGCTCCTCGAGTGTCTTGCCCTTGGTGTCGGAAGACCTGAGGGTGGCAATGGCTGAGATGACGCAGATGCCGAGCGTTGTCAGCCCGATGACCATGGGGATGTTGGCAGACCCCGGGGGAGCAATTGCGGTAAACAGGCTCGGGAAGAACGAGGCAATCATGAGTCCGATGTTCTGGGACACCGCGAATCCCGTGACGCGCATCCGCATCGGGAACTGCTCCTGGAAGAACGTGGCGAAGGTGGCGTTCCACATCTGGAAGAGGATGCCCTGGACGATCACAACGCAGACGAACACCAAGGGCAGGCTCCGCTGTTCGATGGCCCAAAGGTAGCCCATGGTCAGCAGCCCCCCGGTCATGCCGCCGGCCACCATCAAAGCACGCCGCCCGATCTTGTCCGAGAGTGCGCCGAACGCCGGAATGGTGAGGACGGCGGTGACATTGGCGGCCATGGTCACCCAGAGGAACTCGCTGCTGGAGAATCCGATCCCGTAGCCCTTCTGGGTGGCGAACGAAACCCCGAAGATCAGGGTTGCCATGCCGATGACGTTGGTGAAGGTCATGGCAATGCAGCGGACCAGGACCCAGGGGTGGGTGCGCAGGAGGTCGACCAATGGGAATCGGCGTTTGGCGGGGGCTGCCTCGGACTGCGCCAGGTAGGCCGGTGGCTCCTGCACCCGGCGGCGAATGACGTAACCTGCCACGATCACTACGGCGCTGAGCAGGAAGGGAAGTCGCCACCCCCAGGAGTGGAACTCTTCATCCGGCAGCAGGGCGGCCAGGGGGATCAGCACTGCTGTGGCCAGAATCGAGCCGACCTGCGTGCCTTGGAGGCTGAAGCTGGCAAAGAATCCCCGCCGGGCGTCGGGGGAATGTTCCACGATCATTGCGCTCGCACCGCCGAGTTCGCCGGCGACGGCGAAGCCCTGGATCAGGCGGAGGATCACCAGCATGACGGGGGCCAGGAGCCCGACCTGTCCGTAGGTGGGGAGGAGGCCGACGGCAAAGGTGGCGAAACCCATGAGCAGCATCGCGAAAACGAGCACCTTCTTGCGTCCGTGCCTGTCACCGTAAGCGCCCAGGACCACTGCGCCCAGGGGTCGCGAAACATATCCCACCGCGTAGGTGGCCAAGGAAGCGATGATTCCCACCGTGGGATTCTCTGTGGGGAAGAAGATCGTGGGAAACAGTAGCGTAGCTGCCAGCGAGTACAGGGCGAAGTCGTAGTACTCCAGTGCGCTGCCGATCCAGCCGCTCATGGCGGCCTTCTTCGGGTCCTTTCGGACGATGCTTTCGCTGGGTACTGGAGGGATCTCCCTACGGTGCATGACGGTCACGTCGCTGTACTCCTCTGGCGTCGTTGGCAAAGAACAAACCTCGTCTTGAATCGATTCATAATCCTACGACGTGACCTGGGTTACGTCAACGGAAGATTGGTTCCCGGATGCCGTTGGATCCATGGCGCAGGAACCTGCCGATGCGCAGCGTTGCGGGATAGCCCCGACGGGCACGGCGGGGCTAGGCTTCTTGGACGCGCCGAACGGCGCGGCAGGAAGAAGACTATTCGTGTTTGAAGCCCCCAGCATCTTGTTCCTCTCAGCAGGCTTTGCAGTGTTGGCCGCTGCCGTCCTGCCAAAACTGTTGCGACGCATGCCGCTGTCCATGCCGATGGTCTTTCTTGGCAGCGGAATCCTGGCGTTCACTCTGCTTCCGGACCTGCCGGACCCTGATCCTGTCCGCTACGGGGAGTTCGCTACCCACCTCACTGAAATCTGCGTCATCATCTCCTTGATGGGCGCAGGTCTGGCCCTCGACCGACCGTTCCGGTGGCGCGGGTGGTCAACCACTTGGCGGCTGCTTGGCATCGTTATGCCCTTGTGCATCCTGGTGATGACGCTCCTGGGAATGTGGGTGTTGGGGTTGGGGCTCGCCGCCGCCATTCTTGTTGCGGCCGCGATTGCCCCCACTGACCCGGTGCTGGCCTCCGAGGTCCAGGTGGGAAAACCTGCGGACAGTGAAGAGGATCCGGACGAGGACGAGGTGCGATTTGCCCTGACCTCGGAAGCCGGCTTGAATGACGGGCTCGCCTTCCCCTTTGTCTACCTCGCCATCCTCATCAGCCTGGTGGGAGCCGCGCCGGCTGCGTGGTCAGGGGAGTGGGTGGGTGTTGATTTGCTCTGGCGGATTGCCGCGGGGGTCCTGATCGGATTCGGCACGGGCAAGCTGTTGAGCCTGATCTTCTTCGCTGCCAAGGGAAAGAGTTTCCGCCTGTCCGAGCATTCCGAGGGCTTCGTTGCCCTGGCAGCCACGTTCCTGGCCTACGGCGCCACGGAGCTGGTGGCCGGATACGGCTTCATCGCAGTCTTCATCTGCGCCCTGACCATCCGTTCCGCCGAGCATAACCACGCCTACCACCAGGTCCTGCACAGCTATGTAGAGCAGTTGGAGCGGCTGATGACCGTGGTGATCCTGGTCCTCCTTGGCGGCGCTATTGCACGTGGTCTTTTGGAAGGCATTGGTTGGCCTGAAGTGCTGGTAGCCCTGGCGTTCCTCTTGGTGGTCCGGCCCGTGGCCGGCTGGATAGGGCTGATGCGTGGAAAGACCGGCCCCCGCGAACGCCTGGCCATTTCGTACTTTGGAATTCGAGGGATCGGCTCCCTCTTTTACATTGCCTTTGCGATCAGCCACGGACATTTCGACGACGAGGCCCACAGTCTGTGGGCAATGGTCGGATTGGTGGTGGCGCTGTCCATCGTGGTCCACGGGGCTACCACCGCGCCGTTGATGAATCGGCTGGATAGACTTCGCGTTGCGCAAGCGCGCAAGCAGCACGGTGACGAGGGCCGGGCTCCTACAACGCCTGTTTAGGGGCGGCTGTCCGCGTCCCGGTTGCCGCCGTCGCCGTATTTCATAAATATTTTGGAGTAATTAATCCGCGCTGGAAAGCCATCCCTAAACGCCGATAGTCAGCACCCTGATGGTTTGAGCAGGGACGATACCCAAAACGGCCGGATGGAGGGGTCGACGGGGCGCTCCCGCACCGGCTTATCGCTCCATCGCCGGCCCTAGGCACACCGCGATCGCGGGCGTACAGTCCGCTGTATAGCTCCCCCGCATCCTGTTGGGCAGTTGCTTTGGGGCGGTCGCCCCGCTGGGGGAAGGAACTGCCATGCACCATAGCTCCGCGCGAAATAATCCAGGGATACATTCAGCGGGATCGAGCCGCCGGCGCACGTCGGTAACAGTGGGGGCCGCCTCCGGAGTTCTTCTCCTTGCCGGTGCCATCATGCTCCAACAATCACCTGCATTTGCGGCGACGCCGGTAAACCTGGGTACTGCGGGGTCGTACTCGGTCCTTGCCGCCACCACGGTGACCAACACCGGCCCCACCACCCTCCAAGGAGACCTGGGCCTGAGCCCCGGCACCGCCATTACCGGCTTTCCGCCCGGCACCGCTGCTGGCACAATCCACGCGGCCGACGCGGTGGCTTTGCAAGCACAGTCGGATCTGACCACCGCCTACAACAATGCGGCAGGGCAAGCGTTGACGGCGAGCGTATCGGGCGACCTGGTTGGCCAGACTTTGACGGAAGGTGTCTACAAGTCAACATCGTCGCTGGCGCTCAGCGGTCAGCTGACCCTGGATGGCCAGGGTAATCCGGCGTCTGTGTTCGTGTTCCAGGTGGCGTCCACGCTGATTACTGCGTCCGCCAGCAGCATCATCTTCACCAACGGCGCCCAAGCCTGCAACGTGTTCTGGCAGGTCGGCAGCTCGGCAACCCTGGGCACTGCCTCAAGCTTCAAAGGCACCGTACTTGCGCTGACGTCGATTACAGCCCAGACCAACGCAGTGGTGGAGGGGCGGCTCCTGGCGCGTAATGGTCAGGTTTCCCTGGACACCAACGTGGTAACCGCACCCGCTTGCGTCACGACCCCCACCACCTCCGCGCCACCTGCAACAGCGACGGCGACGGCGACTGCGACGCCGACCGCGACAGTGACAGAGACGGCGACTGCAACTGCGACTGCGACGGCGACTGCAACTGCGACTGCGACTGCGACTGCGACGCCGACCGCGACGGAGACAGCGACTGCGACGGCGACTGCGACGGCGACTGCGACGGCGACTGCGACACCGACCGCGACGGAGACGGTGACAGAGACGGCGACTGCGACGCCGACCGCGACGGCGACTGCGACGCCGACCGCGACGGAGACGGCGACCGCGACCCCGACTGCCACTTCCACTGACGGCGCCACTCCGGTCCAGTCCGCACCCTTGGCTGGGACGGGTAGGAATCAGGGCACCAACGTGGACACTGCAGCAAGGGTTTCCAACACGGAGCCCATAAGCCGCACGGCCGTGCTCGGCACGATCTTGGTGGCCCTGGGCGGTGCAGGAATTCTGACCTTGGGCATCCGCTTCCTGACCGCTATTCGCAGGGAAAACCAGCAGGACTAGCAGCTTGCGTCGAGGATCTGTACAGCGAGGCAGGCACCGCCGTTCGCCGGGGCGTTGGAAACAACGGCGAACGGCGGTCATCGCCTCCATGGCTGTAGTGCTGTTGGCGGCGTTGCTTCCGGGGTGGTCAACGCAGGCCGCCACTGATTCCGGGCCAACGGTCGCGGCAGGTGAACCATCCAAGGCAATCAGCGCTATACAGCCGTTCACTTCGAGCAGCGCTTCTGCGGCACCCTCCACGGCACCTGCTGCTGCACCCGCGCCGCAGCCAGCGCCCAGCGAGGCAGCCGCAGCGGCGACCGGTTCGCCACCCTTGCACATAACGTACGCGAAGGTCGGGATGGACCAGGCGATCGTGCCCCTTGCCCCGACGGAGGCCGAACGGGAACTGGGTTCCATCGTCCCGCCGTACACACACGATGCGTATTGGCTCGACCCATACGGCATGCCGGGTGCGGGATCAACCAACACCACGTACCTGGTGGGACATAGCTGGGAGGGACAGGCCTCTCCCTTCAACAACATCAGCACCCTCGCGCAGGCGGGTGACCGCATCACCGTCACAACCGCGGAGGGGCTGCTGGAGTTCAGGGTCGACTCGGTGGCAACGGAGTACAAGGACACCCTGCGGGACAGTGAGATCTGGGACAGGGTGCCGGGGCGTCTCATTCTCATCACTTGCTACGCGGCTGATCTGTGGGGGAAAAACATCGTCGTGCTGGCGAGCCCGGAGCGCGTGCCGTAGCGGATTGTTGCGTAATGCGTGCGGGCTGGAGGGAAGCGGTGCCGCAGCGAGCAGGCCGTGGAAGACTGGACACATGTCTTCCCGTCCCGTGAAACCGCGCCCCCAGCCCGACGTCGTTGAAACTGACGGTCCCAAGCCTGCGGGCAAGGGGCGCCGCCACCTGGCCATGAGGCTCGACGACGCGTGGCTGGGTTTCCAGACCCGCCTTGCCATCCGGCGTGGCCGGGTGGAGACCGTGATTCCGTATACGGGCTACGGCTCGACGACTTGGGTCCGGGTGCTGGCCCGCGTGGTGCGAAGTGATCCGCGCGACGCTGCAGGTCACGCAAAGCCCTTGCAGGAAAGCATGCGCGGCTGGCGGAACTTCACGAGTGCTCCTGTAGCCAACGCCGCGGTAAAGGTGACTGTGGCCGGTTCCGTCCATGACGTCGTCGCAGACCGCGGCGGTGTGGTTGACGTGCGCATCCCGGTGACCCTGACAGCTGGTTGGCACACCATCACGCTGCAGTCGGGGGAGTCCCACGTCGTGGAGGCTCCCGTGCGGATTGTTGCGGACGACACGGACTTCGGAGTCGTCTCGGACATCGACGACACGGTCATGGTCACCGCGCTGCCCCGGCCTTTCCTGGCCGCCTGGAACACGTTCGTGCTCAACGAACATGCCCGGACTCCCACTCCGGGCATGGCGGTGCTGTATGAACGGATCGCCAGGACTGCCCCGTCGGCGCCGGTACTGTATCTCTCCACCGGGGCCTGGAACGTTGCCCCGACGCTGTCGCGTTTCCTTTCCCGCAATCTGTACCCGGCTGGTCCCAAGCTGCTGACCGACTGGGGCCCAACGCCGGATCGCTGGTTCCGCAGCGGCCAGGAACACAAACGGACCTCGCTGGAACGCCTCGCGGAGGAGTTCCCCCACGTCAAATGGCTCCTGGTTGGTGACGACGGACAACATGACGAAGCCATTTACTCCGAGTTCGCCCAGCGGCACCCGGAGAATGTCCGAGCCATTGCAATCCGCCAACTCTCGGCCGGCGAAGCGGTCCTCGCAGGCGGTCGGTCGAAGACGGGCGGTCAACCCACACCGGGGGTTCCTTGGATCTATGCCCCGGACGGTGCAGGCATGTCGGCCCGGCTCGAGGAGTTGGGCATTATCCGGAGCGACGTCCGTTCCGCCGACGATCCCGAAGAAGGCGACATCCAGGCCTAGCCCTGGCCCGCCACGCGGCGGTCAGGGCCCGCTCTTTTGCGGACAGCTGGCGGTTAGCGCAGCACGCAGGGACGCCTAGGCTTGCATCAGGTCACGACGAGGTGGCCGGAATTGATGGAGGTCGAGATGACAACTTTACGGAAAGTGCCGCCATTTGATGCCGAACTAGGGGCTACCCTCGGGGCGCTAGGCGACCTGATTGCTCCCACCCTGACCCCGGACATGATTGAAGGAATGCGGGAGTCGTTCGTTGTGGCTCCCGTCGAAGATCTCTTGTCGGGACGCCCCGTAACGCACTTTGAGCGGACCATTCCGGGCCCGTTGGGTGCTCCCGACCTCACAGTGTCTGTTTTCCAGCGAACTGACCACGCCCCTGGAGGGCCCGGTATCTATCACATCCATGGTGGCGGCATGGTCATGGGTGACCGGTTTCTTGGAGCGGACTCCCTGATTGACTGGGTGGAGCAACTGGACGCGGTGGCTGTCTCGGTGGAGTACCGCCTGGCCCCCGAAAACCCTGATCCGGCACCCGTAGAGGACTGCTATGCGGGCCTGGAGTGGATGGCGGCGAACGCAGAAGAGCTGGGTGTGGATCCCGAGCGGCTGGTCGTCGCGGGTGCCAGCGCGGGAGGAGGACTGGCTGCAGGCGTGGCACTGATGTCACGCGACCGTGGCGGCCCCGCCCTGGCAGGGCAGCTGCTGATCTACCCCATGTTGGACGACCGCAACGAGAGCCTGTCCAGCCACCAGTTCGACGGCATCGGCGTCTGGGACCGGACCAGCAACGACACCGGCTGGGATGCCCTCCTGGGGGACCGCCGCAAAACCAGTCAGGTATCCATATATGCGGCGCCTGCCCGCGCAGCCGATCTTTCGAACCTGCCGCCCGCCTTCATTGACGTTGCCTCCGCCGAAGTGTTCCGGGATGAGGACGTGGCCTACGCGTCGACCATCTGGGCCTGCGGAGGGGATGCGGAACTGCACGTCTGGCCCGGCGGCTTCCACGGTTTCGATATTTTCTTCCCCCAGGCAGCGCTTTCGGTCCTGGCCCGGGAAGCCAGGACCAGGTGGCTCCGACGCATATTGGGCACCTGATGGACCTGTCCCGCCGCCGCAGTTTGTTGCCGCAGCGGCAGGACTGGAGCACCATTGAGTTCCCGGAGATTGACGATGTGGTGGGCGGTAGGAAATGCAAGGACTGGTGTGGCGCCTCAAGGCGCTCGACCCTGAGGCTTCGGAAAGCCTCAAAGTCATTACGTATTTCGATGCCCTGGTCAACAGCCGGGCCAATGCGGGAATGCTCATCCACGGAGCGGCGGCGCTCTGCGGGTGCCCCGTTGGCTATGCCATGGACGGCAGGAGCGTCTGCGTGGATGCCTCGGGCGGGAAGATCTCCGGGCAGCAGGGCGACTGGCCATCGAGGCCGTTCGGTGTCGACGGGAAAGCCTGGATCCAGCGCACCGGCCCGGCGTACGCCAATGATGAGCTCATCCTGGAACGGCTCGCCATCGCTCTTGGGATCTTCTGGGACCGCAGGAGCCCTGTGGCTGCAACACGGCGGGCAATGGATACCCTCTTGGACGCTGACGCTTCCGACGACAAGCGCATGGAGGCGGCGCAACTCCTCCATCTGAACCGCGACGCCTTGTACCGGGTCCATGCAACGCCCAGAGCTGCCCAGGGATCAGGTCCCACGGCTTTGCTGCACACCCCGTTCGGGGCCATCAAGGCGGCAATACGCCCGGTCGGTGCAATGGTTGAACAGCACGCCCCGGCAGGAATCGGCCTTCCCAAACCTCCCCGCGAGCTTTACCTCTCGTGGGAAACGGCGTTGCTGGCTCTCCGGCTCACCAGCCCGCGCCATCAGATCCAGGACGCCGGCGAGCTCGGCGGCTTGGTAGTCCTGGCAGGGGTGGCCACTGACACAACATGGGAACCGCCTGACCTGACGGCCTTGAAGCGGTTGATCGAGGCTCAGCCCAAGGCGTATTCCCTGCTCGAGGCCATAGCGGAGGCAGGCAGCCTCCGTGCTGTGGCAGGGCAGCTCAATCTGCACCATTCGAGCGTTCAGCACAGGGCGGCGGAGTTTTCGACTGCACTGGGCTTTGACATTCGAACGCCCCAAGGCCGCGTACGCCTTACCCTTGCGTTGGCATTGTTCCTGCTTGCCACCAATACCTTTGATTGAGCCTCAGTTGCCTGCCTTGCTGAGGGCATCGGCGTTCCTGGGCGCCCCCACGGAGCCGCGCTGAATCAAGCTCGCCGCCAGTTCGGGGGCAGGGGAAACTGATTTCCTGCCCTCGATCTGCCGGATCAGGGCTGACGCCGCCGCCATGCCCATGTCGTAGACGGGTTGCGCGATGACCGTGAGCGGGGGAGTGGTGAGCCGGGTCCACGCGAAATCGTCGTACATCAGGAACGAGACATCTTCCGGGATGGCGAGGCCGAGGTTCTGCACCGCTTCCACCACGCTCAACGCGATAAGGCCGTCCGAGGCGATGATGGCCGTAGCGGGATCCGGGCCGTGGAGCAGCTCGCGGGTAATGCGCATGATGGAGTCGGCGTCGCCGGCGTTGAGGCGGACAAGATCGGTGGGCTGCGGGAGGCCCGCTTCGTCGAAGGCCCTGTGTATTCCGTCCAGACGGTCTGAAATTTGTGAGGAGTCCAGCTTCATCCCGGCAACGTACGGGGCATTGGTCCGGACCGTGGAGACGAAGGCGATCCGTCGGTGTCCGGCCGCGATGAGGTGCTTGGTGGACTCGTAGGAGATGCCTCCCATGTCCACCGCGAACGTCTCGGCATCCAGCCCTTCGGCGGCACGGTCCAGCAGGACCAGCGGACGCCCGGACTCACGGACCTGCCGCAGGTGTGCGGTTTCCACCGAGGAAGCCGGAGCAACAATGAGTCCATCAACCCGTTTGTCCAGCAGCACCCGGACGGCATCCACTTCCGCGGCCTGTTCCTCGTCGGTGTTGATGAGGATGACGTTGTAGCCGCTCTTCTTGGCGGCGTCCGTGATGCCCCTGGTAGCGAGCCCGAAGTGCGGGTTTTCAATATCGCCTACCACTACCCCGATGGTGTTGGATTTGCCGGTGTTCATGCTGCGGGCGAGCTCGTTGGGGCGATACTCAAGTTCCTCGGCCGCGGCGAGGACGCGTTCACGGACGTCGTCGCTGACGGCGCCGTAATTGCCGAGCGCCCGCGCCGCCTGGGCTTTGGACACTTGCGCAGCTTTGGCGACGTCGGCAACCGTCACGTCCCGCCGTCGGGATCCGTCAGTGCTCATGTTCACCTTTCCGAAAGGGTGTTGACGCGGCTTTGTGAGTTCCGCTACATTTCAATCAATCGATGTGAGTCCGGTCTCAATCCTAGGGACTGAGACCGGACTCAGCAAGACCCGACATCGAGCAATATCTCCAGCGGCTCCTGACAGCACCGCTTTCCCTCCCACGATTGGACAACGCTGTGATCAAAATGAACTTCCGCCCGGCAGCGCTCGCAGCCACAGCCTTGGCGGCCATCCTCGCCCTTTCCGGCTGTGGTGGATCCTCAGCCGGCAGCTCACCGTCAGCCGACAACCCCTATGGACTCATCCAGCCCGGCACCATCCGCGTTGCAAGCCTTGGCGACTCCAAGCCGTACACCTTCACCGATGGCACCGGGAACTTCACAGGGTTCGACGTTGAACTCTTCAAGGACGTGGCCCACCGGGCAGGCGTGGACAATGTCGTCTTCACCGGCCAAGACTTCTCCGGGCTCCTGGCAGCGGTATCCAACGGCCAGTTCGACGTCGGCGTGGCCGCTATCGGAATCACCGACAAGCGCAAAGAAACCGTGGACTTTTCCGACGGATACCTGGCCGGTTACCTGACGGTCATCACCACCAAAACCTCTGGCATCAAGGATGTGGACGGGCTGAACGGCAAGCGCCTGGGCGTGGTCCAGGGCACCCTCCAGGAAGCCTATGCGGTGAAGAACTTCACCTCCGCCCAGCTTGTGAAGTTCCCTGACAACAACACGGCCATAGCCGCCGTCAACAGCGGGTCCGTGGACGCACACTTCCTCGATTACGAGGCCGCCAAGGCTTACCAGGAGCAGTTCGGCCTGGTCAGTGCCGCCGACATCCCCTCCTTCGACGCCCCGGCAGGATTCGCGATCGCCAAGGACAAGCCCGCCTTCAAGGAGGCACTGAACAAGGGCCTCGCCGCCGCGATGGAGGACGGCACCTGGAAGAAGCTCTACCAGAAGTGGTTCCCGGGCTCACCGATGCCCGAGCAGTACCTCCCCAAGGCCGAGCAGACCTCCAGCCCTTCCCCCACGGCCGCCAAGTAAGCCGTTCCGCCCAACCAACCAACGTCTGAGAGCACTCAATGGATTGGCTCAATACCATCAGCCGCACGTTCTTCGACTTTGACGCCATGGTCGAAGTGCTGCCCCAACTCCTCGGAGTTGGCCTCCTCAACACCCTCATCATTTCCATCGCAGCAACCATCCTCGGCGTAGTGATGGGGATGGTGGTGGCGGTCATGGGCATTTCGCGCTCCAAGTGGCTGCGGATCCCGGCAAGGATCTACACGGACCTGTTCCGCGGGCTTCCCGCCATCCTCACCATCCTGCTGATCGGCCAAGGATTTGCCCGGTTGAGCCAGTCGGTCTTCGGTCCTTCTCCCTACCCCTTGGGAATCATTGCGCTGAGCCTCATCGCCAGTGCCTACATCGGAGAGATCTTCCGTGCAGGGATCCTCAGTGTGGACAAAGGCCAAGGAGAGGCGTGCCGCGCACTGGGAATGAGCTACACCAAATCCATGGCGCTGGTAGTGGTGCCGCAAGGCGTTCGCCGGGTACTCCCGGCCTTGGTGAACCAGTTCATCGCCATCGTCAAGGATTCCTCCTTGGTCTACTTCCTGGGCCTCCTTGTCAGCGAGCGGGAACTGTTCCGGGTGGGCCAGGACGCGGCGGTGCTCTCCGGCAACCTCTCGCCGTTGGTCATGGCGGGCATTTTCTACCTGATCATCACCGTTCCCCTGACCCACCTCGTCAACTACTTCGACAACAAGTTCCGCACCGGCCGCCGTCGTCCCACGGCACCCACCAGCGGGCTGAAGGAAGTCAAGGAACTCGACGCGGCCTCGCCGCTCATCACCGGGAGCAACACGTGAACCTCACCAGCAGCAGTGCAACCAGCACCAACAAGACCAGCCAGGACATCGAAAAGTTCCACGGATCCAGCCTGGAACTGCAGAACCTGACCATGGCCTACGGGGACGTGGAAGTACTCCGCAACGTCAGCCTCACCGTGGCCCCGGGCACCACCACCTGCATCATCGGTCCATCCGGCTCCGGCAAGTCCACGCTCCTGCGCGGCGTCAACCGCCTGCACGAACCCAAAAGCGGCGACGTGCTCCTGGCCGGCGAAAGTGCCCTCAAGGTGAAGCCTGACATCCTGAGGGCCCGCATCGGCATGGTGTTCCAGCACTTCAACCTCTTCCCGGATCACACGGCCCTGGAGAACGTCGCACTCGCACTCTGGAGCGTCAAGGGCATGTCCAAGGCCGAGGCAAGGGAGCGCGCCCGGCGCCGACTCGCCGAGGTCGGTCTCGCCGAACGCGCCGACCACCGGCCCCGGGACCTTTCCGGAGGGCAGCAGCAGCGCGTCGCCATCGCACGGGCACTGGCCATGGAACCGGAGGTCATGCTCTTCGACGAAGCCACCAGTGCGCTGGATCCGGAACTCGTCAAGGGCGTCCTGAACCTCATGGCCGGGCTGGGCCGGCGTGGCATGACCATGCTGGTGGTCACCCACGAGATGGGCTTCGCCCGTAAAGTCGCCGACCAAGTGGTGTTCATGGACGAAGGCGAGGTAGTGGAGATCGGCACACCCACCGAGCTCTTCGACAACCCGCGCAGCGAACGCCTGCAGCGGTTCCTCTCGGAAGTCCTGTGATGGGCGGGGTAACAGCGGCACCCATCAGGACCGCCGTCGTCGGATTCGGTGTTTCCGGCAAGGTCTTCCACACACCGCTCATCGAAGCGGACCCGAACTATTCGCTGGACGTGATTGTGACGGCGGACCCGGAACGGGCCGCCGAGGCCGCTCGCCTCTACCCTCAAGCCAGGATCGTGCCCACACCGGAGGACATGTTCAACCGCGCCGCCGAGCTGGACCTGGTGGTGCTGGGAACCCCGCCGCTGACGCACCTGGAACTCGGGGCAACGGCGATCGCCCATGGCTTGAACGTGGTGGTGGACAAACCTTTCGTGTCCACGGTTGCGCACGGCGAGGAGCTGCTGGCCCGCGCGTCCGACGCCGGTGTGCAGCTTACGGTCTTCCAGAACCGCCGGTGGGACGCTGACTTCCTTACGCTCCGGAAGCTTGTGCGGGACGGCGGGCTTGGCGAAGTGCGCACCTTCGAATCCCGGTTCGAGTGGTGGCGGCCCGAAGGTTTCGGCAACTGGCGCGATTCGGCAACGCTGGCCGAAGGCGGCGGGATCCTCCACGACCTCGGGGCGCATTTGATAGACCAGGCGATCCAGCTTTTCGGGCCGGTTGCGGAGAGCTACGGCGAGGTCGCCAACCACGGGCCGCATCCTGAGGCTGCGGACACCGAGGCTTTCGTCTCCCTGCTCCACGAATCCGGCGTCCGCTCGCGGCTGTGGATGAACGGCATGGCAGCGCAAGTGGGTCCGCGATTCCATGTGCTGGGCTCCAAGGCGGGCTACACCAAATGGGGACTCGACGGCCAGGAACCCGCGCTCGCGGCGGGCGTCACGTCGTCGGACCCGTCCTACGGTGTGGAGTCCCAGGAGTCTTGGGGCGTTCTGGGAATCGACGGTTCGGCAACGCCTGTCCCCGCGGAAAAGGGCGACTACCCCCGGTTCTACAGGGAACTCGCCGCCTCGCTCCGGGGCCAGGGCCAGCTGCCCGTGCAAGCTGCAGAAGCGCTGGAAACCCTCAGGATCATCGAAAACATTCACGCCTACGCATAACGGCGTTTCACCGCATCAACACATAGAAAGGGAGAACCATGTCCTCCACCAAGCACGTTGCCGTTATCGGAGGCGGCATCCTGGGCGTCTCCACCGCAGTCCACCTGCTCCGCCAGGGCGCCTCTGTGACCCTCCTGAGCGAGCAGGGCCTCGCCAGCGAAGCTACGGGCCGTTCTCTGTCCTGGCTCAACTCGGCCGGTGAACGCTCCACGCCCTACCACCAGCTTCGCGTAGCCGGGGTGGACCGGTACCGCACGCTCTTTGCTACCGATCCCAGCCGCGAGTGGTTGCAATTCGGGGGAGGGCTCATGTGGAACGCTGCCGGGCAGGGCGAAGTCACGGAGGCCCGGCACGCTTACGAAAAGTCCATCGCCTACGACTCCAAACTGCTGGCTCCGGATGAGATCGAGTCGGTCACCCCGGGTATTGATGAACGCGCTGTTCCCGAAAACGCCATTTTCAACCCGGGCGAAGGCTGGGTCAGCCTCCCGGACCTGGTGAACTTCCTGATGGAAGACTTCCACGCCTTGGGCGGCAACCTCGTTCTGAACGCTGGAAAAGTCTCGGTGACGGTCGACGGCGGCCGGGCCGCCGGCGTCGAAACCGCGGCAGGCGATACGTACGCCGCGGACGCCGTCCTGGTTGCCTGCGGTGCCGCCACACCCGCCGTCGTCAAGGCTCTGGGCGTCGACATTCCCAACGGTTCCCCGGTGTCCATGCTTGTGGTGACCAAGCCGGTGGAGCACAATGTCACCGCTGTGATGAACACGCCGCGGGCCGCTGTGCGCCCCAACCCGGGAAATACGTTCGCGCTGGATCACGACTGGTACGAGGAGCGCATCACCGAGCACGCCGACGGTTCATTCACCATCCCCGATGAGGTGGTCCAGGAGCTGGCCGACGAGTCTTCCAAACTCATTGCCGGCAACCCGGAACTGAAGCCGGCGTCGTGGAAAATCGGCTACAAGCCCATTCCGGGGGACGGCGAGCCCGTGTTCGGCGAACTGGGCCAGGTGCCGGGCTGCTTCGTTGCCTTCACACACTCCGGTGCGACGTTGGGGCTCATTGCCGGTGAATTGCTCTCCGGAGAAATCCTGACCGGCGAGAAGCACCCGATGCTCGCGACGTTCCGTCCAGGGCGATTCTCGTAGCACTTCCCTCGAGCTCTGAACAGGCCAACGGCCCCGATACGCCATCTGCATAAGCGTGTCGGGGCCGTTGGAGTTTCAGGGCTCGCCGGGCCTGATCGGGCTGGGGGGAAAGGAAACCGATCAGGCCCGGCGGGGTTTGGGGTGGTTTATTTGGTGGTTTCGGTGCGTTGGGTGCCGGTGAAGGCGAAGGCGATGGTGGAGGTGGCG
>NZ_JARDAN010000027.1:0-43282 GCF_040560085.1 Paenarthrobacter sp. CC6 | reverse complement strand
CGCGCAGCCTTGGGGAACAACTTGACCATAAAACGCTCCATCAATCAGAGCGTTGCAACGACCCTATGACTTTGCCCATGGAACATTGTCATCAAATGCCACCTCGGCGGAGCTATTTACAGCCGCACGACTGCCGGATGATGAGCTCGGTAGGCAGGATCTGGTGCTGCAGTTCCTCGCCGCGCCCCTTGCCCACCAGGGCCCGGACTGCCGCTTGTGCCATCGCCTTGACCGGCTGGGCAACCGTGGTGAGGGCCGGCCAACTGTATTCGGCGTCCAGGGAGCCATCGAACGAGACCAGGGCCAACTCGTCGGGAACCCGGACACCGGCTTCGTGGAGGGCGCGAAGAATACCGATGGCCTGCATGTCATTGCTGGCAAAGATGGCGGTGGGACGGTTCGCCATGGAGAGGAACCGCTTGCCCACTTCGTAGCCTCCGGGACGGCTGAAGGGGCCGTGGAGCATCGGGCCGTCCGGCAACCCGGCCTCACGCAGGGCGGCGAGCCAGCCGACCTCACGGCCATCCAACTGGTTGCCTGTGTTGGTACCGATCGCCAGGCCGATGTTGCGGTGTCCATGGCCGATCAGGTGACCCACCGCCGCCCGTGCCCCGGCCTCCAGGTCGACTCCCACGCTGTTGAAGCCGGGCGGGGATCCTGCGTTGTTCAGGAGGACAGCCGGGATTTCCGAGGCTTCCAGTTCGGTGACATCGGGATCGAACACACAGCTGGCCAGGAACACCCCATCCACCTGCCGGGCGGCGAGGGTCCGGATGTTCTTGCGTTCGCGGGTCAGGCTTCCGTCCGAGTTCGTCAGCACCATGCCGAAGCCGAGTTCGGCCGCGGCGTCCTCCACCGCGTGGGCAAGCTGGGTGAAGAACGGGTTGGTGTTGTCCGGCACCACCACGCCAATGGTTTCGCTGGAACCCAGCTTCAGCGCGCGCGCCGCGGCGTTGGGCCGGTAGCCGAGGACGCGGATGGCTTCGCGGACTTTGGCTTCCGTTGCCGGGGCCACGTTCTTGGGCCCACCGTTCACCACATAACTCACGACGGCGGTACTCACCCCGGCGTACCGGGCCACGTCTTTGCGTGTAACCGGGCCGCGCGGGGTTTGTACAGCTGTTGTTGTCATGGGGTAAATGCTAGCTACTCCACGGGAGCATCACCGAAGTCGCGGATGGGAAGACGCTCCCCGCCCCGACGTGCGGACTCGTGGGCCACGATGCCGGGAAGGGTGAAGCGGGCAGCCACCCAAGCGTTGACCGGCGGAAGGCTGCGGTTGTTCACGGCCGTCACAAAGTCGTCCACCAGGAATTGGTGGCTGCCCTCGTGTCCATTGGGCGCCCCGAGGAACTCTTCCGGGAGGCGGGACTGGTCGTGAACCGGGGCCAGTCCTGAGATGAAGGCGTCCCGCAGCTCCGGAGCCACGTCAGCCAGTGAGGGATCGTCGGCGGACATGGTGGGCTTCGTTTCCACCTGCTCGGATACGTCCTCCACGGTGGACTTGTCCTGCCACACTGTGGTGGTTGCCAGTTGCTCGAAGCTGGCTTCGGTGCCGAAGAAGCGGAACCGGGACTCCCGGATGTGCGAGGGGTAGCCCACGCGGCGCATCTCGTTGGTCCGCATCGCACCGCCGTCGTTCATTTCGAACAGTGCGGTCGCGTTGGAGAAGTCATTGGCGAACATGCTGACGTCCTTGTCGAAGACGCCGTCGCCCCGCTGGTCCTTGACCCCGATGCAGCTCACGCTGACCGCATGTCCGGGCACGGCGCCCAGGACCCCACCGATGGCGTGGGTGGGATAGAGCATAGGCGGGTAGCTGGCAGTTTCCTTCCACCGTTCCCCGCCACTGTACTGGTAGGCCTCGTAGAAGCCGAGGTCCATGTCGTGGACGTAGTCGCCCTCGGTGTAGAAGATCCGGCCGAATTTGCCGGCTTGGTGCTGCTGCCGGGCGAAGACAGTGGCGGGGTTGTAGTAGCTGGTCTCGCCCATGGCGTAGACCAGTTTCGTCTCGCGGACGGCCTCGATGATGCGCTCGATCTCTTCTTCGGAGATGGCCATGGGAACCGCTGAGTAGACGTGCTTTCCGGCCCGGAGGGCCTGCTCCACCAAGGGCCCGTGCGTCCACCGCTGCGTGAAGATGGCGACAGCATCGACGTCGGACTCCAACAGATCCTCGAAGGAGGCCATGGTGCCGTCCAGCCCCCAGCGCTCCTGCGCTGCGGCGGCGCGTTCAGGCAGCTCGTCCACCGCGTAGACCTCGCTGACACCGGGGTGGAGCTTGAAGAGGTGGGCGAACTGGCTGCCGAACTGCCCGGCGCCCACAACACCTATCGAAAACGTCATTGTTTACCTTTCCTGTGGCTACGGGTGCAGCCGTTTGTCTGTCGCATGACACGTACGGACGAGTTTCGCATCACGATCTACACGAGTCAACAGAAACAACATTTCTGAACATTTTTCATCAAATTCGTCCGCCAGCTCTTGCCAAGCCAAAATCTACTCGTGTAGATTCGCCTCCAGTTGTTACCAGCATCACTCCCACGAAAGGGTCGACGATGACCACGCTCACCAAGCAACCGGATCCGGGGCTCTCGGCCAAGGCGCCGCGGAAGTCACGGAAGCGGGGAAAACCATCCGACGGGTTCCGCGGCATCGGAGACCTGAAGGTCGCACTCTTCTTCATAGCTCCAGCGATGGTCGGATTGATCCTCTTCTACCTCGTCCCCACCATCCGGGGCATCTACCTCAGCTTCACCGAATACAGCATCCTCGGCGACCCGGAATGGATCGGCGCACGGAACTACGAACGCATTGCGAAGGATCCGCTGTTCTGGAACGCCTTGAGCGTCACGGCGGAATACGTGGTGATCAACATCGTCCTTCAGACGGCGTTGGCCCTGGGCCTGGCAATCCTGATGCACCGCGTCGCAAAGTCGACCATCATCCGCGGCGCGCTCCTGATGCCGTACCTGATGGCAAACGTCATCGCGGCCCTCCTGTGGTTTTGGATGCTCGACTACCAGATCGGCATCATCAACCAAATCATCGAATGGACCGGACTGCCCCGCGTAGCCTTCTTCGGCAGCGAGCAATGGGCCATCCCCACCCAAGCACTCATCAACACCTGGCGGCACATGGGTTACACAGCCCTCCTGATCTTCGCCGGACTCCAGGCCATCCCGAACAGTGTCTACGAAGCCGCCAGCATCGATGGTTCCAAGGCCATGAACACTTTCTGGCGGATCACCCTCCCGCTGCTGCGACCCGTTCTGGTACTGGTCCTGGTAGTAACCGTGATCGGTTCCTTCCAGGTTTTCGACACCGTCGCGGTCACCACAGCCGGCGGTCCCGTCAACGCCACCCGCGTGCTGCAGTTCTACATCTACCAGCGCGCCTTCAACGAGCAGGACTTCGGCTACGGATCCGCCCTGGCTGTCATCCTCTTCCTCATCCTTGCCATCGTCGCTTTTATCCAGATGAAATTCCTCCGCGGCAACCAGTCGGACCTGGACTAAGGACACGCCATGACCACTTTCACCTCACCCACGAACACCGGCCGCCGTCGCCCGTTCAGCCGCCCCTTCAACTGGCGCCGCGCCATCGCCCTGACCCTCCTCACCCTTGCGATCGCCGTCAGCATCCTGCCCTTCTACTGGGTGCTGCGCACGGCCCTGTCCTCCAACGGCTCCCTCGCCGCCAACTCCGCCAACCTGCTCCCGGCCGACTTCAACCTGGGTGCGTTCAAGCGGGTCTTCGGCCTCCAGACTGCCTCCGAGGCCATCGCAGAAGGCGGATCCGGCGCCTCGATCAATTTCTGGCAGTACCTGTGGAACTCCCTGCTCTTCGCCGGCATCACGACAGCCTGCGCGGTGTTCTTCAGCTCCATGGCCGCCTACGCGTTCTCCCGGCTGCGGTGGAAAGGGCGCGACGCGGTCTTTTCCTTGTTCCTTGCCACCATGCTCGTCCCGCCGATCTTCACCGCCCTGCCCAATTTCCTGCTCGTGAAGAACCTGGGCCTGCTCAATTCCATGCTCGGACTCGTGCTGCCGTACCTGTTCATGACGCCGTTCGCGATCTTCTTCATGCGCCAGTTCTTCCTGAACATGTCCAGAGAAGTGGAAGAGGCTGCGATGCTCGACGGCGCCAAGCACTGGCGGATCTTCTTCCAGATCATCATGCCCAACGCCGCTGCCCCGATCGCGACCTTGGCGCTGCTGACCTTCATGGGTCAGTGGAACGAATACTTCTGGCCCCTGCTCGTAGGCACCTCCGAGGAATCCAGGGTGCTCACCGTGGGACTGGGAGTCTTCAAATCCCAGTCCCCGCAAGGCGCTCCGGACTGGTCCGGGCTCATGGCCGCAACGCTCGTGTCCGCCACGCCCGTGCTGATCCTCTTCGCCATCTTCGGCAAACGGATCGTCAACTCCATCGGCTTCAACGGCACCAAATAGCTCTCTCCACCTGCTCACGCGGAAACCGGCATGCGCCGGCACGCACCCATCCAGTCCTGAAAGGACCAACCATGATGAACAAGAAGGCAATCGGCGCCGTCGCCGTCGCGGCAGCCGCCGTCCTCGCGCTGTCCTCCTGCTCCGGCGGAAACTCCGGAGGCAGTTCCGGTGGAGACTCTGCCAAGGGCGAGATCAACTACTGGCTCTGGGACGCCAACCAGCTCCCCGCCTACCAGCAGTGCGCAACCGACTTCACCAAAGCCAACCCGGACATCACCGTCAAGATCACCCAGACCGGTTGGGACGACTACTGGTCCAAGCTCACCAACGGCATGGCCTCCGGTACTGCACCGGACGTCTTCACGGACCACCTGTCCAAGTACCCGGACTTCCTCAAGACCAAGCAGCTGGTGGCCCTCGATGACGCAGTCTCGAAGGACAACGTGGACCTTTCCCAGTACAACGAAGGCCTCGCTGATCTCTGGGTAGGCCAGGACGGCAAGCGCTACGGCCTGCCCAAGGACTGGGACACCGTGGCACTGTTCTACAACCAGAAAATGGCCGCCGACGCCGGCATCACCCCGGAACAAATGGGCTCCCTGACCTGGAACGCACAGGACGGCGGCACGTACGAGAAGGTCATCGCGCACCTCACGGTCGACAAGAACGGCAAGCGCGGCGACGAAGCCGGCTTCGACAAGGACAACGTTGCCGTCTACGGATTGGGCCTCCCGGGTTCCGATGCCGAGAACGCCGGCCAGACCCAGTGGAGCTACCTGTCGGCCACCACCGGCTGGACCACCACAGACAAGAACCCTTGGGGCACCCACTTCAACTACGACGACAAAAAGCTCCAGGACACCATCGGCTGGTGGGCCTCGCTCGCTGCGAAGGGCTACATGCCCAAGCTTGAAACCACCGTTGGCGCCAACGCCGCCGACAACTTTGGTGCAGGCAAGGCCGCCATCAACAGCAACGGCTCCTGGATGATCGGCCAGTACACCAGTTACAAGGGCATCGACCTCGGCATCGCCCCCACGCCCCAAGGCCCCGACGGCAAGCGCGCTTCCATGTTCAACGGCCTGGCCGATTCCGTGTGGGCCGGCACCAAGAAGAAGGACGCCGCCGTCAAGTGGGTGGAATACCTCGGCTCCGCCGCTTGCCAGGACGTCGTAGCTTCGAAGGCTGTTGTCTTCCCGGCCATCACCACCTCCTCCGAGAAGGCCGCAGACGCCTTCAAGGCCAAGAACGTGGACGTCAGCGCTTTCACCCAGCATGTGAAGGACAAGACCACCTTCATGCTCCCGATCACGGACAACGCCTCCAAGGTTTCCGGAATCATGAAGCCTGCCGTGGACGCGGTGCTCGCCGGCAAGGCCCCGGCCAGCTCGCTGACAGCCGCCAACGAGCAAGTCAACGCACTCTTCGCGAAGTAGTAACAACTCTCCCGTTGTGGGGCCCGCTCTGCGCACTCTGACGCCCCTCAGGCGCGCAGAACGGGCCCCACAACTTTTTCGTCCAGGGCCCAGAGCCCACCCCAGCTGAAAGTGACTCACAACATGCAACCGCTCCATCTCCGTTCCGCAGGTACCAGCCTGGTGATCAGCACCCACCGTGGAGAGGCTGAGATCACCCACTGGGGAGCAGATCTGGGCGATTCCCTGCCGGACCTTGCCATCCTCAACGAACCCATCCCGCCGTCGTCCATCGACGCCAATGTCCCCGCCGGGCTCCTCCCCCAGGCATCGTCATCGTGGCAGGGCAGGCAAGGGCTCCGCGGCCACCGCATCACCGACGGCGTACCCGGCTTTGACTTCTCCGTTCGCCTGCGCGTGGTGCGTGCGACGACGGACGGCATCACCGCCGTCGTGCTTCAGTCAGATCCCGACGCCGGCATCTCGGTGACCAGCAACCTCACCTTGCACCCGGGCGGGCTTCTCGAAATGCGGCACACTGCCACCAACGACGGCTCGTCGCCTTTCCAGGTGGACGAGCTGGCAACCATGCTTCCGGTGGCGCCGGACGCCGTCGAACTCCTGGACCTGACCGGGCGCTGGTGCCGTGAACGGCACCCGCAGCGGCGGGCGATCCAGCAAGGAACCTGGGTCCGCACCGGACGCCACGGCCGCACAGGCCACGATTCGTCGCTGCTTCTTGCCGCCGGGACCGCGGGCTTTGGCAACCGCCACGGCAAAGTGTGGGCCACTCACTTGGCATGGAGCGGCAATCACGAGCAGTTTGCCGACAGCGTTGCCGATGGCCGGACCATGGTGGGTGGATCCGAGCTGCTTGGATCCGCTGAAGTCGTCTTGCAGCCCGGCGAAAGTTACACGACGCCTGCGCTGTTTGCTGCCTACTCGGACCGTGGGCTGGACGGCATCAGCGAGGCGTTTTACAGCTGGTTCCGCTCGCGTCCGCACCATGTGGGCACACCGCGCCCAGTGGTCCTCAACACCTGGGAGGCGGTCTACTTCGACCACAGCCTGGACACGTTGATCGAGCTGGCGGGTTCTGCTGCCGAGCTCGGTGTTGAGCGGTTCGTCCTCGACGACGGCTGGTTCCGGGGGCGTCGGTCCGACAACGCCGGACTGGGTGACTGGTACGTGGATGAGACTTTGTGGCCCGCCGGCCTCACTCCTTTGATCGACGCCGTGACGTCCCGCGGTATGGAATTCGGGCTCTGGGTGGAGCCGGAAATGCTGAACCTGGATTCGGACATTGCCCGTGAGCATCCCGAGTGGATCGTGGGCCCATCCGCTGCTTCGTACAAGGACGGCGGCCGGCTTCCGCTCGAATGGCGCCAGCAGCACGTCATCGACCTCGTCAATCCCGAAGCCTGGCAGTACGTCTACGACCGGATCGACACCCTGCTGCGCGAAAACACCATCAGCTACCTCAAATGGGACCAGAACCGGGATCTCCTGGAACACGGTCATGGCGGCCGCGCCTCGGTCCATGGGCAGACCTTGGCCGCCTACCGGTTGTTCGATGCCCTCCGGGCGGCGCACCCCACCGTGGAAATCGAGAGTTGTTCCTCCGGAGGCGCCCGCGTGGACCTCGGGATCCTGGAGCGGACGGACCGGATCTGGGCTTCGGATTGCAACGACGCCCTTGAACGGCAAACCATCCAGCGCTGGACCGGCCTGGTGGTTCCGCCCGAACTGGTCGGCGGGCACATTGGGCCGGCCACGTCCCATACGACCGGACGCACCCACGACCTTTCGTTCCGCGCCATCACGGCCTTGTTCGGTCACTTCGGGATGGAGTGGGACGTCCGCTCTGTCACGGGGGCTGATCGCGAGGAGCTCAAGCGCTTCATCGCCTTGTACAAGGAGCACCGCGCGTTGATCCACAGCGGGCGGATGGTGCGGGCCGACGTGCCGGACGAGTCACTGATGGTGCACGGCGTCGTGGCTTCGGAGCACGACGGCGGCACCCCAGCGGGTGCCACCGCAGCGCTTTTCGCTGTGGTCAAGACGGCGACGAGCTTCGCCGAGCGCATCGGGCGGGTGGCGATCCCGGGGTTGGATCCTCTGCGTTCCTACCGGGTGGAGCTTCTGTTCCCGACCCCCGTCGATGCCGACTACGGGCACACATTCATCGAGGCCAAGCCGGCACCGTGGTTGGCTTCCGGGGCAGAGGCTACCGGGCGGTTCCTGGGCGAAGTGGGGCTGCCGATGCCCGTCCTGAACCCGGAGCACGGAGTCCTCCTGCGTTTCACCGCCCTCTGACGCTCGCTCACATCCCACGGGCTTCCCGGGAACCCTTACTCACATCCCACGGGCTTCCCGGGAACCCTCGCTCACCGGCAGGGGTTTAGACGGCCTCTGCCAGGTACTCGATGGCCAGCTTGTAGCCCAGGACCCCGGCACCGGCGATGACCGCGTTGCAGACGCCGGAGAGGTACGAGTGGTGGCGGAACTCTTCGCGCTGGTGGACGTTGGTGATGTGGACCTCGACGGCGGGCAGCTGCACCGCCGCGAGGGCATCGCGGAGAGCCACGGACGTGTGCGTGAAGGCCCCGGCATTGATGACGATTCCGACGGCGGTTCCGCGGGCTGCATGGATCGCATCCAGGAGGTCGCCTTCGTGGTTCGACTGCACGCAGTCAACGGTGAACCCGTGGGCAGCGGCTGCCGTCATGGCGAGTTGCTCGACGTCGGCCAGCGTGGAGGTTCCGTACTTCTCGGGTTCGCGCGTGCCCAGAAGGTTGAGGTTGGGTCCATTGATCACAAGGATGGTGCCGCGACCGGCTTCGGTGGCGGGGGTGGCTTCAGTCATGGCTCCCAATCTATAGCTGCTCGCGGGTGTCCGGGAATCACGACCAAAGTATGAGAGAGCACCAAGCTAAAACACTCACCATGTGAGAGAAGAGCCGCTACTTGCGGGTGCACTGCCCGGCGGAGACCGATTCGCTGAGTCCGGGAGCCTGGGCCGCTACCGGTTCCAGATCGGTCATGGTCAAGGCGAATCCCAGGGCGGCGTCCGTGGTGGTCTTGGCGAAGATCAGGCCCGCCACTTGGCCCTGCATCGTCAGCAATGGGCCGCCGGAGTTGCCCGGTTGAACGTCGCCGGCAAGCTTGTACACGAGCTCCGGGGAAGGATTGTTGCCATAAATGTCCGGCACCAAAATGGGCGAAATTCCTTGCACCGTGGCGGGCTTGGACTGGAACGGACCGCCATGCGGGTAGCCGGCGAAAGCGGCGGGGCTTCCGTCAGGCAGGTCCGGGCTCAGAGGCAGAGGGCTGGACTGCAGTCCATCCACGGCCAGGACCGCAATGTCCCGCTGGGGGTCGAAGTAGACCACGCGACCCGGCAACGCACTGCCGTCGGGAACTTCCACAACGGGTTGCGACACGCCCGCCACCACGTGCGCGTTGGTGACGACGCGCCCGGGCGATACTACGAATCCGGACCCGGTCTGGTTCTGACCGCATTCGAAGGCCGTACCGGCAATCTTCAGTACGGATTCCGCAGCTTGGTTCAACGCAGGGGTGTCCGTGGATGCATTGGGAACGGGCACGGGCGTGACGGGGCCGATGCCTTCAATGAGCTTCGGAATGCCGTCGCCGATCACCGTGGAGCGCAACTGCGCCATGGTGCTCTTGACCGGTGTGGGCGTGATGTTGTCGATGTAGCGGATGACGCGGGATTCCGCCAGCTGCTGCGACACGAACGGCACGCCCAGAGAACTGATGCTGAAGGCCAACATGGACATCACCAGCGCGGCAACCACCACACTCACGACGCCACCGATCAGTCGGTCCACGGCATGCAGCGGCTTGATCCGCACCGCGTGGCGGATTTTGCGCCCGATCATGGTTCCCAGCCCATGTCCCAACGCAATAAGTACGACGGCGGCACCCACCGTGGCGGTCAGCCTCCAGCCGCTGTCGGTCACCCAGTTGCTGACGAGAGGTACGGCAATGAACGCGGCGATGGCGCCAACAATGAATCCTGCAATTCCTCCCAAAGTGACCATAAAGCCGTTGCGCAGGCCATAGATCAGGTAGGACAGGAGCATCAAGATCAATGCCAAATCCAATATCGTCAAGCCAAACACCAATGCTCCTCATAGCCGGGTAGCGCCAATTGTAGTTGTGCACCCTGACAGCCAACCGTTAGTCACATCACCTCGGCAGGGCGGTCTTACGCCTCTTTCGTGCCGTCGTTTGGGGCCTGGAACGCCCCAAACCCGCGCCATTTCAGCGTTTCGCGTGCCAAGTACGTCACAGAAGCTCAAAAATTCTGAAACAATGGCTGGAGCGCCACGACCGAAACTTATATTCAGGAGATTTCATGGACATCGAGGTATTGCGCCGCGCACCCCTCTTCGCCACCCTTGACGACGACGCATTCCGCTTGCTGACGGACGAACTCACAGAGGTGGACCTTTCACGCGGGGCTTCCGTGTTCCGCGAAGGCGACCAGGGTGACCAGCTCTACTTCATCGTTTCCGGCAAGGTGAAGCTCGGCCGCACTTCACCCGACGGCCGCGAGTCCCTGCTGGCCATCCTCGGCCCGGGCGAACTCTTCGGCGAAATGGCGTTGTTCGACCCCAGCCCCCGTACGGCGACGGCCACGGCTGTCTCCGAGACCCGCCTTGCCGGCCTGAAGAACGAGAGCCTGAACGCACTGCTTCGCACGCGTCCCGAGGTCTCCGCACAGTTGCTGCAGGCACTGGCCCGCCGCCTGCGCCGCACCAACGACTCCCTCTCCGACCTCGTCTTCTCCGATGTACCCGGCCGCGTGGCCAAGGCACTTCTGGACTTGGCCGACCGCTTCGGCCGCCCGGCCACCGACGGCGTCCTGGTTGCCCACGAGCTCACGCAGGAAGAACTGGCCCAGCTTGTGGGCGCTTCCCGCGAGACCGTCAACAAGGCACTGGCCGAATTCGTCCAGCGTGGCTGGCTGCGGTTGGAAGCCCGCGCCGTCGTCATTCTCGACATGCAGCGCCTCCGCCAGCGTTCACGCTAAAGCGCAAGAAAAGCCGCCCCGGTTTGGAACCGGGGCGGCTTTTTTGTTGTCCAGTGAGTAAGCGTCAGGCTCAAGCACGCGGAACGTGAGCAAGCGTCAGGCTCAAGCACGCGGAACGTGAGCAAGCGTCAGGCTCAAGCACGCGGAACGTAAGCAAGCATCAGCGTTCGCGCTGTGGCTCCCCCGCGACGGTCTTGGCGGCTTCGACTTCGAGCATCAGGATGCCGCCCTCGTCCACCAGTTTGGGCTGGTAGACGTGAGCTTTGCGCTTGTAGCTCAGGTACGCGATGCACCCGTTGGCGTGGGCCATCTTTTCCAGCATGATTTCGGAGCCCGGCACCAATAGCTGCCCAAGGGCCAGGCCCACAGTGTTTGGCTGGGCGATTTCGTCGCCGAGGGCAGACGTCTCGCGGAGGGCAATGGCCTCTGCCGCGGACACCCATCGGCCCCATACGCCTTTGCTGCCAAGGATGCTGGGCTGCTGGTTCACCGGCACGGTTGCGGCAAAGTACCGGGTGTTGAAGCGGGTGTGCGCAAAGTCCGGGCTGAGCCAGTTAACCAGCGGCTTCAGCAGATCCGTCCGCAGGGAAAGCCCACGCTTGGTGAGCATCTCCGTGAAGGACTTCTCCTGGGAGGCCACGGCTTCGCGGGCACGCATCCAGTCCACAGTGGAGTTGGCCTCCACTGTGGAGGAAGCGTCGGGTCCGGCCAACAGGACGCCCGTTTCTTCGAACAGTTCACGGATGGCACCCACCACATGACGGCGGGCGAGTCCGACGTCGTCTGTTCCCATCTGCTCAGCCCAATGCTGGGGTGAGGGGCCTACCCAACCGACGGGGTCGTCGTCGGACGGGTCCAGGGAACCGCCCGGGAACGCCACAACGCCCAACGGCGAGGAGCCTGGCCTGTATCCAAGCCAGGTCTCCAAGCCGGAGGGCGAGTCGCGCAGAAGAACAACGGATGATGCGTAGCGGGCGGCCCTGGGGGTCCGCTCGCCGAGTTCAAGCCAGTTTTGTGCTGCCCCCTCAAGTTCGGGAGGGAGGACAAACAATCGGCGGGCAAGCTGCGGCAATTGGGTGAACCGGTTCCTTAGCTGAATTCAGCGATGAGCTCGACCTCTACGGGAGAGTCGAGGGGCAGCACGGAAACGCCGACGGCGGAACGTGCGTGGATGCCGGCGTCGCCGAATACCTGTCCGAGAAGTTCCGACGCACCGTTGATAACGCCGGGCTGGCCGGTGAAGGTGGGTTCGGAGGAAACGAATCCGACGACCTTCACGATGCGGGTTACGCGGTCGAGGTCGCCGATGACGCTCTTGACGGCAGCCAGTGCGTTAATGGCGCAGACGGCGGCGTAGCGCTTGGCTTCTTCGGGATCAACAGTTGCCTCGTCCGAGGCACCCAACTCGCCCAAGGACACCTTGCCCGTAGCTTCGAGTTTGCCGTTAATAAAGGGCAACTGTCCGGACGTGTAAACGTAGTTGCCAGAGACGACGGCAGGGACGTAGGCGGCTACGGGGGCGGCGACCTCGGGAAGGGTCAGTCCAAGCTCGGCGAGACGCTGCTCAACGGCCGACGTCGGGGCGCCGGATTCCGCGGGAGAGGTGGTTTCTGCGGGGGTGGTCATGGTTACTGCTTCTCCCTCTTAAGGTATGCGACAAGGCCCTTGCCATCGGGGCCGCCGACAACCTGGACAAGCTCCCAGCCGTCCTCGCCCCACTGGTCCAGGATCTGCTTGGTGGCGTGAATAATGAGCGGAATCGTGGCGTACTCCCATTTGGTCATGACAGAAAGCCTAGCCCTTGCCGGTAAACTGGAAAACATGGTGACTCGCAAGAACCCCATATTCGATACTGCCACCACCCTCGGAAAGATTTTAGGTTTCCTTGGCGTGAGTGCGATCTGTGGCGTCCTGGTGGCGGGACTTTTGGTCCCCGCCGCTGCCGTCTCGGGCAGTGCCGCAAGTGGTTCAATCCAGTTCTTTGACACTCTGCCGGCGGAGCTCCAAGTGGATCCGCCCAGCCAGAACACCACGATCCTGGCGAAGGACGGTACGCCGATCGCCTCGATCTACGCAGAGAACCGCACCAAAGTTCCGCTGGATTCCATGAGCCCGTTCATCAAGGACGCTGTCATCGCCATCGAGGACAGCCGTTTTTATGAGCACGGCGGCATCGACACCACCGGCATCATGCGAGCACTGGTGAGCACCGCCCGCGGCAACAAGCAGGGTGCGTCCACCATTACCCAGCAGTACGTGAACAACGTCATCAACGAGTCACTGGTGGCGTCGGGCAAGGGTGACGACGTCCTCCTCAACGGTGTTAACAAGGGCGTTGGCGACAAGCTCCGCGAAATGAAGCTCGCGATCGCCCTGGAGAAGAAGTTCTCCAAGGAGCAGATCCTTGAGGGCTACCTCAACATCGTGTTCTTCAACCGCGATGCCTACGGCATCGAAGCTGCGTCCAAGTTCTTCTTCAGCACCACCGCCAAAGACCTGACGCTTCCCCAGGCTGCGCTGCTTGCCGGCCTGGTCAACAGCCCGTCTGCCTTCGATCCGATCACCAACCCGGACAACTCGAAGATGCGGCGCGACCTTGTCCTGAACGCCATGCTGGCCCAGAAGAAGATCACCCAGGCCCAGTACGACGAAGCTGTCGCCACGCCCGTGACCACCAAGGTAACCCCGGCCCGCCAGGGTTGCGCCTACGCCACCATGGCTCCGTACTTCTGCGACTATGTTCTGCACCTCCTGCTGAACAACCCGGCTTACGGTGACACCACGGAGGAACGCGAAAAGCGCGTTATGCGCGGCGGCCTGACCATTCAGACCACGCTCGACCCGACCGCCCAGAACGTAGCTCAGCAGCAGGTTGACGCCACGGCGGGTGCCAACCCGGACAAGTGGGGCGCCTCAATCGTCTCTGTCCAGCCGGGCACGGGACAGATCGTCAGCATGGCTCAGAACACCGTGTGGCTCCCTCAAGAGGGCAAGTTCGATCAGACCCAGAACTTCAACGTGGACGTCCTTGACGCCAACGGCAATGACCTCAACGGCATCGGTGGATTCCAGCCCGGTTCCACGATGAAACCCTTCACGTTCGCCCAGTGGCTGAATGAGGGGAAGTCGATGGAAACCACCATCAATGCTTCCAGACGGAACTATCCGCAGAACTTCCCGTGGAAGAACACCTGTCCGACGCCAGTCGACGGTTTCTACGACAGAAACGTGCCTGGCAGTTTCGACCTTCAGAACTCTGACGAGGGTTACTACAGGAACATGACGGTGCTGTACGGCCTCATGAACTCGATCAACACTGCAACGTTCGCCTCTGCCTCACAGGTTGATCTCTGTGGCATTCAAGGGATCGTAGACGCCACCGGCATCCACGGAGGGCTCCCAACCCGAGACGGCACCGGCAAGGTCACGGATCCAAACCCGCAGGTGCCTATGACTCGACTGTCTAACCTGATCGGTGCAACCCAGACCGCCCCCCTGACCATGGCCGCAGCTTTTGCAACCTTCGCAGCAGATGGGAAGTACTGTGCACCCATCGCCATCACTTCGGTAAAGGACCAATCCGGCGCTGATCTTCCGGCCCAGTCGTCCAGTTGCAAGGACGCCGTGAAACCTGAGGTAGCCCGGGGCGTGGCCTACGCCATGGGCAAGGTGCTGGATCAAGGTTCCGGCTCGCTGATCCGCCCTGCCTTGAACTCCAAGAACTTCCCTGTTGCCGCCAAGACCGGCACCAACGACTCGAACGGCTCCACCTGGGTTGTTGGCTACACCACCGGTCTCGCCACAGCGTCCTGGTTCGGAGACCCGTTGGGTGACCAGTCGCGCTACGGACGCAATCTCACTGTCAACGGCAAGTTCTACGAGTTCGTTGACGGTTACATGATCGCCGGCCCGCAGTTCACCAACTACATGTTGGCCGTCGCTCCGGCCTACGGCACCAACCCGTTCCAGCAGCCGCCGTCCAACCTGACTGGTGCGCCGACACCGCAACGCAACAACACGCCGTCGAACACCACGCCGTCCGCGCCGAAGCAGGCGCCAAACCCCGCGCCGTCCACCGGAACCGGCAACAACGGTAACGGCAATGGAAACAGCGGCGACGCCCCCGGCAAGGACTAACGAGTGACGTTCGCTGATTCACTGGCAAACCGCGCCCGTTCCTTCGGGCGCGGTTTTGCCGTCACTGCAGCAGTCGGCGCAGCCGCAGGTACCGCGGCTGCCGCCTACGGGTGGTGGGAGAAGGACCAGTTCGAGGTACGCCGCGAAACGTTGCCGATTCTCCCTGAGGGCTCGGCACCCCTTCGTGTCCTGCACCTGAGCGACATCCACTTTGTCCCCGGCCAAGTCAAGAAGACGCAATGGCTGCATTCCCTGGCGGACCTCAAACCCGATCTTGTAGTCAACACGGGCGACAACTTGAGCCACACCAAGGCCATTGACCCCCTCATCCAGGCCTTGAGGCCCCTGATGGAGTTCCCCGGGGTCTTCGTTCCAGGTTCCAACGACTACTACGCGCCGCGGATCAAGAACCCGGCGGGCTACTTCCGTGGTCCTTCGAAACCTAAAACCGAGCCCCTCCAGCTCGACTGGCCCAAGCTCCGCTCCGCCTTCGGCATGAGTGGCTGGATCGACCTCACCAACCGCGCCCAGTCCGTGGTGCTCAACGGCCTGCGGTTCGACTTCTCGGGCGTCGACGACCCCCACTTGGGCCGCGAACGCTACGCCGGCTGGCCCCGCGGCACTGTAAACCAGGATGCCCGGCCGCACCTCAAAGTCGCCGTGATCCATGCTCCGTACCAACGCGTGCTGGACCACTTCACGCAGGCGGGCGCTGACCTGATCATCGCAGGCCACACTCACGGCGGCCAGATCTGCATCCCCGGCTACGGCGCCTTGGTCTCCAACTGCGACCTCCCCACGTGGCGCGCCAAAGGCCTCCACGATTGGGAAAGCGATGGATTCACGACGCCGGTGAACGTCTCGGGCGGCATCGGCACCTCGCGGTTCGCCCCCGTCCGTATAGCCTGCCGCCCGGAAGCCGTGCTGCTGACGCTCACGCCACGCAACTGAACCTCGCGCAGCATTACGAATCCCAATAACTGGGTCAAACATTTCACCTGGGGTGCGTGGTCCTGTGAAACGAATCACGCCATGGCATAGGGTAGTTGCTACGGGAAACTACCTCCGCACCATCTGAAGATCCAGCTGTTGAGAAGCGGGCATGTCCAAGCAAACCTCATTTTTCACCTCCGTCGGCCGCCTGTACCCTCACGTGCGGCCCATCCTCCCGCGCCTTTTCATGGGCCTGATCTGCGCCTTGCTTGCGAGCATCGTCGCGTTGACCATCCCGCAGGTGCTGCGGGTGCTGGTCAACAACTCCTTGCAGCCCGGCGGTTCCACGGACGCCGTCTGGATTGCCGCCGTCGTGATCCTTGCTCTGGGCATCGCCGAAGCAGGACTGGTGGCCTTGCGCCGCCAGTTCGTGATCAACCCGGCCACCACCGTGGAGACCCGGATGCGCGTGGCCCTTTACGGGCACCTGCAGGAGCTCACGGTGGCGTTCCATGACCGCTGGGGTTCCGGGCAGCTACTCTCCCGCGCCATGACGGACCTCAGCTTCCTGCGCCGTTGGATGGCGTTCGGCGCGATCATGCTGGTGGTCACGACGCTGACGGTGATCATCGGCGTCGGCGTGATGTTCTCCATGAGCTGGCAGCTGGCGCTCATCTTCCTCGCCGCCGCGGTGCCGATCATGATCAATTCTTTCCGGTTCCGGCGGCGCTTCAGCCTGGTGGCCCGGCTCAGCCAGGACCAGGCCGGCGACCTCGCCACCACCGTTGAGGAATCCGTCCACGGAATCCGTGTCCTGAAGGCGTTCGGACGGAGCCGCGAGGCACTGGAGAACTTCAATGGCCAGGCCGAGGAACTGCGCCAGACGGAGATCGCGAAAGCCAAGCAGCAGGCCGGTTTCACCTTGGTGGTGACACTGCTGCCGGAACTCGCCTTGGGTGTCGGGCTCGTGGTTGGCGTCATGCTCGCCGCGAGCGGTCAGCTCAGCATTGGTGCCTTGGTCGCCTTTTTCGCGACCGCAGCCGTGGTGGCTACCCCGGTTGAATTCTCCGGCATGCTCTTGGCCATGGCGCTCACGGCCAAGACCGCGCTGGACCGGCATTTCGAGGTCATGGACACCGAGAACACCATCACCTCCCCGGAGACGGCCGTGGTGCCGGAAACCGTCAAGGGTGCCTTACGCTTTGACCACGCAGGTTTCGGGTTCGACGACGGCGGCACCCTCCTGCACGACATCACCCTGGACATCCGTCCCGGCGAAACCATGGCCCTGGTGGGTATCACGGGAAGCGGCAAGAGCGCGCTGCTTCAATTGGTCCCCCGCCTGTACGACGTCACAGCCGGTGCAGTAACCATCGACGGCGTGGATGTCCGCGACTTCGACATCGACGAGCTCCGCAAGGTGGTTGCAGTGGCGTTCGAGGACACCACGCTCTTCTCCAGTTCGGTGCGTGACAACGTGCTGCTTGGTGCACCCGATCCCAGCGACGCAGCCTTGGACGAGGCATTGGATGTGGCGCAGGCACACTTTGCCTACTCCCTGCCGGACGGCGTGGACACTCTCATCGGAGAGGAAGGCCTGAGCCTGTCCGGTGGCCAGCGGCAGCGCATCGCCCTGGCCCGCGCCATCGCCGCCAAGCCGAAAGTCCTGGTGCTGGACGATCCCCTGTCCGCTTTGGACGTCAACACCGAGGAGCGCGTGGAAGCCCGCTTGCGTGAGGTTCTCCGCGAGACCACCACGCTGATCGTGGCGCACCGTCCCTCCACCGTGGCGTTGGCCGACCGGGTGGCGTTGCTCGAAAACGGGACCATCACCGCCGTCGGAACCCACACGGAACTGCTGGCCGAAAACGACCACTACCGTTACGTCATCGCCAGCCTGGATGCCGGTCCGAAGGACCTGGACACGGAACTGGACGAACTCGAAGAAGCTGAGGAGGCCCGCCGGTGAGCGCCGCAACCTTTGGAACCGCCAACGAGGACAACACCCACCTCAGCAAGGCTGATAGCAAAGCCGTACGACGCCGGTCACTCGCCTTGCTTGCCTCGCTGATCCGCCCGGTGCGGTTGCGTTTTTGGCTGACGATCGTGATGGTGGTTGTTTCGCAGCTCACCCGCGTAGCGGGGCCGGCACTGATCGCCTTTGGGATCGACAACGCCTTGCCGGCACTTCAGGCAGGCGACAACGGCCCCTTAGTGCTGGCTGGGTCCCTCTATCTGGCCGCTGCGATCGCCACGGCCGGAATGACCGCGCTCTACGTGACCTCCACGGCCCGGTTGAGCCAGGCGATGCTCCTGGACCTGCGGCTCCGCGTTTTCCGGCACACGCAGCGCCTGAGCCTGGAATTCCATGAGAAGTACACCTCGGGACGCATCATCGCCCGGCAAACTTCGGACCTGGAAGCGCTGCGAGAGCTGTTGGATTCCGGGGTTAGTTCGCTCGCCTCCGGCATGCTGTTCATGCTGTTCACGGCATTCACGGTGTTTGCCTTGGATTGGCGGAGTGGCCTGATCATGCTCGCGGCCGGTGTCCCCATGTTCTTCCTGGCGCGTTGGTACCAGAAACACTCGCAGATCGCGTTCCGGGAATCCCGGGTAGTCTCGGCCCGGTTGATCGTGCACTTTGTGGAGACCATGACGGGTATCCGCGCTGTGAAGGCGTTCCGCAAGGAGCGCGAGAACGCGGACCGCTATGGCCAACTGGCTGAGGACTACCGCAAGAACATTGTCCGCTCCATCAACCTGAACGGCATTTTCCAACCCGGACTGGTGCTGATCGGTAACGTGTGCGTGGCTGTGGTCCTGCTGTTTGGCGGCTTCCGGGTACTCAGCGGCGACCTCGCAGTAGGCGTCCTGCTGGCCTTGATACTCTCCACCAAACGCTTTTTCCAGCCGGTGGACCAGATGGCCATGTTCTACAACTCCTTCCAGAGTGCCCAGGCAGCGCTGGAAAAGGTGTCCGGACTCTTGGAAGAAGTACCCACCGTCCGTCCGCCGAAAAACCCGGTGCCTTTGAAAAGCTCACGCGGAGAGATCGACTTCAAGGGGGTGGAGTTCGGCTACAGCGACGGCCAGTTGGTTGTTCCGACCTTGGACCTGCACATTCCGGCCGGGCAGACGGTCGCCTTGGTGGGACAGACAGGTGCCGGTAAGTCCACGCTGGCCAAGCTGGTGGCCCGCTTCTACGATGTCACGTCCGGCGCCATCACCTTGGATGGGGTGGACCTGCGGGATCTGGCGACGACGGACCTCCGCCGGGCCGTGGTGATGGTGACCCAGGAGGCCTTCCTCTTCAGCGGTTCGGTTGCCGATAACATTGCTTTGGGTCGCCCCGAGGCTTCCCGCGCCGAAATCGAAGCCGCCGCCGCAGCAGTTGGTGCGCACGAGTTCATCACCAGCCTGCCCGAAGGCTACGACACGGACGTCAACAAGCGCGGCGGCCGTGTGTCGTCGGGTCAACGGCAGCTCATCGGTTTTGCCCGGGCCTTCCTTGCCGCGCCGGCCGTGTTGATTCTGGACGAAGCTACATCCTCCCTGGACATTCCTTCCGAGCGGATGGTCCAGCAAGGACTGGCTCATCTCTTGGAGGGAGTCGCAGGCGGGAACGCTGCCCGAACGGCCATCATCATTGCCCACCGCCTTTCAACCGTGGAGACGGCCGACCGGGTGCTGGTGGTCCACGACGGGCGTATCGTCGAGGACGGGACGCCCGCCGAGCTGATCAGCGGCGGCGGACGCTTTGCGCAGTTGCACGGGGCTTGGCGGGACTCACTGGTGTAGTCGTGGTGCCGGGTGCGGGTGTGGCGAGGGACACCCTCTCCCCGATTTCGCATCACGGGACGTTTCGGCTATTCTTGAACAGTTGCTTTCGCAGCGGATCGGGATGTAGCGCAGCTTGGTAGCGCGCTTCGTTCGGGACGAAGAGGTCGCAGGTTCAAATCCTGTCATCCCGACCAAACACGAAAATGGCGTCGAGAAATCGGCGCCATTTTTGGTTCGGACGATTCTTCGCCGCAGCGATAGAGGCGCAGTTCAGCTCAGCGAAATCATTCGGGACGGGTATCTATACGACCGCCCGCTCGGGAATGTGCACGCAGCCCAAGTAGAGGATGAGACGCGGAGCCTATTTTCGGTTGGCGTCGCCATCGAAGTGCCGGAGGGTATGTCTTATCGATGACCGAAGGTATTTGTCGACAATGACATGCAGGATCTTCCCTTCGCTCTTGGAGAATCGATGCTCCGCGACATGCTTCGGGCATACGAAACATTTTACGTCCCACTAGACCTTTCTAAGCCGGTCGACGATGAGCCAATTGCGATTATCGATATTCACCGGATCATGCCAGTTTGGGTAAGCTGGATGCTCGGTGCCCACTTCGTGAATCCTGGCTTATATGCAGCCATGAGCGTTGAACGCAAGAGTTCGGCGCGAATCGCCGTCCATCGCGTGGAATTTAAGTCCAAGAATGCCGAGCCGACAAGCGCTAGAGATTAAAACCAATCTTCCCTCACCACTCACGCAACGATTTACGAAAAAGCCAATTCAGGTTAAAATCAGAACAGATGTCGCACCCTGTGAGAGCAAAGCTCTCGGGTGACGACGCTCCGCTTGCAGAGCACACGATGCACCGCTGCCAAGATTTGTCGGTGCGCACTGCTAAGTTGAGAGTTCAACCTCAGGGGATCGTAAGCGCGTATGCGCAAGGAGTACAGACACAACCATGGCCGGGACCACCAAGGAAGCGCAGCGCGCGGAGCTACACAAGACGATCTGGCGTATCGCCAACGACCTTCGCGGAAGCGTGGACGGATGGGACTTCAAGAGCTATGTGCTCGGGATACTCTTCTATCGGTTCATTTCTGAGAACCTCACTGCCTATATCAATGAGCTGGAAGTGGCAGCCGGAGACGCTGACTTCGACTATTCCAAGCTCTCAGACCAGGACGCCGAGTTCGGGCGCAAAGAAACAGTTGCCGAGAAGGGCTTCTATATCCTCCCTTCCGAGCTCTTCGCCAACGTTCGGGAGCGAGCAGCCGACGATGAGAACCTAGAGAACCTAAATGAGACACTCGCTGAAGTTTTCAAAAACATCGAAGGCTCCGCTACCGGGACCGACAGCGAAGACGACCTAAAAGGCCTCTTCGATGACCTCGACGTCAATAGTTCGAAGCTGGGCAATTCTGTTGAGAAGCGCAACAAGAAGCTAGCTGGGCTACTGAATGCTATCGGCGATCTACCCCTTGGCAACTTCAAAGACCATACGATTGACTTGTTTGGCGATGCTTACGAATACCTGATGCAAATGTATGCCTCGCAAGCAGGCAAATCAGGCGGCGAGTACTACACTCCACAAGAAGTCAGCGAGCTGCTGGCGCGCATTGCCGTCGCGGGGAAGACTTCGGTAAATAAGGTGTACGATCCCGCTGCCGGATCAGGCTCATTGCTCCTCAAATTTGCCAAGGTACTCGGCAAAGAGAACGTACGCCATGGTTTTTACGGCCAGGAGATCAACCTGACCACCTTCAACCTGGCGCGCATCAACATGTTCTTGCACGACATCAATTACGAAAAGTTCGACATCCGTCATGGCGATACACTCACTGATCCCCAGCACTTAGACGACGAGCCCTTCGAAGCGATTGTGTCCAATCCGCCCTACTCCATCAAGTGGGAGGGGGACGCCAACCCACTACTTATCAACGACCCCCGCTATTCCCCGGCCGGAGTCCTCGCGCCGAAATCGAAGGCTGACCTCGCCTTCACCATGCACATTCTGTCCTGGCTGGCCGTCAATGGAACCGCCGCCATCGTTGAATTCCCTGGCGTGCTGTACAGGGGTGGCGCCGAGCAGAAGATCCGTCAGTACTTGATCGACAACAACTATGTCGATGCCGTCATCCAACTGCCACCCGACCTGTTCTTCGGCACCACGATAGGGACGTGCATCCTCGTACTAAAGAAGTCCAAGAAGGACAATTCCGTCCTTTTCATCGATGCCTCGGCGGAATTCAAGCGATTTGGCAACAAGAACAAGCTCTTGCCGGAGAATCAAGAGAAAATTCTCGATGCTTTTGTTAACCGTGAAAACCTCGACCACTTCACCTCTCTAGTTCCGAATCAGAGCATTGCTGAGAACGACTATAACCTCGCCGCGACTTCTTACGTTGAGCAGGAAAATAGGCGCGAGCTGGTCGATATCATCGAGCTCAACGCGGAGATTAATCGCATTGTGGCCCGCCAACAGGAACTCCGCACTTCGATCGACAAGACGGTTGAGGAGCTGGAAGGTTCCGCGTCCACGGTCGATGAGGATCTCTTCACATGAGCCGCCTTGATGAGTTGATAAAGGAATTGGCACCGACTGGCGTTCAGTCTGTAGCGCTGGGTGAAATTGGTGAATTCGTTCGAGGCAATGGGCTTCAGAAAGCGGATCTTACCGACGAAGGAACACCGGCTATTCACTACGGCCAGATCCATACTCACTACAGCATTTGGACCGATTCGACCAAATCCTTCACAGCCCCTTCGCTCGCGGCAAAACTTCGTCATGCCCATCCCGGCGACTTGGTCATAGCAACAACTAGCGAAGACGACGCAGCAGTTGCAAAAGCAACAGCTTGGCTAGGCGATTGCGACGTCGTCGTCAGTGGTGACGCATATATCTACCGGCACACTCAAGACCCGCGCTACGTCGCGTACTACTTCCAATCGAACCAGTTTCAAGACCAAAAAAAGAGACACATCACCGGCACAAAGGTTCGCCGCGTCTCAGGCGAGTCACTTGCTAAGATTCAGATCCCCGTTCCACCCCTTGAGGTGCAGCGTGAAATTGTGCTGATATTGGAGCAATTCCGCGAACTTGAGGTGGAACTTGAAGCAGAGCTGGAAGCACGACACCAGCAATATCAGCACTACGCCGGCCTCCTTCTAGTGAGCGGAGATGAGGTCCCGAGAGTTAAGTTTGGCGACGTAGCGACAATCGTTCGTGGCGCCTCTCCCCGCCCTATCCAAAAGTTCATTACCGAGAGCGTCGATGGCCTGCCTTGGATCAAAATTGGGGATGTACCGGCACATGGCAAGTTCATCACAGGTACCAGGCAGCGAGTCACAGCAGATGGTGCCGCGAAGTCGCGCCGAGTTTGCCCTGGCGACTTTGTTCTGTCCAACTCCATGAGTTTCGGGCGCCCATACATTTCAAAGATTGAAGGATATATTCACGACGGATGGCTGGCGATCAGCGAGTTTCAGGAGTCCTTCGTTTCGGACTACCTTTACTACCTTTTGCGGTCAGCCCCAATACAACAGGAATTTGCTCGACGCGCTGGATCTGGCACGGTGAAGAACTTGAATGCCGAAATCGTGCGCTCGATCGAGATCCCCGTACCACCCAGGAAGACACAGGAACGTGTCGTCGAACTACTCGATAAGTTCGACGCACTCGTAAACGATGAACAAGTTGGCCTACCCGCTGAGATTGCTTCACGTCGACAGCAATACGAGCACTATCGCGACCGGCTGATGACATTTGCGGAGGCTACAGTATGAGTGATTCAGTGGGACGCCGATATGATCCAATCGCCGTCTCGTCAGAGAGCACGGTGGTTGCTGAATACGTCCCGGATACTCAATCGGCAAGCTCCTACCAATCAGAAGCGGATCTCGAACGCGAATTCATCGCGCTACTGGAGTCGCAGGCGTACGATTACCTCCCGATTACCTCAGAAGCTGATCTGATCGCGAATCTGCGACACCAACTTGAGCTCCTGAATAAAATAACGTTTAGCGATACAGAGTGGACTCGGTTCTTCACCAATCAGATCGCCGGTGCCAATGAGGGCATCGTCGAAAAGACCGTGCGAATCCATGAGGATCACGTTCAGAGCCTGACTCGCGACGACGGGTCAACGAAGAACATCCGGCTGATCGATAAGAAGAACATCCACAACAATCAGCTTCAGGTGATCAACCAGTACGAAGTCGGCCAAGGTGGTAGCGGCGGCCACTATGCCAACCGCTATGACGTAACGGTGCTGGTCAACGGGTTGCCTATGGTGCACGTCGAGCTGAAGCGGCGCGGCGTGGATATCCGCGAAGCATTCAACCAGATCAATCGCTACCAGCGGGACAGCTTCTGGGCCGGCTCTGGTCTCTTCGAGTACGTCCAGCTGTTCGTGATCAGCAACGGCACGCTGACGAAGTACTATTCGAATACGACACGACGCCATCACATCTCTGAAGGTGCAAGTAGTAAGAAGTCAAAGCGTCAGACCTCGAATTCGTTTGAATTCACATCCTGGTGGGCTGACGCGGCTAACCGACCAATCCAAGATCTAACAGCCTTTGGAAAGACATTCTTCGCCAAGCATGCACTGTTGAACATCCTTACGCGTTACTGCGTCCTGACTGCGGACCGGATGCTACTCGTCATGCGCCCGTACCAAGTGGTCGCGACCGAACGTATCCTGCAGAAGATCGACATCTCGACGAATTACAAGCAGCTCGGAAGCGTGGCTGCCGGTGGATACGTTTGGCACACGACAGGCTCAGGCAAAACACTGACCTCGTTTAAGACCGCGCAGCTAGCCAGCAAACTGACAAGCGTTGACAAGGTACTCTTCGTAGTCGACCGCAAGGACCTCGACTATCAGACCATGCGCGAATACGACCGTTTCGAGAAGGGCGCCGCCAACTCAAACACCTCCACCGCAGTACTCAAGAGGCAGCTCGAAGATAAGAGCGCGAAGATCATCATTACGACGATCCAGAAGCTGGCGACTTTTATCAACGCCAACAAGGGCCACAGCATCTTCGACGGTCACGTCGTCATCATCTTCGACGAATGTCACCGCTCACAGTTCGGCGACATGCACACCGCCATCACTAAAGCCTTCAAGCGCTACAACCTCTTTGGTTTCACAGGCACCCCGATTTTTTCAGCCAATGCCGGAAGTGGCGGCAATCCGCACCTCAAGACAACGGAGCAGGCATTCGGAGATAAGCTCCACACCTACACGATTAAGGACGCGATTAACGACAAGAACGTCCTTCCCTTCAAGGTCGACTACATCAGCACAATCAAGGTGGGAACGCCTGACGATAAGCAAGTGTCTGCCATCGATACTGAACGTGCCCTATTGGCACCCGAGCGCATCAAGCAGGTCGTTAAATACACACTGGACCACTTCGATCAGAAGACCAAGCGCTCCAGCGGGTACAGCCATTCGGTGATCACCAACGTCGAAAGCCTGGTCGGACGTAATCCGAAGGTGGCCGACGAAATCAAACAGACCAAGCGGGTGAAGGGCTTCAACGCGCTCTTCGCTACGGCCTCTATCGATGCCGCACGTCGCTATTACAATCATTTCCAACTGCAGCAGGAAGCGCTCACACCAGACCGTCGACTCAAGATCGGCTTGATTTACTCATTCGCTGCCAATCCGGACCTGGAGGACGGTGCGCTCGACGAGGAGGACTTCGATACTGACGCGTTGAGTGGCGACGCCCGGTCGTTCCTCGAAGATGCAATTCAGGACTACAACGACATGTTCGGTACTAGCTACGACACGTCCGCAGACCGGTTCCAAAACTACTACAAAGACCTTTCATTGCGGATTAAGAACAGGGAGATCGACCTGGTCATCGTGGTCAACATGTTCCTCACCGGCTTCGACGCGACAACACTTAACACGCTATTCGTTGACAAAAATCTCCGATCTCACGGCCTGATCCAGGCCTACTCGCGCACCAACCGCATCCTGAACTCAGTCAAAACATACGGTCACATCGTCACCTTCCGCGACCTTGAGGAAGAGACTAACGACGCCATAGCGCTGTTTGGCAACAAGGATGCAAAAGGCATCGTGCTGTTGAAGCCGTATGGCGACTACTACACCGAGTACAGCGAGAAGGTCGATGAGCTACTTAACCAGTTCCCGCTGGGCACTCAGATTGAGGGAGAGGCCGCGCAAAAGGCCTTCATCAAGCTGCTAGGCGCCATCCTCCGCCTACAGAACATATTGACTTCGTTCGACGAGTTCAGCGGAAACGAGATCCTGACTGAGCGACAAAACCAGGACTACCGCAGCATCTACTTGGACCTGTACGCCGAGTTTCGCAAAGACGGCGACTCTGAGAAAGAATCGATCAACGAGGACATCGTTTTCGAGATCGAGCTCGTCAAACAGGTCGAGATCAACGTCGACTACATCCTGATGCTGGTCCAGAAGTACCGCGACGAGCGCGGCGACGGCGACGACAAGGAACTTCGCGCCGAAATTACTCGCGCCGTCGACTCGAGTCCTTCGCTTCGTAACAAGCGCGACCTCATCGAAGACTTCGTTGACCGAGTATCCGGCAAGGGGGACGTCGACGACGAGTGGCAGCGCTACATCGCGGAACGTCGCGAATCGGAGCTCAGCCAGATCATCGAAGATGAGAACCTGCGCCCTGACGAGACTCGGAACTTCGTTGACGTATCGTTCCGCGAAGGGTCACTTCGCACTACTGGGACCGCAATAACGAAGGTACTTCCACCGGTTTCACGCTTCTCTGCCGAAGGTGGCCACGGGGAGAAGAAGCAGCGAGTACTGGCTAAGCTCGGAGCATTCTTTGAGCGGTTCCTCGGCATCGGCTCAGGACGGCATGAGCCGTGACCGCGCTGACGAAACAACAAGTGATGCGACTCGTCAATCGCTATATCGGTGTTTCAGGCGGATACCTAGGGGACTTTAGCTATCGAACTCACAGAGATTTTTACCCTGAGTATTGCGGACTGTATGACATTGAGGTAGATGCCTATGAGGGAACTACCAGGCAGCGCTTTATAGACATACTGATGTCGTGTAAGCCGCATGACCAGGCCAAGATCCTGCGTGGAACTATCGCAAAGTTCGGAGAAAACGACAAATCCAGTGTCGAGCGAATGGCGCTACGCGCAGAAATTGAGACCTGGGCGCTCGAGGTGGAGCGTGGCCCATCCGTAACTGCCCCTTCTCCTAAATCGACTCGTGAAGTTGTTCTTCGAGCGCTTGTTGACGCGGACACGCTTCTGAAGACCAGCGGGCCACTTAGTGCCGTCGATCGAATTCACACAGCGCTACATGGCCATCTTTTGTCGCTGTGTGAGGCCGAGAGTATATCTCTACCTAGCGATCCTTCGATCACCGTCGCGCTCAAGGCTTTGCGCGAAAATCATCCCAAGATGGGAGCATCCGGAGTCCGTTCCGCAGACATCACACAGGTGCTTTACGCGATGTCTAATGTACTGGATAAGCTCAACACAATTAGAAATAATGCCAGCCTCGCGCACCCAAACCAAGCCCTCCTCAGCGACCCTGAGGCACGACTCGCTATCAATGCGGGCAAGACCGTGTTCGCCTACGTTGACGAAAAGGTGGGTATGGGAGTGCCATCACGATGACAGAGCACAATGACCGATCACGGCGTCGAGTAAAGAATGGAGAATAACGAACACAATATGGGGGAAGTGCAATTGAAAGACGCGCCGCAACGAGGCTCCGAATGGCGGAAGTGGGACCTTCACGTCCACGTACCTAACACGCAGCTAAATAATCAGTACACAAAAATCGACGGCTCCGTTGATCTGGATCGGTTCTGCCGGACTATTCATGAGTCAGATGTTAGTGCGGTTGGTCTCACGGACTACTTTAGCTTCGATGGATTTTTCGATGTTCGCGAACGATATGATCAGCTTCTTCGAGACGGGACTCTCACCGGGCCGCGAACACTCCTCATCCCAAACCTTGAACTCCGCCTCAATGACAGCGTCAACAAGGGTGGTGAGCTGATCGACTACCACCTGATTTTCCCACCGAAACTCGAACGAGCAGAGGCGCAGGAGTTCCTTCGCAATCTGAAGTCTTCCATCACCGACGCTAGATCCAAGCCCGTTAACTGCGGAGACCTGGAGGGTGGCCAGTTCCTGCAGGCAACGGTCACACGTCAAGCGATAGAAAGCGCAATTACCGAAACATACGGCTCCAAAGCAGACCGACGTGACCACCTGCTACTTGTCGCTCCCGTCAATGGCAATGGGATCCGCGCCGATGGCGGCAATCATCGCAAGCGTGTTATCGCAGATGAAGTAGACAAACTAACCGATGGCTTTTTTGGAAACAAGAACTGCGTTGCCCATTTCCTCGAAACCGATCGGTATGACGATGCCGAGCAACCGTCTGTACCAAAACCAGTTTTTGCCGGCTCGGACAGCCACTCTTTTGAAGACCTTGAAAACTGGCTTGGTAAAGAGGTGTCTGGGTCGACGAACGATAAGAACGTCACCTGGATCAAGGCCGATTTGACCTTCGATGGACTGCAGCAGGCTTTCATAGAACCAGCCGAACGAGTCAGAATGCAGGCTTCCCAGCCTGATTTCAAAGAGCCGTACATGCATATCTCCAGTGTTCGCTTCCAGGGCACGGATGACTTTCCCCAAGAGATATTCCTCAACCCAAATCTCAACGCCATCATTGGTAGCCGTTCGTCAGGTAAGTCAGCCCTGCTGGCTCACATCGCTCATGCCGTCGACCCTTCCTACACCGAAACCCAGCAGCTTGCCGCCGGAGTCGAGAAAGATAACCTCGGACCAGCTGCAGGCCATCTATGGTCTGGCCCGGGAGACTTGCGCTGTACTGTTCAGTGGTCCGACGGCGTCGCTACGTCAGGCAAACTGATCTACATTCCGCAGAACTCCCTATTTTCAATCAGTAGTCGACCGGATGAAATCACGGCACGCATCAAACCAGCCGTTTTTGGACGCGACTCGGCCATTCAAGCCAGCTATCAGTCGACCACCACTAAGATCGACGAGCTGAACGAGACGATCCGCGATGCAATCGATGATTGGTTCAAGAGCTTTTCTACTCATACAGACCTCGGCAAACAGCTGCGTGAGAAGGGCGATAAGCAAGCCGTACAATCCGGGATCGATGATCTCAATCGCGAGATTGAAAATCTTCAGCGGGAGGCCAACCTCACAGAGGACGATGCGGCAGCCTACAAGGCCCTATCGGAGCAACTGAATGCTCTAGAACGAACGCTGCACGATTCTTCGCGGGCGCACACCCAGTTGGGACAGTATGTCGACGCTACCGGCGAGGAGGTCAGCGCGATCGACACCATCCGCGTCACCGTCACTACCACTCCCAGCTCCGATGGCTTCCCTGCCGAAAAGCTAGGTGAGCTTCAATCCCTTGTCGGCGAGATTGAACAGGACGCCCAGACGCGTCTGCGTCAATTTGTACTTGAATCCTGGCAGGCACTTGATCGGTCGATCGAAGCAACGAGGCAGGAGATTCAGAAGCTCAAAGGCGAGAATAGTGAGCTCATATCGAGGCACGAAAAGGCTGAGGGTATGGCAGTCCCCCTCAAACGACTCGATACACAGAAAGCTGTACTGGCAGACATACAGCGCTTGGAAGACAAGCTTGCCGCAGCGCTTGCGGCACAGTCCGAGAGTGCCGACAAGATACTGAGCGCAGTCAACGACAGACGTCGGTTGCTAAAGGAACTTTGCGAAGACTTCAATGCTGAAAACGTCGGCTTTGACGGCATTCAGTTTGAACTCGAGTCAGGTCTTCTAGAAGAGACCAGGACGCTAGTTTCCCGCGACTTTAACAAGAAGACCAGCACCCCTTATGTCGACCGTGGGCAGCAGGAGGTACGGCTGGATGTCATCCGAGGAAACCCTGCCGCTTTCCTAGAAAGCATTGCTACCGGCACGCAGAAGTTGAACCAAAGTACGACACCAGACAAGGTTGCCCATATCGTTCTTGAGGCTACGGAAGATCTTCGTTTTGTAGCAATCATGGACGAGGACCGTATTGGCGGCTTCTCCCGCTCATCGATGACACCCGGAAAGCAAGCCCTGTTCTCACTCAGGCTCATCCTCGGTGAGTCCGAAGATCCATGGCCGCTGCTGCTTGATCAACCAGAAGATGACCTGGATAGCCGGTCCATCTACGAGACGATTGTCGAGGAACTAAAAAGCCGTAAGCGTGAGCGCCAGATCATTATGGTTACTCACGACGCAAACCTCGTCATCGGCGCTGACGCAGAAGCAGTCGTTGTCGCTAATCGACATGGCGCCGACCGACCCAACTCAGACGAGCGAACTTTTGACTACCTTACGGGTTCGCTAGAAAACACACACCGAACAGATGACGCCACGCACACGCTCGGTCGTGCTGGCATACGGGAGCATGCCTGCGACATCTTGGACGGGGGCGAGGCCGCCTTCCAGAAACGCAAGCAGAAGTACAACATCTAGCGATGTGCCGGACAGCTTCCGGCGTTATGGTGCTGAGCGAAGAAAGATTCGGGCGGTGTCATAGCTGCAGCCAACGCGTTTCGCGATATCACGAATGATCATTCCCTGCTTCCTCAGTCGAAGGATTTCCTTCTCCTTGGCTGGCGTCAGACCGCGAGGCCGCGAGGCGACACCATGCTCGGCGAGCAATCGCAGGAAGGTTGACTTTGCGATCCCCTTCTCACGAGCCAGTGCCGTGCTCATCTCGCCGGCTTGGTATCGAGCGACGAGTTGAGCAAGCTCGTCGGGCGTGAAGCGATCAGCCAGGCGGTAGCGCTGGGTCTTGCGAACTGGCTGTGGCGGCCGCGGCTTGGACTGACCCGAGTCCATCCGTTTCAGGGCGGCAGTGATAGTCGTCATCTGGTCGATTTTGACGCTGGCGCGGTTCGAGTAACATCCTAGGATCTCGACCAAACACGAAAATGGCGTCGAGAAATCGGCGCCATTTTTTGTTGCCATTTCTGTCCAAGTCCAGCCGCTTTCGTCGCGGTTTTCCACAGGCTGCGCTTTTTCTGTTTGCACGGGAGAACGCTGTCACTACGCTGTCAAGAGTCAGCGCAGCATCCTGGCGCCATCGACATCGGGTTCTAGGAAATCGCAGAACGGGCAGGGCCAGAGAATGCAGACAGAATTTATCCAGCTCATCGTCATCCTGGGCGCCATGGGAGCCCTGCTCATCGTCATGGGGTCGATCTGCATCAAGAGCAAGCTCCCCATGAACTCCCTGGTCGGGATCCGTTTGCCGGCCACCACGGTTTCCGAGGAAGCGTGGGTTGGGGCCACAAGGCAGCAGGTCCCTACGTGATCACGGGAGGCATCTGCTCTGCTGCAGGTGCGGCGGCCATACTTCTGTTTCCCACGCTGGAACCGCCAACCCTGGCTTCGATCACCGCAGCCGGGGTGGTGCTGTTCATCGTCGTTGCGGCCTTTGTGGCTTCGGGTGCTGCCAAACGTGAATCGTTGAGCGAATGAATATCCCCGGCGCCATTGCACGCCAAAATGGGCAAAAGTAAAACCCCGGGGCATCGCTCGTCACGCCCCGGGGTTTTACTAACTACAATTGATTTACATTGGATCCGGCCAGTTACCGATGGACATCGGCGTATAGGTGGTGTCCGCTGACTTGGTCGGCGCAGCAATGCGCATGGGATCAGGCCAGTTGCCGATGGCGCTTACGGTGGAGGAGTCTGCTGCCGAAGCGGCAGAGACGACTGCGGGAGCTGCAACCGTGGCGGTCAGTGCGCTTGCCAAGGCCACTGACGCGAAGATTTTCTTGAACATGATGTACCCCAATGCGAGTCGGATTCGTTACGGAAATTGCGCGGTCCCTGTTGACATACATTGTAAAATGTTTTCCACAGAGACTGTCAAGGTTTTGGTCAAAAGACACCTGTAGGAGGGACCCGTGGGAAACGGATTCGGCGAGAAACTACGTGCCGAACGGCTCGAACGCGGGTTAACGCAGGCAGAGCTCGGTAAGAACCTGTACTCGCCCAGCTACATTTCACTGCTGGAAACCGGCAGGCGCGAACCTACGGCAGAGGTCATCGAAGAGCTGGCCCGCCGGCTGGAACTGGCTCCCAAAGCGTTGGAAGCGTGGAGCCAACCCGTCTCCGTCAGTGATGCCGAGTACGTCCTGGCCGGCCTGTACGCCCGCCAGGCATGGGACCTGCGGGACTACCAACTCGCCGCCAGCCACGCCGCCACCGCAGCGCAAATAGCCCTCGAGGCCAAGAACAACAGCGCCTGGTGGAACATGACCTATATGCAGGCCGAGTGTGTGATGAAGCAAGGCCAGCTCAAGGAATGCCAGCAGATCGTTGAGCACCTGCTGGAGCACCCCATGGCCACAGAATCCGCCGGCCTCGGAGTACGCGCCTGGCAGATGCTTGCCGCCGTGTGCCACGGACAAGGGCAGCTGGCCACCGCCGTCGAGCATGCCAAGCAGGCAGTGAAGCTCAGCGAGCAACTGCCCAAGGGCTCCACCCTCATCATTGGCGCGCACCGCGCGCTGATAGGTGCATTGGCCGAGAGCGGCAAGCTGGATGAGGCTTGGGAGTATTGCCTGGCGATGATCGAGCACATGGACGAACATTCCATGTCCCAGTTGGCCGGTGAGGTCGCGTGGGTGGTGGGCAACGTCGCTTTCATGCGCCACGACTACGTGGAGGGCATCAAACACCACGAACGCGCCGCCAAACTGCTCTCCCCCGCCAATGACATCGAGCTGTGGGCCCGCTTCAACAAGGCTTCGGCAGCGGTACGACTGTCCTCCGGCATCGTGGAACCGGAAACCCTGTCCGCCATTGAACGTGCAGAACTCGCGCTGTCGATCGTCGGAGGCAACAAGACGGACCAGTTGGAGGTCGCTTTCATCCGCGCCCGGTGGCTCTATCTCACCGGCGACATTCCGGCCGCCGTCGAGAAGCTCCGCGAAATCCACACCGACCGCAAGGTCTTGGCCCGCCACACGGCCGGCGAAGTTTCACTGCTGTTGGGTAAGTCGTTGAAGGCTGCAGGAGAAGCGTCGGAAGCTCTGAAGTTCCTGGAGGAAGCCCAGCACGACTTCAGCGCAGCGGGAGCCTCGGACAGGGTCCAGCAAGCCATGGACGCCGTCCTGGAGATCCGTTTGGCCGAGCGCCGGGCTGCGAAGGAACACTCCCAGGCCTGATTAAACAAGTGAGTCGCAGTTCATGCCGTTATGAGCTCAAAACGGCATAAACTGCGACTCAGTTGGATGCTTTACGCGAACGTGCGGCCCGTGAGCTTCTCGTAAGCCTCCACGTAACGGGCACGGGTGCGCTCCACGACGTCGGCGGGAAGTGCCGGCGGCGGGGTGTCCGAGGACTTGTCCCAGCCGGATTCGGCGGAAGTCAGCCAGTCACGGACGTACTGCTTGTCATACGAGGGCTGCGACTTGCCGGGCGCGTACGTGGACGCATCCCAGAACCGCGAGGAATCCGGCGTAAGGACCTCATCACCAAGGGTGATCACACCCGTGGCGGCGTCGATACCGAATTCCACTTTGGTGTCGGCCAGGATGATGCCGCGTTCACGGGCGATCTCCTCGGCGCGGGTGTAGATCTTCAGCGTGAGCTCGCTCAGGCGGGCAGCAATGTCATCGCCCACCATGGCCACGACGTCGTCGTAGGTGATATTGACGTCGTGCTCGCCAACCTCGGCCTTCGCAGACGGCGTGAACAATGCCTTCTCCAGGCGGGAGCCATCAACCAGGCCCTCAGGCAGCGGGATCTCGCAGACGGTGCCGTGTTCCTTGTACTCGGCCAGGCCCGAACCCGTCAGGTAGCCGCGGGCGATGCATTCCACCGGGAACATGTCCAGCTTCTTGCAGATCATGGCCCGGCCCTCGACCTCGGCAGGCACTCCGCCTTCGACTGTTGAGGCCAGCACGTGGTGCTCAACGTCCAACTGCTCGAACCACCACAGGCTCAGCTGGGTCAGGACGCGGCCCTTGTCCGGGATCTCACTGCTGAGGACGTGATCGTAGGCGCTGATGCGGTCGCTGGCGACAACCAGGACGCATTCCTGGCCGATCTTCTCCGTGATCGCTTCATCGGCGGGGACGTAGAGGTCACGGACCTTGCCGGAGTAGATGTGGGTCCAACCAGGGAGATCCAGGGTCTCGGTCTCGAAACCGCCTGCGGGAAGGGATTCAGTCATGCTCAGGCCTGCACTTTCGGGATGGTGCCGGTGGCCGCGTACGGCACCCGGATTTCGCCGCGGGCGGCCTTGCCTGCGATGTCCGTACGGAACTGTGAGCCTTCAAGCTGAACCAGCTCGACGCCGTCGTACGCTTTCTCGCGGGCCTCCACCAGATCCGAACCGAGCGCCACAACCGCCAGGACGCGGCCGCCGGCGGAGACAACCTTGCCTTCGTCGTCCAGCTTGGTACCGGCGTGGACCACGTGGACACCGTCCAGTTCGTCGACCTTCTTCAGGCCACGGATGCGGTCGCCTGTGCGGGGTGCGTCAGGGTAGTTCTCGGCAGCAACGACGACGGCGACTGCCGTGTCCTTGGACCAGCGCAGCTCTTCGGCGGTGTCCAGTTCGCCCTTGGCAGCTGCCAGCAGCAGCGCACCGAGCGGCGTCTTGAGGCGGGCCAGGACAGCCTGGGTCTCCGGATCGCCGAAACGGACGTTGAATTCGATGACGCGCGTGCCGCGCGAGGTGAGGGCCAAACCGCAGTACAGGACGCCGATGAAGGGCGTGCCGCGGCGGGCCATCTCGTCCACCGTGGGCTGGGCGACACGGTCGATGACTTCCTGGACCAAGCCTTCGGGGGCCCACTCCAGCGGGGTGTAGGCACCCATGCCGCCAGTGTTGGGGCCTTCGTCGTTGTCGAAGATGCGCTTGAAGTCCTGTGCCGGGGACAGCGGGACCGTGGTCCGGCCGTCGCAGAGGACAAACAGGGAAACTTCGGGGCCGTCAAGGAATTCCTCGATCACCACGGTTCCACCGGCGTCGAAGCAGGTCTGCGCGTGCGCCAGGGCCTCCGCGCGGTCCTTGGTGACAACGACGCCCTTGCCTGCGGCCAGTCCGTCGTCCTTGACGACGTAGGGAGCGCCGAAGGTATCCAGGGCGTCTGCGGCTTCCTCGGCGTTTTCGGCCACACGGGCCATGGCCGTGGGAACGTTCGCTTCAGCCATGATCTGCTTGGCGAACGCCTTGGAGGCTTCCAGCTGGGCGGCTTCCTTGCTGGGGCCGAACACCGGAATGCCGGCCTCGCGCACGGCATCGGAGACACCGGCTGCCAGCGGCGCTTCCGGGCCAACAACCACCAGGTCCACGCCCAGCTTGGTGGCCAGGGCGGAGACGGCTTCCGGGTTGTTCCCGTCAATAGCGTGCGTGGGCACGAGTTTGCTGATGCCCGCGTTGCCGGGGGCCGCGTGGACCTCGGAAACGTTGGGGTCTTCAAGCAGAGAGCGGACAATGGCGTGTTCGCGGCCGCCTGGGCCAATGACGAGTACCTTCACAGTCTTCAAGGGTACTTTGTGTGGAGCGCTCGGCCTAAGCTGTGTCACGCAGCGGACCCGGCGCGCACCCGCCTGGCCCGGGAACCACCCCGCCACGCCTAGACTTGCTTCATGCCCATGAGTTCGCATGAAACGTTCAACGTTGAGACCGCCGTCGAACTGGCAGTGATCGAACGCAGTGGCTTCATCGAGTCCCGGCACATAGGTGCGGCCGTGGTCCTCGCGGGTGACGGTTCCGTTGTCACCCGCCTCGGCGACATCGACGCTCCCGTCTTCGCCCGGTCAACCCTCAAGCCCTTCCAGGCCCTCGCCTCCATGCAGTCCGGAGTTCCGCTGCGCGGTGCGCAAGTGGCCGTGGCGTGCGGAAGCCACACCGGATCCCTGGACCACATGGACGTGGTGGAGGGAATGCTCAAAGCGGCCGGCGTTCGGGAGGAACACCTGCAGTGCCCCACCGCCTGGCCCCAGGACGAGACAGCCCGGAACTGGCTGGTCCGGTCCGAGCGCGGGCAGTCCAAGCTCGCCTTCAACTGTTCCGGCAAGCACGCAGCCTTCCTGTGGGCGTGCACCGAAAACGGCTGGGACCTCCGCAGCTACCTCGAACCGAACCACCCCCTCCAGCAAAGGGTGCGTTCCGTCATCGAGGAATACAGCGGCGAAACCATCTCACACCTGGGCATCGACGGCTGCGGCGCTCCTGTTGCCGCGCTCTCGCTGACCGGGTTGGCCCGCGCCTACTCCCGCCTGGCCAAGTCCCCGGGCGATAAATCCTCCAACGCCCGCGCAGCCACCATCGCCACGTCCATGCTGGATTACCCGTGGGCCGTCCAGGGCAAGGGTGAGTCGAACACCGTCGTCATGGAAGAGCTGGAGGTTCTGGCCAAGATCGGTGCCGAAGGCGTCCTGGTCCTGGCCACCCCCACTGGCGCCACGGTGGCAGTCAAGGTTCTCGACGGCAACCTCCGCGCCACCACCCTTGTGGGACTGACCCTGCTCGCCGTGAGCGGGGCGGTGGACATCCCGGCCGTATCCAGCGTCCTTGAACGGGTGGTGGAGCCTGTTCTGGGTGGCGGTCATGAAGTGGGCAGGATCCGGCTGGGCCACGCAGTCTCTGCCCTGCTGGACTAGTAGTTAAGAAGGAAAAAACCCATGGCTGTTGCACGACGCCGCGTCGACATCTCCGAGGGCCAGGCTGCGCTGGCTGCCTGGCAAACCGCTGTCGGGCCTTCCAGTGGTGAAGCCGCCGGTGAGCGTGGCACCGCTGCCGGGACCACGCCGTCGCGCGCTGTGATAGCGACGGCGGTCCGCTACACGCTGGAAGAAGTCACTGCGCGTGCGCCCGGCAATTCAGTGGAGGTCCGCGTCCCGCCGTTCGGCGTCACCCAATGCGTGGAGGGGCCCCGGCACACGCGCGGCACTCCCCCGAACGTCATAGAGACCGACGCCGACACCTGGCTTGGTTTGGTGACCGGCAGCATCACCTGGGCCGACGCCGTTTCGGCCCACAAGGTGACCGCCTCCGGTTTGCGCGCCGATCTTTCTGAACTGCTGCCCCTCTAAACGAGTTTTTGTACAGCTGATGCCCCTAAGACCACGTCTTAGGGGCATCAGCTGTACAAAAACTCGCCAGGTCAGTCAGGGCAGACCGGGGTGGACGGTTGCCCGGGCTTGCTCATCTCGAACTGGGGGATGTCGTCCGCTGCAGGTCCGCCGCGGAACTTCGGGGAGGGCTGCTGGCCGGTGCTGATGCGCTCCAGCTCCTGCTGTGCGTAAACCTCTTCCTTGCCGAGCATGATGGCCGTGTCCTCGTTGGTGATCTCGCCGTTGAAGGCGCGGACCATGACGCTGCGGTCGAACTGGCCTTCCCACTTTGCGACGACGAAGGTCGCTACGCAGTTGCCCAGCAGGTTCACCACGACGCGCATGGAGTCCATGAGGCGGTCGGCTCCGAGGAGGAGTGCCACGCCGGCTACCGGGAAAATGCCCAGTGCGGCCGCGGTGGCGGAGAGTGCCAGGAAGGACGAACCGGGAACGCCCGCCATGCCCTTGGAAGTCAGGAGCAGCACACCCAGCGCAGCCAGTTGCTGGCCGAGGTCCAGGTTGTGCCCGAACGCCTGGGCCAGGAACAACAGGGAGATGGAAAGGTAGATCGCTGCGCCGTCGAGGTTGAAGGAGTAGCCGGTCGGAACCACGAGACCGGTGGTGGCACGGGAGCAGCCGGCGTTGGTCAGCTTGGTCATGATGCGTGGCATGACAGCTTCGGTGGAAGCCGTGCCGAGAGCCAGCAGGAACTCCTCCCGGGTGTACTTCAGGAACTGCCACAGCGGAACGCGGGCGAAGCTCCAGGCCACGAGGAACAGCAGGCCGATGAAGACGATCGCGGCGCCGTAGCAGGACGCTATCAACAGGGCATACGTTCCAAGGGTGCCCACGCCGTACTGGCCGATGATGAACGCCATGGCACCGAAAGCACCAATGGGGGCCACCTTCATGATCCAGGACATGATCTTGAAGATCAGCTCCAGGACAGTCTCCATGAGGCTGATGACCGGGAGGCAACGGTCCCGGCCGATGACCACGATCGCGGCGCCGAAGAAGACCGAGAAGAAGAGCACCTGGAGCAGGCTGTTGCTGGCGAAAGCGCCGATCACGCTGACGGGAATGACATCCAGGATGAACGCTGCGGCGTCCTTGGGAGGCGCGTTGCCGGTCTTGGCGTTCAGTGCGTCCTGGGAAAGCGTTGAGGGGTCAATGTTCAGGCCGGCACCCGGCTGGACAATGTTGCCGACGATGAGCCCGAAGACCAAGGCGAAGAGAGTGGCGCCGGTGAAGTACAGGAGGGCTTTGACCCCGACCCTTCCGACCGCCTTGACGTCGCCCACTGCCGAGATGCCTGTGACGATCACGAGGAAAATCAGCGGGGCGATGATCATTTTGATGAGTTGAATGAATCCATCACCCAGTGGCCGGAGTGCGGACCCGATGTTCGGCCAGAAATGACCGATGAGCACACCTGCGACGACGGCGATCAGGATTTGAAAAAAGAGCGACTGGTACAGCCGCTTTTTCTTCTGCGGGGCCGAACTCGCCTTCAGCGCCGCGGGGTCTGGGATCTTCATTGATCTGAACCAATCAGTTTGGGAACAGCCCCTCGTTTTGGGGGGATGTTTTCAATGTAAGCCCGGTCACACCATTCCGCAAGGGGAAATTCGATTTCCATATTGTGGAAGTCACAATTGGTTTTTTGTACAGGTGATGCCCACATGAGGGGTGTTTAGGGGCGGGAGCTGTACAAAAACTACGCTGCCCAGCCCTGCTTACGGAGGGCCTGCGCCACCCGGGCAACCACCCACTTCTGCCCCTGCCGCATGTCGATCCTGTTGATCTTGACCTGCCGCCAACCGGCGTCTGCAACCCGCTGGTCCCGATAGGCGTCCAGCGCCTGCTGTTCGGGAGACAGATGATGAAGGCCTTCATACTCCAGGCAAATGCGATATTCAGGGCATCCCAAGTCCGTCCACACAGGCCGCCCCAGGGCATCCATCACTGGACAGTTGGGCATAAACGCCGGCAAGCGGGCGTCCTCCAGCATGAGTCTCAGCTTCGTTTCCGGCGGGGAGTCGACACCCACCCTCAAGTCGTCGAGCGCCAAGCGGGCTTTGCGAACACCATGGACACCGTTGGCCCGCGCAACGAACGCGCGTAGTTCGGACAAGGAAACCATCGCTACCCTTGCCGGACCGAACGTGCGGGTATGTTCGCTGACAATGGCGTCGCCGGCCACTACCAAGTCTGCAATCGGCAGCATGGTGGCCAGGTCCACCCATGTACGCGCCACGGACGTGAGCACAACGCCGTCCAGGTCAGCGAGGTCGCCGTCCCGCAACGTCAGCCGGTGACCGGCCACCCCTCTTCGCCGCGGCAAAGAACCACCCCGTGACCGCGACAGGTGGATAAATCTCCCCGGTTCGCGAAAGTGGGGGCCGCTCTTGGGACCCCAAGGAACAGGTTCCGCAACTGCGGTCACCGGCCCGCCGTCGTCGGGTTTGAAATGCGCCCAAGGAGGCAACGGTAGTCCCAGTACCTCAGCGGCACTGATGTGGCTGAGGAAATCGCCCTGACGAAGTTCAAGATGGGGCCGGGCGATGTCCAGTAGTGTCTGCGGTTTCTGCGGAATGCGGAGTCCGCGGCTGGGCACCACCAGGTCCGTTGCCCGGAGTCGCTTGGGAGCGACGCCATATTGCGCGGCCTCCTTGATGGTGAAGGCGCGACTCGAGAGGGCAGGGGGAAGAGGCGACAAAGGACGCATGCCCTATTGAGTCACAACGAAGGAGCCGGCGGGACGTTATCCACAGGTCCGCCCGCTCGGCCGCGAGTTTTTGTACAGCAGATGCCCTGAAGGGCCCGATTTAAGGGCGGTAAGTGTACAAAAACTCGCTAGCCGCGGCCTACGAACGGCATGCCGGCAGCCGTGACCACCAAGGATCCAACACTGGCCGTGGCCGGCATGTTGGCCATCATGAGCACGGCGCGGGCAGCATCTTCCACCGGAAACATGGGTTCCACCTTGCGGCTGCCGTCGGCTTGCAAGGCCCCTGAGCCCACGCCGATGGTGTCCATGATCTCGGTACGGGTATTGCCGATATCGATTTGCCCGCACGTGATCCCGAACGCCCGGCCATCAAGCTCGATGCTCTTGGTCAGGCCCGTCATCGCATGCTTGGTGACCGTGTAAGCCACAGACCTGGGCCTGGGCGAATGGGCCGAGATGGAACCATTATTGATAATGCGCCCACCCTGCGGTTGCTGGTCCTTCATGGTCCGGACAGCCTCCGCAGCGCACAACATGGACCCCGTGACGTTGACACGCAGGGTTGCTTCCCACTCGTCAACGCCAATCTCCCCCACGTCCCCGGCCGGTCCGAAGACCCCGGCGTTGTTGAACAGCACATCCACCCGGCCCCAGCGTTGGCGCACCTCCGCGAAAAGGCGCGCGACGTCGTCGGGCACTGTTACGTCGCAGGGAACCGCCAGGGCATCCGGATGGCCGTCGGCGGTTTCAAGCAATTGCGCCTCCCGCCGCCCGGCCAGCGCTACCTTGTAGCCATCGGCCAGCATGAGCCTGGCGACGGCCCGCCCGATACCGGAACCGGCCCCGGTAACGACGGCGACCCTCAGGTCGGCGGGCAGGGAGTCAGTCATGTGGTTGCCTCTCGGGTGGTGCGTTCAGCGCTTTGGCTCAGCGCGCGGCTTCGGCGGCCTGGGCTGCGGTTATCGGCCAGCCTATGACAGTCTTCGGGCGGGGCGTGGCATACGTTCGCACCTTGGACGTGGACAGGCCAAGGCGGACCAAGGACTCGGCGATCATGACCGCAGCAGCAACCCCGTCCACCACGGGAACCCCGGTGCGTTGGCGGATCTGCTCATCCAGTCCGGCCATGCCGCCGCAGCCAAGGACGATCACTTCGGCCTTGTCATTGTGCACCGCTTGCTCCGCCTGGCCCGCGATCGCCTCGACCGCACGTTCCGGATACTCCTCGAGTTCCAGCACAGCCATGCCACTGGCGCGGACGGAGGCACAACGCGCTTCCAGCCCGGCGAGCTTGAGCCGGTCCTCGATGAGGGGAACCGCACGGTCGAGCGTGGTCACCACGGAGTACTTGTGGCCCAGGAACATCGCCGTGCTGGCTGCGGCCTCGGTGATGTCCACGACCGGCACGTCCAGCAGTTCCTGGAGGCCTTCGCGGCCGTGCTCGCCGTAGCCGGCTTGGATGACGGCGTCGAACGGTTCCGGATAGTTGACCACGGCGTCCATGACGGCAATCGCGGCCAGGTAGCTTTCGAAGTTGCCCTCGCAGGAATCGGCGCCGAAGCGGGGTGTGATTCCGATGATCTCGGTGCCGGGCGCCGCCACCGCGCGGGCCTGGGCTGCAATGGAATCGGTCATGGATTGGGTGGTGTTGACGTTCGCGACAAGGATGCGCATGGAGTGTCCTTTATATCTTTGGTTGACGGCGCTCAGTGCGTGCTGGCGACGGCGATGGGCTCGCCGGAAACGTCCTCGTGGACCTGCTTCTTGTCTGCCACGGCGAAGTACGTGAGCGCGGCGACGCCTGCTCCGATGAACCAGGCGAACGGAGCTGCGGCCGCCAAAGCGGGAATGAACGCGATGGCGATGGCCATGGCAGCGGCCGGAAGCATGGCGATAATGGCTTTGGGGTTGACGCCGCGCTTGTAGAAGTACGCGCCCTTGGGGTCTTCCGAGTACAGCTCCGGAACATTGACCTTGCCGCGCCGGACCAGCCAGTAGTCAGCCATGACCACACCGAACAGCGGGCCGAGCAAGGCGCCCAGGCCACCGAGGAAGTACACGATCACGATGGGGTTGTTGTAGAGGTTCCAGGGCAGGATGACCAGACCGATGGTGCCGCTCACCCAGGCTGCCTTGCGGAAATTCAAGTGCCGCGGGAAAAGGTTCGTCAGTGCATAAACCGGGGCCACGAAATTGGCCATCAGGTTCACCGCGATGGTCAGGATCAACAGGGCAAGGCAGGCCAGGACCAGCAGGAGCGTATTCGGGATGCTCTGCACGATGTCCGACGGGCTCTGGATGACAGTGCCGTTGATCTTGTACTGGCCGCCGGCCATGACGACGACGATCGCACCAAAGACAAGCATGTTGATGGGGATGCCCCAGAAGTTGCCCTTGACGATGGACTTCTTGGACGTTGAAGAGCGGGTGAAGTCGCAGAAGTTCAGCACGAACGTTCCGTAGATGGATACCCACAGGGCGCCGCCGGCGAAAATGGTGAGCCACATTTCGGTGCCCTCAAGGCCCTTGATGCCGCTCCACTGGATGGCACCGCCGGCTTCGATGAAGACCCACACTGCAATGGCCGCCATCGTCACCAGGATGATGGGGCCGGCGAAGGCCTCGTACTTACGGATCATTTCCATGCCGAAGCTGACGATCACCAGCTGCACGATCCAGAGCGCCACGAAGGAGAACCAGCCAAGGGTTGAAAGGCCGAGGATGGAGTTGCTGTCCAGGTCCTTCAGTCCGGGAGCCACGGCTACCAGCAGGACCCGGAGGACCACCGACGCCAGGTACGTCTGGATGCCGAACCAGGCAACGGCAACGGCACCGCGGACGAGGCTGGCGATCTGGGCTCCCCTGATGCCGAAGCTGATGCGGCTCATGACCGGGAACGGGACACCTGTCTTCTGGCCCATGAAACCTGAAAAATTCAGGAGGGCGAACAGAAGGACGGCGCCGATGCCCAGGGCTACCAGGATCTGCCATCCTCCCAGGCCCAGGGAAAACAGCCCGATGGCGAAGGCATAGTTACCCAGGCTGTGGACGTCGTTGGCCCAGAGGGTAAAGATGCTGTAGCTGGTCCACTTGCGGCCCTTGGCCTTGGTGGGGGCGAGGTCGATGTTGTAAAGACTGGGACTGATGGTACGGCCTGCGGCTTCGGAAGCAATCGCGCAAAGATCCGTGTTTCCCACGACCGGGTGGTTGGGGGCACCCGTCTTTGCGTCTTCCGGAGTCTCATTGACGCCGACTGATGAAGTCGTCTGCATCGTGGATCTCCACTTCGTACTGATTCCACATTATGGAATCGAGTTATTGAATAGTGAAAGAACTCTATGACGCAGGTCACGCCCGGTCAAGGCTTCACGCTGTACGCAGGGTCACATTTGGTTGTTTGCCGCCAGGTTTGCGGGTTGACTGTTTCGGATACGCAATCCGTGTTGACGCTGCCCATCGGCGGACGTAATCTCGAATTGCAGAATTTTATTCTCACAATACGAAATTCCTTGAGCGCCCCCACAGAGCAAGCGCCCAGACATTCAATGAAGAGAGGTTGGACGTGGCTGCAGGAGAAGAGACCTCACACATCCTCAGCGGGTTGACTGCCCAGCTGCCTGATCGTGATCC
>NZ_JARDAN010000026.1:0-45141 GCF_040560085.1 Paenarthrobacter sp. CC6 | reverse complement strand
CACCGTGAGACCGGCCGGCCGTTTCTTCAGCCTGTGTGGCTGACAAGAAATACTTTGCCGGGCCTGGATCAAGAACCGATCCTGCAAACCCACAACACTTCCTCAGGAAACCCTCAAGAAAACCGCACCCACTGCTTGCTCGTCCCGGCTCTCAATGCCAAGCGACCAACGAAGTTTCCGATCGAGCAGTTTTGGAGAAGCCCCACGGGCCGCCGGGTCATATCGTTGATGGTGTCAAGCAAAAGACCAGGGGAGAGAGATCGCCATGACGGACAAGCAGCAAACGGCTACCAAAGAAAAGTCCTACGACGGCTTCACCGATGACGAACGCGCGGCCATGAAAGAAAGGGCGCAGGAGCTGAAGAAGGCGCCGCGCAAGAAGGCCTCCAAAGCCGACGGTGAGGCCGATGTCCTGGCCAAGATCGCCGAGATGCCCGAAGCGGACAAGGCCATGGCCGAACGCCTGCACGCCCTGGTCAAGGAACACGCGCCGGAACTGACCCCGAAAACCTGGTACGGAATGCCCGCTTATGCCCGGGACGGAAAGAACATCGTGTTCTTCCAGAGCTCCCATAAGTTCAAGGCCCGCTATGCCACGCTCGGCTTTGAGGAGAATGCAAAGCTTGACGACGGCGACATGTGGCCCACATCGTTCGCCCTCAAGGAGATCACGCCGGCTGTTGAAGCGAAGATCGTCGAACTGTTGAAGAAGGCACTCGCCTGACAGTCGGACTTCCAGCTTGGGCGGCCGCTACACCGGCTGGCTGTTGGCCGGCGGCAGGTCCGGGCTGACCGGCTCAAGGTCAGGGTCTTCCGCCGTCCACACCTGCACGATGGCCCAGGTGACCGCGGCGATGGGTACAGAGAGGACGGCGCCGATGATGCCGGCCAGGATGGTGCCCGCCGTCAGTGCCATCAGGATCACCAGGGCGTGCAACTGCAACGACTTGCCCATGACCACCGGCTGGAGAAGGTCGCCCTCAAGCTGGTTGACCGCGATCACTGCAATGACCACGATGAGTGCCACGATCGGACCGTTCGCCACGAGGGCCACCAACGCCGCCAGAATGCCGGCGACGGTAGCACCCACCAAGGGGATGAACGCGCCAATAAAGACGATGATCGCCAGGGGGATGGCCAGCGGCACTTGGAGGATCAGCAGCACGGCTCCGATGGCGACTGTATCCACCAAAGCCACAATCGCCGTCCCCCGCACGTAACCGCCCAGTACCTCCATGGTCCGTTTGCCCACGCGGCGAAGCTTGGCTTCGCGAGTGCCCTTGAAAGGCCGCAGGAAGAAGTCCCAGATCTTGGCGCCGTCCTTGAGGAAGAAGAAGAGTATGACCACCATGAGGCTCGCGCCGGCCAGGAACTCGGTCACCACGGACAAACCGGTCACGGCACCGGAGCGCACTTGGCTGCTCTGGGCGAAGTCCACTACAGCTTGCCGGGCTTGGTTGAGCTGTTCCTGATCCAGGGGGAAGGGCCCTGTGAGCAGGAAGTTTTCCAGCTCGTCCAGGCCTTCTGCCGCTTGGCTGATCAGTTCGTCCCATTGGCTGCGCACCGACAGGACGATGATGCTGACAACGCCGCCCAGGACAATCAACAGTCCCAGGAATGCGACGGCGGTGGCGAGGCCGCCACGCCAGCCACGGCGCCGGAGCATGTTGACGAACGGGCCGATGGCGGCGGCCAGGATCAGTGAGACAAGGACCGGGATCACCAGCAGCCGGATCTGCAGCAGCGCGAACACCACCACTACTGCCACGACCAGAATCAGGAGAATCTGGGCGGCACGGATAGCCGTCCGACCCAGTGAGTCCTTCCACAGGTCGGGCTTGGGTTTGTTGCGCGTGGAAAGGTGAGCCGTTTCCTCGGGTCGCGTCATGTGAACTCCTGTTCGTTCGCATCGGTCAGCCGATGGGATCAAACGTAAGCCTACTGACTATTTGCGGGGAGTGGCTCCTCCTGCGCGGAACAGGGGCCGGTGTGACTAGTAGGTGGGGTCCGGGTTGGGGGTGGGGGGAACCGGGCCGGGGTCGGGAACCGGTGATGGGCCCGGCGTCGGATTGGGGTCCGGTATGGGGCTCGGAGGAAACGGCGTCGTGGGGTCCGGTGGCGGAGGTACGGGGCCGGGGTCGGGCGGGAACGGCTCGGGCTCGTGGGCTGGGGGCAATGTCATGATCTCTCCTCTGCGTTCTGGTGATTGGTGCTCGGGGTAGATACCAGCAGCCTAGGCGCGGGCCCCTTGCTGCGCCACCACTCCGTGGGCTGTTTCAATTTTTAGGTCATATGACCTAAAATCGGATTCATGAAAGATCATCTCAAGCTCGATACCTCCGGTCCAGTGCTGATTGTCGGCGGTTACGGAACGGTCGGCGCAGCGCTCACGCAGCATGCACAGGGGGAGTGGCCGCTTCTCCTGACCGGCAGGAACCCGGACCGCGGGAGCCACCTGACCAATGACAGAGTGACTGTCCGGGCATGGGACCTCAACCAATCCGAGCCCTTCGAAGCGCGGGTCCGGGCAGTAATCAGTACAGTCAATGACCCCGATGACAGGGTGCTTCGGGCAGCTGTAAGCGCCGGGATTCCGTACGTTGACGTCACCCGTTGGACCAGCCGGGTCACCCGGGCCGTCACCCTGTCCACCCTGTTGCAGCCCACGGCGCCTGTGCTGCTCAGTTCGGGGTGGATGGGTGGCGTCACCAATACCGTGGCCGCAGCCCTGGCCCGGGAAGTGGGCGGAGCAGCCGAGGTGGACATTTCCATCAGGTATGACGTCAATGACCAGGCCGGGGCCGACTCCGTTGACTTCATGGACCGGCTGGGACTGGAGTTCGAAGCCCGCAAAGGCGGCAAGGCCGCCGTCGTACGTCCCTTGACCGACACGCGCTGGGTGGATATCGCCGGGCACCGCACCAAAGTCGCCAGGCTTGACACCCCCGAGCAGTTCACGCTGCCGCTCACCTTGGGTGCAGGTTCTGTGGCAACGAGGATCGGCTTCAGTTCCAATACATCGACGACGGCGTTGCTCGCCGCGCGCGCGGTGGGGCTGTTTCGGTGGGGCAGCGGCGAGAAATGGGCATCGCTGCGTCGTTCGCTGCTCTACTCCCCGGGATCGGGCGGGACGGCGCATATCCGGGTGGAAGTGACTGGTCCGGGCGGCACCGGGACTGCCACTATCACCGATCCCCTGGGGCAGGCCCACCTGACGGCAGCGGGTGGACTTCTTGGGCTCCACACGGTGCTCAGCGATGATGCGCGGCCCGGCGTTTCCTTTCCCGAATCGGCGCCCGAACCAGCTGCGCAGCTCGCCAAACTCGAGTCATACGGTGTGACAATATTGAGGTCATGACCGAAAGCAAGGGCGCGCTGCGCAGGGCGGCCCTTCTGGACGCGGCCGAAGAAGTGCTGGTTACCAAAGGCAACGCAAACGCTGCCATGCGGGACTTCGCAGCCGCCGCCGGGGTGCGGGTCGGGCACCTCCAGCACTACTTTCCCACCAGGGCTGACCTCATTCGCGCGGTCCTTGAGCGATCGCTGGAGCGCTCGCTTCATCGGCTCAATGACGTCGCCGACGTGGACCTCGCGCCGGAGGCTGCCGGCGGGCTTGGCATGGATGAGTCACAGCGGCTCCTGACCGCGTTGCTCCGGGAACACTCGGACATGGCCGACGTCAGGATGCACCTGGAGATCTGGGCGCTGGCCGCCTCGGATGAAGCAGCTGCCGGGGCCCTGCGGGGCTTCTATTCCCGGTACGCCGCGCACGTGCAGGGTCTGGTCCGCAGGGGAAGGCCGGAGCTCCCGGACCAGGAAGCCAACGCAGTGGCCGCCGCAATTGTGAGCTTGTTCGAGGGTGCGGCCGTCACGCGTTCTGATATTGCGGGACTTCGAACAGTGCACGGTGACCAGGCGGTCATCCGTACGGCGCAGTGGTTGATCCACGGGCAGTAGGGCCAGTCTGTCCCTGCCCCGGCTACCCCGCCCGGTCCGGCGCTGAACGGCGCCGGAAAGGCTTCCAAAAAAAGTTTGTACTCCCGCGTAACCCTTTGCCGCGCTCCGACGATTACGTCTGTGAAAGGGCCGGGTTGGAATTTGTCCCCCATCATCTTCCAGCCCGGCTCTTCCATGTCCGGGAGTTCCTGCCGGTCAAGGGTTCGTCCTTTGGCAGGCCCGGCAGAGCAGTTACTCTTGGTGGGGTCGTCCGTTGCGGGAATCGGATGATCTGGCTCCCAGCCTGGACCAACCGCCGATCGAAAGTCCGAAATCTGTGACCGACGCATTGACCGACGAAGCGCTTCACGCACTCCAAGGCAATAACGCGGAACTGTTCAGCGCCGTTTACCAGGCCTATGCGGGCCAGGTTCTTGGGTACTTGACGGCCAAAGGCGTCCCGGACCCGGAAGCAACCACGCAGGATGTTTTCCTCGCTGTCCTTCCACGCCTGGACGAGATCAATGGAGGCGTCAACGGCCTCAGGACCTTTATCTTCTCGGTAGCCCACGCCCGAATGGTGGATGAGCACAGGAAGGAAAGCCGGACACCTGACCAGCACGAGTTTGAGCCCGAGCGGGATGCGCGCGAAGCGAGCTCGGCAGAGGCTGAGGCGATGCTGCGGTTGGCCCCCTACGAGGTGATGGCGTTGCTGGAACACCTCGGCGAAGAGCAGCGGGAGGTCCTGACGCTCCGCATCGTCGCAGGCCTCACCGTGGAGCAGGTGGCCGGAATCATGGGGAAAACCGCCGGTGCAGTGAAGCAGCTGCAACGGCGGGCACTGATCACCCTCCGTGAGCATTCGGCAGTAAAGGAATACGTGTCGCCATGACATACAAGGATTTGGACCGCGGGCAGATCGTGGACGAGCTGCTGCTCGACGCCGGTCTCAGCGACGCGTCCGATGTTCGGCAGGCGCTTCTGGCCATGGGTCAGCTTGCCGACGCGGCGGCTCCTCCACCCGGCGCGGAACTCGCTGCCATGCTGGCGGGACCGCATGATGAGGTTTCCAAACGACGTTGGCGGCATAAGCACCGGACCGCAGTAGTAAGTGTTGCCGTGGTTGCGGCGATGGGACTTGGCGCCAGCGGTGTTGCAGCCGCAAGTTCAGGCTTTACGCGGAGCCCGTCGTTCGAGGGTCTGCTGGGCACTGTCGCCCCGCATCGGGCCGCTGCAGCGCCCGCCTTGCCCGCTCCCGATGCTCCCAAGGTCAGCACCGCGCCGGCTCCCTCGGCGGATCCGGCCGCGATCCCGCAGCCCTCTCCGGTGCAGCCAACGCCGGCAACGATGATCCCGATTCCCGCGCAGCAACAGGCGCCGGCAGCATCCCAAGCAGTACCCCAGACGCCGGCGGGAACCGCGCCCGCTGCCGCCTCCGCCGTCGTGCCCTCCGCGAATCCGCCAGCGCCGCAACCGGCCAAGGCTGTGCCGGGAGCGATGCCCGCTGCGCCCACCACGCCGGCGCCTTGGCTGCGGCCCGGCCCGGCGGGCCCAGGCGCCCTGCCCGGCAACGGCCTTTCCGTAGCTTCTGAAAAGGAGGCCTTGGCGCAGCTCAAAGCCGCTGAAGAAAAACTGAAGCAGTGGAAGAAGCAGCTGAAACGGCAGGATCCGGCACAGCCACGTCCGTGATTCCCCGCGTGAGGACGGCAGTAGGCTTGGACCATGATGCACGTCAACGATCCCGCCGTCGTCGAACGGTTGATGCGGACCAAAGGCACGTGGGCCATCGTCGGCCTCAGCAACAACGAGTGGCGTTCGGCCTATGACGTTTCGCTTTACGTCCGGGACAAGATGGGCATGGAGATCATCCCCGTCAACCTCAAGGGCGAGGACGTGCACGGCGAGAAGGGCTACAAAAGCCTGGGGGATATTCCCCTCGACAAGCACCCCATCGATGTTGTGGATTGCTTCGTCAATTCCGAACGTGTTGGTGCGGTCATCGACCAGGCAATCGAGGTCGGCGCCAAGGCGGTATGGCTCCAGCTGGGAGTCTTCGACGACGACGCCACGCAACGCGCAATGGACGCAGGCCTCGACGTCGTGGTGAATTCATGTCCGGCGCGTGAAGGCTGGCATTACGGCTTGTGATTCCTGCGCTGGTTCTTCTGCTAGATTGCTGCTGACTCATCTCTTCAGCCCCGGGGGACGGCCATGTCCGGCGACCATTTTGCAATGCCATTTTCCATTCCCAGCAGACGGGCCGCCTTGGGTATCTTCGGCGCCTCCATGGTGGCCGGTCTAACCGCCTGCACTGCCGCTGAAGGGGCGGAAAGTTCGACGCCGGCGCCTGCGCCGACTGACACGGCAACGCCAGCGGCCTCCCCTTCGGCGACGGCGACGCCCACCCCCACGTCGACCCCCGCAGCAACGAAGCGGATCCGCCGCTCCTTCATTCCGGACTTCCAACTGCCGCCGGCCGTGGGCGGCCTCGCTCCGGTCATCACCAAAATCCCCACACAGCACCCGGTCGTTTTTCTGACCATCGACGACGGCAACATCAAAACCCCGGAATCGGTCAGGCTCATGGCCGAATACGACTACCCGGCGTCGCTGTTCCTCACCAAGGACACCATCGCTGACAATCCGGCGTTCTTCAACGCCTTCAAAGCCCAAGGCAGCCTGGTGGAAAACCACACGGTCACCCATAACATCAACATGGTGCGCCAATGGGGATATCAGCAGCAGCTCAATGACATGGTGGGAATGCAGGAGTACGCCCTCCAGCACTATGGCCGCCGGCCAACACTTTTCCGTCCGCCGGGAGGCGCATATTCCAACGTGATGCGCCAGGCCGTTGCCGATGCCGGCATGAAAGCCATCATTACTTGGGAAGCCAAAGCCAACGCGGGAAAAATGGACTACCAAGTGGGCAACGCGTTGCGACCGGGTGACATTGTGCTGATGCATTTCCGGGCAGAGTTCGCCGCTGACCTGGCTGCTTTCCGGGCTGCGCAGCTTGCAGCGGGGCTGGAAGTGGTGCTGCTTGAGGACTTCCTGGGCGTGGCGTAGCCGTACCTGCAGCGGTGGCGCTCCAGTAGGCTCGCTCCATGGATGTTTCCCAGCTCCGTGAGATATGCCTTGGCTTCCCGGGCGCCTTTGAGGACTTCCCGTTCGGGCCCGGGACATCGGTCTTCAAGGTCCGTGCCGCCGTCGCCGGTGGTGCCCGGCACGAGGCCAAGATGTTCGCGCTGTCCTCCATGGATCCGGACGACTGGTCCGTGAGCCTGAAGTGCGAGCCTGCGCTGGCCGAACAACTCAGGGCGGCCAATCCGGAAATCACCGGTGCCTGGCACATGAACAAGACCCACTGGAACGGTGTCCGACTGGATGGTGCCCTTCCGGACGGAATGGTCCGGGACATGGTGGAGGACTCCTACGACCTCGTGGTGGCCACGCTGAGCCGCAAGCAGCAGGAGCAACTCGGCTGGGCCCGGCTGGCGCGCCCGCAAGGCGGCTGATGCACCCCTCCCCATGGCGCTGACATCGGACTAGATTGATAGTGCATACCAGGCGACATCAGCCACCGGGCTGGTCAGGAGCGGTTTGATGGTGGATACGAAAGCACAGGCGCAGCTGTGGAACGTCCCACCGATCGCGCTGAGCCGGTGAAGCGATGCGCAAGGCCGACAGATATGCCCCTGCTTCCCTGGATGAGCGAACCACGCGGCGGATGATTGCTTCGCGCACTCGCTCCGGAGTGTTTCCGGACGGTAAAAACCGCCTCACTGACCACGCGACGGAGTCCGGGATGGTCGAAAATTGGGCGGAACCAAAGGGAACTGAACATCCCGACGGGGTGTATCGCCGGTCCCGGACGGAATGCGGAAAGGCTCTCGCGGAGGGACCGTGAAAAGATCACGCTTTGACAAATGTTGATCGAAACTGCGGAGAAATATTGATTTTCGATCATTCGTGGTGAAGTATGTCACACGAAGGTTGGTGCTGCCAGAGCGTCAGCCCAGACTGTCCGACTGGACGGCCCTAGCCGCCGGAGTCGGCCTTACGAGTCACTAGAGGGGTATTGAAATGACCATTCAGCACCAGTCCGTCGGTCGCCGTGGATTCCTGCGCGGGGCACTCGCAGCAGCCGTACTCGTGCCCATGGGGGGAACCATCGCATCCTGTGCTGCCGGGGGAGGCGGCACCACCACCGGCCCCACGGGCACTGTCTCCGACACCAACCCGTTCGGCATGGCTGACAAGGCCACCCTCGACGCCGTGATCTTCAAGGGCGGCTACGGTATCGACTACGTAGATTTCGCCGGCAAGATCTTTGAAAAGACGCACGAGGGTTCCACCGCAAAGATCGCCCCGTCCACGGACATCGCCCAGGAACTCCAGCCCCGTTTCGTCGGTGGCAACCCGCCGGACCTGATCGACAACTCCGGCGCCAAGGCAATCGGCTTCAGCACCATCCTGGCCCAGCTCGAGGACCTCACCCCCGTGGTGGAGGCCAAGAACCTCGAAGGCAAGGTCATCAAGGACACCCTGTACACAGGAGTGCTGGCTCCGGGCACTTTCGACGGCAAGCTTGCCGCGCTGAACTACGTACTGACCGTCTACGCCGTCTGGTACTCGGATTCCCTGCTCAAGGAAAACGGCTGGACCGTTCCCAAGACCTGGGATGAAATGTATGCGCTCGGCGAGCAGGCAAAAGCCAAGGGCAAGTACTTGTTCGTGTGGGGCAAGGAAGCCGCCACCTACTACCAGGAACTCGCCATCGCGTCCGCCATCAAGGAAGGCGGGGACGAAGTCCGCCTCGCGCTGGAAAACCTCAAGGAAGGTTGCTGGTCGCACCCGGCCATCCAGTCCGTCTTCACCGCACTGGACAAGATCGTGAAGGCCGGCTTCTTCAAGCCGGGCGGCTCGGGCACGCAGTTCACGGCCGCCCAGGCACAGTGGAGCAACGCCCAGGAGGCTGTGTTCTACCCGTCGGGTTCGTGGATCGAGAACGAAATGAAGGACCAGACGAAGGCCGGCTTCAACATGATGGGCGCCCCGGCGCCCTCGGTCAGCGCCAGCCCCAAGATGCCTTACACCGCCCTCCACAGCGCAGCCGGCGAACCGTACATCGTCCCGTCTCAAGGCAAGAACGCGGCAGGCGGCAAGGAAATGCTCCGCATCATGCTGTCCAAGGAAGCTGCAACCAACTTCGCCAAGACCAAGTTGGCTCCAACGATCGTCAAGGACACCGTTCCGGCAGACGGCTTCGGATCCACCGCGCTGGTCTCGCAAACCAAGATGCTGGGCGATGCCGGCGACGACGTCTACTCCTGGAACTTCATCGACCTTTACGGAACCAACAAGGACCAGCTCGTTGTCTGGAACACCTTCCTGGACGGCAAGTCGGACGTCGCAACCCTGACCTCCGCACTGCAGAACATCACCGACAAGGTCCGTAACGACAGCTCGGTCAAGAAGATCGAAGTGAAGTGACCGTAGTGAAAACACAGCAGAGCCGGAACGACGACGGCCTGGCCGCCGTCGTTCCGGCCGCAGCTCCACAGCAATTGGTCAAGCGGCGGCGCAAGCCGCTGACCTGGGACAAAGTCAGCTTCTTCGCGGTATTCCTCGGACTTCCGCTGGCGATCTACCTGTTGTTCGTGATCTGGCCGTTCATCCAGGCATTCGGCTACTCGCTGACGGACTGGTCCGGCTTCTCGCCCACGCAGAACTTCATCGGCCTGGAGAACTACACCAAGATCTTCACGGACGATATCTTCATGAAAGCCATGGGGAACAACATCCTCCTGGTTATTTTCCTGCCGATCATCACCATCATCCTGAGCCTGGTGCTGGCTTCCCTGGTGACCGTTGGCGGAAGCAGCAAGGGGCAGATCAAGGGCCTCCGGAATTCCAGCTTCTACCGGGTTGTGTCATTCTTCCCGTACACGATTCCCGCGATTGCCATCGGCATCATGTGGGGGCAGATCTACGATCCTTCAGGTGGTCTGCTGAACGGCATCCTTACCGGGATGGGCCTGGACCAGTTCAAGGACTTCGCCTGGCTGGGCAACAAGGACACTGCCATGATTGCCACGATGTTCGTGATCGTGTGGGGCTTCGTTGGCTTCTACATGGTCCTGTTCGTTGCAGGCATCAAGGGCATTCCCGCTGAACTCTTCGAAGCGGCAAGGATCGACGGCGCGGGCCGCTTCCGCACCGCTGTGTCCATCACCATTCCGCTGATCCGGGACAACATCCAAACCGCCTACATCTACATGGGCATTTTGGCATTGGACGCGTTTGTCTACATGGCCGCACTGAACTCCGGCGGTGGTCCGGACAACTCCACACTGGTCATGGCGCAGCAGTTGTTCTTCACAGCCTTCAGCAAGGGGCAGTTCGGTCTCGCCAGCGCCATGGGTGTCGTGCTGGCCATTGCGACGCTGATCTTCTCCGGATTGGTCTTCTTGGTCAACCGGCTCACCGGCGGCGATAAGGATGTGAGCCTGTAATGACGACAAAAGTTTCAACTCCGGAAATGAAGTCCCTGCACTTCCAGCCGCGGACCCCGGCAACATCCACGTCCGACAAAGTGGTGGGAGCGGTCTCGCACACTGCCCTGACCATTTGGACGCTCATTGTCATCCTGCCGTTGCTGTGGACGGTCATGTCGTCCTTCAAGACGTCCAGCGAGATCTTTGCTTCGCCGTTCGCCTTGCCGTCCCAGTGGAACCTGGATAACTACACCAAGGCGTGGAGTGAAGCAGGCATCGGAGCTGCATTCCTGAACTCCGTGCTGGTGGTCGCTGTGGCCCTGGTGATCGTCATGGTCCTTGGCGCCATGTGTGCCTACGTGCTTGCCCGCTACACCTTCCCGGGCAGCAGGGCCATTTACTACCTGATGCTCGCCGGCCTGACTTTCCCGATCTTCCTGGCCATGGTTCCGTTGTTCTTCGTCCTGAAGAACATGGGACTGCTGAACACACTGCCCGGGTTGATTCTGGTCTACGTCGGCTTCGCGCTGCCGTTCACGGTGTTCTTCCTCTTCTCCTTCTTCAAGTCGTTGCCGCACGAAATCACAGAGGCAGCAGCCCTTGACGGTGCGGGGGAGTGGCGGACGTTCTTCCAGGTCATGTTGCCGATGGCCAAGCCGGGCCTCGCCTCGGTGGCCATCTTCAACTTCCTGGGCCTGTGGAACCAGTTCCTGATCCCGGTGTCCATCAACGCCGCCGGCCCACGCGTGCTGTCGCAGGAACTGGCGGCCTTCGCCGGCCAGATGGGCTACGCGGTGGACTTCGGGGCATTGTTCGCCGCCGTTACCGTGACCGTGGTTCCGGTGCTGATCGTGTACATCATCTTCCAGCGCCAGTTGCAGGGCTCCGTTTCACAGGGCACCTCAAAGTAGTACAACCGCGCTAAAAACAGCGTTCGACGGCGGTCCGCACCCCAGGTGCGGGCCGCCGTCGGGCGTTAAGGGCAGCGGGGGAGGGGTCGCGGTCCGGTTCAGTCCCTGCCGGCCTCAATGAACTTAAGGGCGGTGTACCCGGGGTTTGTCAGGAGGACCTCGTGGCTGCCTTCCATACTGACCAGCCGGAAGACGCCCAACCTGTTTGATAGCCGGGGGTGCCGTCCCCATTCCCCCTGGGTGATGTCGTTGTCGTCCAAAGGCGCGATGTAGCTGAACGCCTGGGGAACGCGCTCCCAACCTGTCATGTCTGCCGGGTCGGTGAATGCGCCGAAGGGCTGGGGGCGCAGTACATCGTAGATTTCCTGGGCATGTTCGGCGCTTCCATCGTTGAAGAATCCGTCCCTCCACACGAAGAACGGCAGGACCACCGAGCCGTCAGCGCGTTCGTCGGCGCTTGCCTGCAGGGCGGCCCGGAGGTGCGGCGGTACCTCGTCCACCAGCGCTTTGCCGTGCTCCGGCACGAACGCTGCAAAGTAGACGAGTCGTCGGATCCGTTCGGGCATTTCAATGGCGACCCTGGAGATCAGATAACCGCCCCAGCTGTGGCCCACCAGCACAAAGTCGCTGAGGTTGTGCTCCCTGATGTATTCGATGATCGGCTCGGCCGCACCGTTCAGGTTGACGTATTTGCTGTCGTTCGGCCCCAGTCCACCCGCAGTGGGGGTATGAACTTCGTGCCCTGCCGCCTCAAGGTGGGTGCGAACGGGGTCCCACATTTCGCCGTAGTGCCAAGCGCCGTGTACAAGGACAAACTTCATGGTTCTCTCCGAATCCGGGATCAATTGCTTGTCATCGAAGTATGTTGAACGGCGGACGGGGCCGCTATCGGAAAGACGACGGCGGTCCTATCGGATTCGCGCAGCCTTCAGGACAACGGAGGGCGTCGTGCCGTAGCGGGACTTGAACTGGGTTGAGAACTCACCCAAATGGAAGAAGCCGCACTGCAACGCGACCTCGGTGACGCTGGTCCCGTCCGGATCTGATTCCCGCAGAATCCGGTGGGCGGTTTCGAGCCGTTTCATTTTCAGCCATTGGCCGGGCGTCGTGTCCAGCTCGCGGCGAAAGCTTGCCTGCAGGCTGCGGATGCTGATGCCGCAGCAACGTGCGACGCTGCTGAGGCTTACTGGTTCGCCAATACGCTCCAGCATGTACTCGGTTGCCCGGCGGACACGCAAAGACGCAATCCCGCCCGGGCTCCGTGGCTGGAAGGGGGTGGCAACGTCTCCGCTGGGGATGAGGAGGGACTCGATGATGAGCTCTTCAAGGTGAAGGCTTACCCGATGCTGCCAGCTGGAGTCTTTCACCGTCGATATGCTCATGCTGCTTTCGATCAAGCTGCAAAGCAGGGCCGGCGGCAGCCCCAGGGACAAGGGGAGCTCGACTCTTCGGCCTGGCCCAGTGGTCATTGCCTGGCCGGCCACGGTCTCGACGCGATGACGATCCAGCCTCAAAACCACTTGGTCGTAGTCGGCGTCGAGGTCGAATTGAAAGAGGTCATACGGGCCGACAACCACTGCGTTGTCAGGCGTTGCGACGGCGGTCTCCGAGCCGTAGCGAAAAAGTGCGCGGCCGCGGACGGGCATGCTCACCAGGAAGCTGTTCTCGTCGGGCTCCGCCGGCGACACCGTGACTGCAGCGCCGTAGTGCAGCCGGTTGATCGAAAGCGAACCAATCTGCTGATGGTCGAGCCGCGCCGCAAGCCGGGATGTCCTGCCGTTAAGGCGCAACGTGTGGGGGCGCAGTGTCCGCGTACATGCCTCCACCACCTGGTCCTAATCGTGCGCCGGGTCCAATATCCTCCGGGCTGTGGAGCTGAGGGTGGCAGCAATGCGTGAAAGCGTCATTGGGATCTCCACGGCGGAGGGAAGTACAGGAATTCTGACAGTATGGACAGTAAACATGGACGGTAAACCGCAACGCAACGAAAGGCAGCAACCGTGATCTTCATCGTGGTCAAGTTCAACGTCAAGCCGGACTGGTCCGATCGCTGGCTGGATCTCGTCGGTGACTTCACCGATGCTACCCGCGCGGAACCCGGGAACCTGTGGTTCGATTGGTCCCGCAGCGTGGAGAACCCGAACGAATTCGTCCTCGTGGAAGCCTTCCAGGACGATGCCGCCGAGGCGCACGTGAACAGCGAACACTTCAAGAAGGCCATGTCGGACATGCCGCAGGCACTCGCCGAAACGCCGCACATCATCAGCCGCCAGATCGAGGGCAGTGGCTGGGACCGCATGGGTGAGCTGACCATCGCCTAGCCGGAGGGTAGAGGTGGTGCCCGGCTCGAACGAGCCGGGCACCACCTGTTTAACTCCTCAGAACATCCACGGAATCTCCGCGTGGCCGAAGTCGGAGAAGGATCCGAACCGTCCGGCCTTGAACGCGAGCACCTCGCCGTCCCGGTCCCGGCACGTGGTGACCTGGCCGAAGAAGACCTGGTGATCGCCGACGTCGTACTTCTGCACAACGGTGCAATCCGCCTGGGCGAGGGCGCCCTTGATCACGGGCAGGCCGCTTTCGGTGACGTCAAAGTCTCCGTCGCCGAAGCGGTCACCGCCGCGCACCGCGAACCGCCGCGCGATCGACTCCTGCTTGGACCCCAGGATGGACACCGCGAACTTGCCGCTCTCCATCAGGGCCTCACCGGTGCGGGTACCGAAGTTCAGCGAGATCATCAGGATGGGCGGCTCCAGGCTGATGGATGTCAGCGAACTGATGGTCATCCCGTATTGCTCATCCTCGTGTTGGGTGGTGACCACGGCAACGCCCGTCAGGAACCGGCCCATGGCCCGGCGCATCCCCATGGCATCGGGAACAGTGAAAAGCGGTGCGAGGCTCATGTCAGTTGCTCCGCTCAGCTGGTGCTGGATCCGTGTAGTAGCGGACTTCGAACATCTTGGCACCGTTCTCGGAAACCCACGGGCCGTGTTCCATGCCGGGCGGACGGGTAGCCCAGTCGCCGGCTTTGAAGGTCCTGCCCAGGCGCTGGTCAACGAACGAGCCTTCGAAAATGAACACTTCTTCCCAGAAATCGTGGGTGAGGACGCCGTTGGGGGAGGTGTCCGTTCCAGGTTCGAACTTCAGGATTCGGGTGACTGAGTCGTTGTCCGAGTCCCGGGCCAGGATGGCCTCGGACAAACCCTCAATGTGCGGGTTGCAGGGTGCAAAGTCCACCGAGTCCGTGGGCGTGAACTCGAATTCGGGCTTGGCCATGATCAGATCTCCTCCGACTCGGTGGTGCCGGCAATGCTGTAGGAACCAAGGAAGGTGTCCAGCTCGGCGACCAGTGCGTCGTAGCCGTAGTTCCGGTAGGTGTACGCACCCCGGACTACAAACGGGGCGCCGGCGTAGAACATTTCGTACTGCTGGTGGCGGCCCGCGAACTCCGAACCGATGATGTCCCAGGCGAGCTTGAACAGCTTGACGCGTTCCTCGCTGGTGACGCCGGGGGACTGGACATAGCGTTCCATATCCGGCCGCGTCACGCTGCTGGTCATGTCGGCGACGCTGGAGGGCAGCTGCAGCACGCCGCCGCCCACGAGGTCGCGAAGGATGGAGATCACTCGAGGGTACGTCTCGGACTGCAGGCCCATGGCCCCGTACAGTGCGCTCTTCCCGGGAACCCGCATGCCGGCGTCGTCCGTTGTTGCGGTGTACTCGGCGGCGAGCACGGCCGATTCGACGGACTGGACGATTGCGGCGAGTTCTCCGAGCTTCTCCTGCACGCCGGGGATCTTGTCCGTGCCATTCACCTGGGTGACCTTGCGGGCGACGGAGGCGATGAACTTGAGCTTGGTGGAGAACCGGATCTGGGCCTGCCAGTTGCCCAGAGCGTGGGCGCCGGTCTCGAAGAACTGGCGGCGCAGCGTGTCGATGTTCCGGTTGATGAATACCCGGTCCCAGGGGATGAGCACGTCGTCGAAGACCACCAAGGCGTCCGGCTCGTCGTAGTGGCTGGTGAGCGGGTAGTCGAAGTCGCTGGTGGCGGCAGGCGCGAACGGGCGGCGGCAGTACAGCTTCAGGCCGTCGGTGGCCACCGGGATGGCGAAGCTGACGGCGAAGTCGACGTCGTCCGGTCCCAGCGGTTTGATGCAGGTGACGAAAACTTCGTCGGCGATCGCAGCGCCAGTGGCGAGCATTTGCGAACCCCGGACAATGATGCCCTCTTCGGTTTCGCGCACGACGCCGACCTGCAGGTATTCGCCTTCCCACCCTGACGCTGTGGTGGCGCGGGAGACCTGCGGCGGGATGATCGCGTAGGAGAGGTACAGGTTCTCGGACAGGATCTTCTTGTAGTACCGCTCCACGTTGCCTGCGAAGTCGCGTTCGTCGTTCTTGAAGACCTCCGGATGGGAACCGAACGCGGCAAAGAACGTGCCGACGTGGTCAGGGCTGCGGCCCACCCAGCCGTGCGTGTGCTTGGCCCACTTTTCGATGGCCTGCCGGCGCAGCACCAGCTCTTCCTGGGTCCGGGGAGCTGCGAACGTGCGGTTTGCCGGCCCGCCGATTTCCTCCGAATGGAACTGCATTCCATTGGCGGGATCAGCCGCGATGTCGAACAGCTCGGACATGGTCCGGGCAACCTTCGCGAAGGCCGGGTGTTCCAGGACGTTGCCGACAACCTCGCCGTCGAGGATAACCGTCCTGCCGTCATTAAGGGACTTCAGTTACTCTTTTCCGGTCCTCATCAGAGTGAGCCTTTCTTGATTTTGTAGTTATGTTCAATGGTGGTCCCATTTGGGAACGAGAGCTCCAACTTCCAGGAAGTTCCGTCTATGAACTTTCCGTCCAGAAGCGGCAGGGTGCCGCCGAGGCACATGAAGTCGGCGTCGCCGATGCCGGTCCGGGCCAGGAGACGCTCGACGACGTCGGCCGGCTTGCGCAGGCCGCTCAGCGAACCTTCCTGGTACAGGACTCCGTCAACCCACGAGCGCGCTGTGCACTCGTCGAGGTCGAGATTTTCCAGGTTCTCTACGGCGATCACCTCAGCGGCCACCGGCTTGGGACACGCGCGCTTTGAATCGCCGATATCCCGGGCTTCAATGTCACGGTCTGTGTGGTCGGATCCGATGCCGAGGTAGTACTGGCCGTTGTGGCGGATGTACAGGGGCTCAATCTCACCGGAGGTCAGGTTTTCCGAAGCGTCGTGCTCGCCCGAGGTCTCGAAGAGGTCCGAGTCCATGCGGTAAAACATGGGCACCTCCGGGGGAGGGGCTACGCCGATGGCAGCCAGCTCGTCAATATGGTGTTGCACCGCTTTTGGATCCCGGCCTGTGTAGCCGGCCACCACTGCGTGGAAATCCGAAATGACGATTGTCTTGTCCGTGCCCACCACCCTGAAAGTGAGTGGGACTTGCCGTGTTGTTTGCTGTGTTTGCATTGGACTTCCTCTAGACGGTCAGAGTTTCGTAGCTGGCCAAGCGGTCATTGAGCACCGGGAACTCGTTGCGGACAATGCCCACCTGCTGCGGATCGATGTCCACCATGAGCACGGACTCCCCGGCGTCGGCCTCGGCCAGCACGTTGCCGGCGGGATCCACCACCCTGCTGTGGCCGCCGAGCTCCACGCCCTCCTGGACACCGGCAGCGTTGCAGGCAACCACGAAGATCTGGTGCTCCAGGGCGCGGGCGGTGGTGAGGAGACGCCAGTGTTCGCGCCGGGCGGCGGGCCAGGCTGCCGGAACGATCACGATTTCTGCGCCGCGGGTGCTCAGCTCCATCCACAACCCCGGGAAACGCAGGTCGTAGCACGTGATTCCTGCCGTGGCCCCGAAGGGGAGCGGGACCACGGGCAGTGCGGCCCCGGCTGTCAGGAGACTGGCTTCCTTCGATTTGTAACCGAAGACGTGGATCTTCCTGTAGGTGTGGACCACGCTGCCGTCCGGGCCCAGCAGGATTGATGTGTTGCTGAGTTGCCCGTCCGCGCCGGCTTCAATGATGCTGCCGAGATGGAGATGGACGCCCAGTTCTTTCGCAACCCGTGAGCACATTGAAACGGTGGGGCCGGAGAGTGTCTCAGCCAGGGTCGCGTAGTCATCGAAGTGGAAGTAGCCTGCACTCCACAGTTCCGGGAGGACGATCAGCTCGGCGCCGCTGATGTTGCGAAGAATCTTCTCGACCCGGTCGATCCGGTCCCCGCGGCTTTCGGTGTCCGGACTGGCTACCTGGACCAACGCGATTTTCATGCTTGTTCCTTCTCTTTGCTGCTCGGCTCGTCCAGATCACTGAGCTTCAGGCCCTTGGTTTCCTTGGCAAACATCACCGAGACCATCGAGATCAAGCCCATCCCTGCCAGGTAGATGCCGATCGCGTAGCCCGTACCGAAGGCGCTGTAGAGAGCCAACGCAATGATGGGAGACAGCGAGCCGGCGATCAGCGAAGCCAGGTTGTAGGCTACGGAGGTGCCGCTGTACCGGACATCGGTGGGGAAGAGTTCGGAGAAGAAGGCGCCGATCACCGAGCTGTACGCGGCGAAGATCAACAGGCCACCTACCGCCGCGGCGATGATGCCCCACATCTGTCCGGTGTTGAGGAGGGCAAAGAAGGCGAATGCCCAGATGACGGTGGCGATCGAAGCCCCGATCATGATGGGCTTCCGGCCTACGCGGTCCGCGTAGATGGCCAGGACAGGAATAGCGACGACGGCCGCTGCCTGACCGATCATGACGGCGGTGAGCCCGGCTTGCCTTTGCAATCCCATGATTTGGGTGACGTACGTGATGATGAACAGCGAGTAGATGTAGAAGCCTGCGTTCTCACCCATGCGGCTTCCGGTGGCGATGAGGATTTCGCGCCAGTTGCGGCGGAAAAGGATGGCCAAGGGCATCTTGCGCTCGGACACTGCCATGGTCTCGCGCTTCCGCTGCGCTTCTTTGAACAGCGGTGTTTCCTGCACGTAGAGGCGGAGGACCAGGCCAATGATGACCAGCAATGCGGACAATCCGAATGCTATGCGCCAGCCCCATGCAAGGAATTCGCTCTCCGGCAAGGTGCCTGCGAGGATAGCGAGCACGCCGGCTGCCATGAGATTGCCCAGGGGCGGGCCCACGTTCGGCCAGGAGGACCAGAACGCGCGGCGTGAACTGTCATTGCTGTGCTCCGACACAAGAAGGACAGCGCCGCCCCATTCCCCGCCGAGTGCGAACCCTTGGATCAGCCGCAGCAACAGCAGCAGCAACGGTGCTGCAATACCAATGGCCGCGTATGACGGGATGAAGGCGATGAGGGTCGTCGCGACCCCCATGAGCATGAGGCTTGCTACCAACGTGGCGCGTCGGCCGTGTTTGTCGCCAAGGTGCCCCAGGACAATCGCGCCGAGGGGCCGGGCGAGGAAGCCGGCAGCGAATGTGCCCAGCGCCAGCATGGTGCCGACGAGGGGATCGTCCGTGGGGAAGAAGAGCTTATTGAATACCAGTGCAGCGGCTGTGCCGTAGAGAAAGAAGTCGTACCATTCCACTGCCGTACCGGCGAGGCTCGAAGCAGCAACCACGGGCAAGCTGGAGTGCTTTTGCTGCCTTGGCTCGGCTTTCTTCAAATCGGTCATTGTGGGGATCCTTTTGCGATTGGGAGCGGCCGGGCTTCTTGTGAGGCGGGCCGATGTCCCAAGAAATTGAGGGGTTCCAGTGCGTGAGCGGAATCACTTGAGCCGCCACTGAAAACTACTGTAGACGAGTTGTATACAACCTGTCTATAGTTGGGGTTAAAGATTCTTCCAGACGTCCGGGACCCTCCTGGAGGCAACTCGTATACTGGGCTTCGCGAGAAAGGCTCTCCATGATCCAAATGACTCCCACTGCGCAATCCCAGCCCGAAGTGGCTTATCAGTGGATGAAAAGCTACATCGCTGCCCTCCCGCGGGAGGAGGAAACGTTCCTCAACGAGGCCGTCCTCGCCAAGACCACGGGCACATCCCGTACGCCGGTACGGGAGGCCCTGCTGCGCCTCGAAGCGGAAGGCTTCGTCAAGCGGATCCCCCATAAGGGCGCGTTCGTGCCCCCAATTTCCGACCCCGATGTGCGGGCAATCCTGCAGGCCAGGGCCGTGGTGGAAAAGTGGGCCGTGTCAGCCCTGGACACCATGGCCGACGGACAGATCGACGCTTTCCAGAGCGTCATCGACCAGCAACGGGAAGCCAAGGATGATCCCGCGCGCTTCATTGAGCTGGATACCGAGTTCCATACGCTCATGGTTCAGGCCGGCGGAAATCCGGTCCTCGCCGACTTCTACGCCTCGCTCCGGCAGAAGCAGCTGAGAATCGGCGTCAAAGCAGTGTCCCGGGGATCGGATCGCGCCGGTGATGTGCTTCGCGAACATCAACTAATTGTGGACGCCCTGCGCAGCCGAAGCCTGGAAGCGGCCCACCAAGCCATCGATGCGCACTTGGACTCCACCCGATGGGCCGTCATCGGCTACTAATCCTCGCTGTGCAACTCCCGCTGCCGTGCGCTAAGCAGCTCAAATTCAGGCCTGGCAGCCACGAAACGTTCAACGGCGTCGAGCACTTGCTGAAGGTGGGCGTGGTCAGGGGCCACCACAGCAGCGCCAATCAAAGCGCGCCGGTGCTGGTCCTGGAAGCCGGTCTCAGCTGCGGAGACCTCAAAGCGGCGCTTGAGTTCGGCGACCAGCGGCCGGACCAGCGAACGCTTCTCCTTCAGGCTGTGAACATCGCCCAGCAAGACATCAAATTCGATCCACCCGATCCACATAAACCCCATTCAACAGCAACGCGGGGTCACTTAAGGCCCATGTCAGGGGCGTTTACGGGCCAAAAGTGACCCCGCCTTGTTTGAGGTCTTGAGGGAATCTTGATCGAACGCAGCAAGGCGTCTTGAGTTCGGCCCGGCAGTGTCTATGAGGTTGGCCCAAAAGGGCCCCCGACTCATCCGCTGCTAGTTACCCAGGACTGACATCGTGACCCAAAACCCTGCCAGAGCCCGCGCCCGATCCCGCACCGCAGCCATACTCATCGCCTGCGCCGCCACCCTCGCGGTTTCCGCCATCACGGCCCCTATGGCTTCGGCCGGTCCCGCCCAGGGAGCAGTGGTCCGGGCGTCCTCCAGCGTGTCGGCCATGGCCGGCCAGGTGGAGCAGACACTTGTGGTTCCGGTGACTGCGGGATTGGAGCCCACACGGATCAAGGGCAGCATCGTGGTCTCCGGAAAGCCGGAAGGAACAGTCCGCGCAACGGTCAACGGCAGGATAGTCCTCGAAGCCAACGCAGCAGCAGCCATCGCCCTGGACCAGGCAGTGAGCAGCGCAGACGTCATCAACCAACAGATGACCGTGGGACTGCAGTTCATCCCGGCGGCGCAGACTATGTGCGTCCTCTCAAACGCCACAGCCACGCTGAACAACCTCGCAGTCGATTTCTCCGGAACCGCGGAGGTTCCCACGACCGTCGGCGGGTTCTTCCCGGTGTCCGTGCCCGCCGTCGTACTTCCCGTCCCGGCGGACCCGGGTGCCGATGTTTCCGCGGCCGTCATGACTGCCGCCGCCTCGATGACGCACCGCTACCCGGACGCCTCTGTCAGCGTGGTCCCGGAAGCCGGACTTGCCGCCCGGGTGGCCGGCCTTCCTGCGGGCAGCCGGGTCCTCAGCGTCGTGGGTGACCAAGGCGAAACCAGCACCAAACTCTCCACCACAGCCGGCCTCCCGCAGCTCATCCTCAGCGGCCATGACGAACAGCTCCGTACCGCCGCGCGCGCACTGGCCAGCGACAATACAGCGCTCGCCGTGACATCGTCCGTCACCGGGTTGACGTCCGCATTGCCTGCGTCGCCGGGCCTGACGCAAAGCCTCAAGGACCTGGGCAGCAGCACCCTGAAACTCTCCGGATACGGCACGCCGGAATCGTACGTGGGAGTCACCCAGTCCCAGTTCGGCGGACCCGTCCAATCAGTGAAGGTCCAGCTCAAGGGCACGCACACGGCCGTGCCGGCCAACGCCCAGGCTCAGCTTTCCGTCTTCTGGAACGATTACCTGCTTAGCTCCAGGAACCTCGACGGCGGTGACAGCTTTTCGGTGGACGCCGAAGTACCAGCCGGGCAGCTTCAGGCGAACAACGGCCTCCGGATCCGGCTCGCGGCCCTTCCCGCGGGCGGTGATTGCACCGGCCCCGCAGGTGTGATGCCCATGGAGGTCACCGTGGACACGGCAGGCAGCACGCTGACTGCCGCCCGGGGCGGTTCCATGAAGGCCGGTTTTGCACGGTTCCCCCAAGCCCTGGGACAGAGTGTTCCCGTAGCGTTCGGCGACGGCAACGCGCAGGCAAACACCGTGAACGCGGCCACCTTGGTAGCTTCCCTGCAGCGGCAGAGCGCCACCTTGCTGGACACCCGGGTGGTGGGCCTGGATACCTTGGCCGGCTCCAGCGAGTCCGGACTGGTGGTGGGCGCCACCGGCGATGTTGCCGACAAGCTCTCGGCACCCCTGCGTTTGGCCGAGTTCCGCACCATCTCCCCGAAGGACGTCGAATACGGGGTGGGCACGTCGGCACCGTTCGGTGTCCTGGAGGCGTTCGAACAAGGCGGCCGTGATCTTTTGCTCCTCGGGGCATGGGCACCGGACGGCGACGCTTCCGCGGCTGCGTTGCAGGCTTCCCTGACCTCGCACATCAGTGGTGTTGACGGCGGTTGGGCATCATTGTCCCGGAACCTCCTGGTCACCCAGCCCTCGGGTACGCCGGTCTTGCTGGAAAGCAACGTGGTGGTTCCGCAGAAGGCCGTCACCGACGACTACCGTCCCTACGCCTGGTGGATCGGCGGTGCAGTGCTGGTGCTGGGCCTCGCGTTCGCCGCCCGCACCATCCTGATGCGGCGCCGGGCCAAGGAAGCTCAGGCCTACGTGGACGCTGAACAGAAGGCGACCGAACCGGGCCATGGCAACTAGCGTTGCCACGCGGCGCCGCGCTGCCCACCGGCAGCCGGTGCTGCGGTCCCTGTCATCGCTGATGATCCGGGGTTGGGAACGGCTCGGCGCCCCGGTGGACGGACGCAAGGTCCCGGGCACCAGGATTGTGGCCTTGTTGGCCGCAGTGGTGGGCTACGTTGCTTGCCTGTACACCATCGGCCACGGCACCAACCTGGACTACTCCGACGCCCAAAGCCACCTGACCATCGCCCGGCGCATCTTCGACAGCAAGGCGCCCGGCTTTGAACAGCTCGGCACGGTGTGGCTGCCCATGCCCCACCTTCTGCTGGCGCCGTTCGTGGTGAACATGTGGCTGTTCAGCACGGGCTGGGCTGCGGGACTATTGGGGATCCTCGCCTTGTCCGCTACCGCCACGGGCCTGTACCTGATCGCAGCGCGCCTCGGTTTGGGCCGGGCGGGCCGCCTGGCGACCACACTGGTGGTCCTGGCGAACCCGGCGGTCCTCTACGTTTACACCACTGCTTTGACCGAGCCCGTGCTGATCATGTGCATCGTGGGCGGCATGGCAGGGTTGGCACATTGGTCCACCAGCCGGCGTCGGATGAGCGCCGGTGAACTGGCAGTCTTTGCAGGCATTCCCTCGGCCGCAGCCGTCCTCTCTCGCTATGAGGGGTGGGCGCTGGTGATGACCGGGACGCTGTTCGTGCTGATCGTCTCCAAACGCCGCACAGGCCAATGGCGCGAAGCCCTCACCATGGCCGGCGGCTACGTGATGATCCCTGCTGCGGCGGTGCTGTGGTGGCTTTCGTACAACTGGGCCATCTACGGCAACCCGCTTGAGTTCATGTTCGGGCAGTATTCCGCTTACGCGCAGCAGAAGAACATCACCGACGGCGGCCTGTTGCCTACCAAGGGCAACCTCGGACTGACGCTGACTACTTTCCACTGGTCGTTGCTGGAAACCGCGGGGGTGGTGGTCCTCGCCCTGGCGGCGTGCGGCGCCGTCGTGCTGGTCTTCAGGAGGGGCTTCGCGAACAGCACCCTCCTGGTGGCGGTGACCGGCAGCGCCTACGCCTTTGCGCTGTTGAGCCTTTTCCTGGGCCAAACGGCCATCAACAATGACCACTCGCTTCCCACCACCTGGTGGAACAACCGCTTCGCCCTGACGGCGTTGCCGTTGGTAGCGGTTTTGGTGGCCGTCTTCGTGCAGGAACTGACCCGGCCGGCGCGGCTCCGGCCCTGGCTGATCTGTGCTTTGCTGGGTGCATTGGTGGTGCAGAACGTGTGGTGGAACGAGGACCCCACCGGGAGGTTGGCCGTCCTGGCGGAAGGCAGGATGTCAGCTGAATCCACCACCAACTCCACCGCCGCCGCCCGTTGGCTGAACCAGCACTACGAATCCGGCGGGATCCTGATGGACGAAAGCGCACGCGGAAACGCAGTGCTTCCAGTGATGGGCATCCCGCTCAAGGAAATCTACAACAGGGCCTCCGGCGATTACTTCGCTCCTGCGCTGGATGATCCGGCCAAGTATGCCAAATGGGTATTCGTCAACGTCGAAGCAGGTACAGGAGCGCGGGATTCGGGCCCCACCGACCTCGTTTACCAGGCGATCATCAAGAACCCTTCCTTCGGCGTGCGCTACTCCGTCGCCTTTTCCACGCCCACGCACCGGATCTATGAAAGGTCCTCGGATTCATGACCCCTGCTTCCCTCGTCAAAGGACAGTTCAACCGGCAGTCGATCGGCCAGACACTGCTCGCCGCAGGCCTTGTGACCCCTGAACAACTGCAGCGTGCACTGGATCGGGCCGCGATCGAAGGCGGTTTGCTGGGACGGCACTTGATCCTGGAAGCCGGGCTGGACCGGCGTCGGATCTATGAAGTGCTGGCCCGGCAGTGGGACGCCCCGCTGGTGGATCTGATGGCCGAGCCACCAGCGGACGAACTCATGGAGCAGCTCATTTTCAGCGAGCTTGCGGAACCTCAATGGTTGCCGTGGCGCAGCGAGGACGGCGTCCTGACCGTGGCGACGGCGGTTGTTCCGTCCGCGGCAATCGCCGAGGAAGCAGCAGCGAAGTTCGGCGCCACCGATGTCGTCTTCCGCACCACGACGGACTGGGACATCAACCAATCCATCCAACGCTCCTTCAGGCGCCACCTGCTCTACGAATCCGCTGAACGCCTGGCCGAGGAACGGCCGGGTGACTCCGCTCGCATCGCGTTGACGCCGTGGCAACGGTACCTTCCTGTGGTCCTTGTAGCGGCAATCATGGTGGGGTTCGTGATCTCGCCGCTGACGGCGGTCATCGTGCTGCTGGCTGCAGCGAACATCGTCTTCCTGATCAGCATCGGATTCAAGACGTTGGCCAGTCTCCGTCGGCCTTTCGACAAGCTCCACGAGGCGGCAGTGGTCCGGGCACGGAACAAGGAACGCGCACGACGCGGCCTTCCGCCGGTGGCCGATGAGCGGATTCCGGATTCCGAACTGCCCGTCTACACGATCCTTGTACCGGTGTTCCGCGAGGCCAACATCATCGACAAACTGCTGACGAACCTGGGGCAGCTGGATTACCCCCGGTCCAAGCTGGATGTGCTGGTCCTCCTGGAGGAAGACGACGCCGAGACCATCGCCGCGGCCAAGGCCTCCAGGCCGCCGGAGTACGTCCGTATCCTCATCGTTCCGCGGGGCGAGCCCCAAACCAAGCCAAGGGCCTGCAATTACGGACTGACGTTTGCGCGGGGCGAATACGTGGTCATTTACGACGCCGAGGACCGCCCTGATCCGGGACAGCTGAGGGCTTCCATTGCAGCCTTCAAACGGGATGAGTTCGAGCGGGAGCACCTGAACCCCGGCCGCAAACCCCTCATCTGTGTCCAGGCCGCGCTGAATTACTTCAACGCCGACCAGAACGTGCTCACGCGCCTGTTCACCATCGAGTACACGCACTGGTTCGATTCCATGCTCCCGGGCCTGGACAACTCCGGGATCCCGTTGCCCCTGGGCGGCACGTCCAACCACTTCGTCACCGCGCTGCTCAAGGAAGTTGGCGCGTGGGACCCGTGGAACGTGACAGAGGACGCGGACCTGGGACTTCGGGCGGCCGTGGACGGTTACCGGGTGGGTGTCATCGACTCCACAACGTGGGAGGAGGCCTGTTCACAGGTGCCTGCCTGGATCAAGCAACGCACCCGCTGGATCAAGGGGTACATGATTACTTCGGCGGTGAATACCCGGAACTCCCTGAGGTACATCAAGAGCACGGGGGTAGCCGGAACCGTAGGCTTCCTTGGCCTGATCCTCGGCACGCCGCTGGCGTTCCTGGCTTATCCGCTGGTGGTTGGATTCACCGTGGTGACCTACATCGGTTACGACATCGTAGGCCTGGTCCTTCCCGGGTGGTTGCTGGCCGGAGGGGTGGTGTCCATGCTGTTCGGCAATGCCATGATGATCATCGTCTCCGGTGTCGCCACCTTCCGCAGGCATGGTTGGAGGATCGCGATTTTTGCCTTGCTGAACCCGTTCTACTGGGTCCTGCATTCCGTGGCGGCGTGGCGCGCGGCCTGGCAGATGCTGACCAGCCCCCATAAATGGGAGAAGACCCCGCACGGGCTGGAGGCGGAATACCACGACGACGGCCACTGGGTCGGGTGACGTACCGCACCTGATCTTGAGCCAATCTTGAGCAAATGCCGCAGAGAGGTTGAGTAAGCACCGCCACACTGAATCCAAAGCCGCAGGATGACCAGCTGAGGGGGTTGGACACGGTGCTCGATCCGTTCTCTGTAAGAGTCGCCCTGGGCGTCGTCACAGTAACCCTCTTGGTGTTGTTCTGTACCTCCTTCCACCGCACCCGTTCGCCGTATGCCGGCTGGTGGAGCCTGGCCCTGCTGCAATTCATGGCCGGCAACACAGCCTTCCTGCTCAACGGGTCCCCGCATCAGCAATGGGCCAATCCGGTGGGAAACGTCCTGGTGGTGGCTGGAGCATTCAGCGTGTGGGCCGGAGCCCGCTCCTTGCGGGACCTCAAGACCGCACGCTGGCAACTTGCCGCAGGTCCTGTGGTCACTGCTGTTGCTTCTGTCCTCGAAAGCCCCGCCACCAATGTCTGGTCCGGGGGCTTCGTCTATCTGGCCATGATGGCCACCGGGATTGCCTTGGCCGCCCGGGATCTTTGGCTGATCAAAGCTTCCCGTTCGCAGGTCCACAAGGCTTTGTCGCTGGCAGCAGGTCTCCTGGCCACGTACTACCTGGGCCGCTTTACGGTCTATGCACTGGAAGGGCCGGCAAGTGAGGCCTTCCGTATGTACTTCGGTCCCGGACCGTCGGGCCTGGTTTCGCTGGTGCTGCTGGTGACGGTGTCCTTCAGCATGACGGCCCTCACCAGCGACCAGCTCATCAAGGGTTTGAAGGAGCGGGCGGCCCGCGACCACCTGACCGGCCTGCTCAACCGCGGAACGTTCCTCGAACTGGCCACCACCGAGCTCCACCGTTTGTACTCCACAGGATCCGGCGCTGCCGTGGTCCTGGCAGACCTGGATCACTTCAAGGCAGTCAACGACGAATACGGTCACGGCGCCGGGGATGAGGCCTTGAAGGCCTTCGCTGCGGCCTGCGCCGCGTCCGTGAGGTCCACGGACCTCATTGGACGCTACGGCGGGGAGGAGTTCATCCTTTTCCTGCCCGGGGCCACACAGGAGCGGGCCGAGAGCATCGCCGTCGAAATCAGCCGCCGGACCGCAGGCATGCGCACACCGGAAGGTATCCCGTTCCCCACCATCAGCTATGGAGTTACGTCCAGCATCTCTGCCGGAGCCGATCTGAACTTCATGATCGAGGTAGCTGACGCAGCGCTTTACAGTGCCAAGGCACAAGGAAGAAACCGGATTGTAGGAGCCGACCGCCTCGAGGCGGCCACTATTGCGGATGAGGCACGATCATGACGCTCAATGAACTGACCACCAGGATCCAGATCCAGCACAACCAGGAGTTGTCCGTCTTCAGGAAAGACATCACCAGTGCTCCCTACAAAGCCGGAACAGCCACATCCTTGAACGCGGACCGGCGCTCGGTGCGGATGGGTCCTGTCCAGTCCGTTGAGGACGGAAACGCCAACCTGACCATCGTGGCCGATGTCGAAGGCCTTGCCTGGTTCACTGCGGACAAGGGCCTCCTGGGAAGTTGCATCACAGTATCCATCGCCGGCCACCGGCGGAACACCGGCACGCGCGTCCATCTCCCGCTCGCTGAATGCGATGCCTGGATCGAGGCCATCCTGGGCGGGTCGTGGATCACAAACGTCTACCGCATGGGCAACAAGGCAAAGCCCGACGGCCGGCTGGATATCGCCTCCTATCGCTTGTTCCTGGACGAGCACCGCAACCCGGTTCCCAAGCCCCAGGCCGTAGCCGATATGACGCTGCGCAGCCTGGACGAATCGTGACCAGTACCAAGCCTCGCCGGCTGGTGTCCACTGATGATGACGACCCCCGAATACAAAGCCTGGAACGGCAGGTCCGGGCACTCATGCAAGAACTCCATGAGGTCCGGAATGAACGACGCCATGAGGCCCTTACCGACCCCCTGACAGGCGTCGGCAACCGGCTGGCCCTGGCCGATGCCTTCAAGGAAGCCACGGCTGCCATGGCCAACAGCATCGCCCCGCCCGCGCTGCTCCTGTTGAACCTGGACGGATTCAAGACGTTGAAGAACTCTGCGGGCCATGCGGCAGCGGACCAGGTTCTGGTCACCGTTGCCATGCGCATCCGCTCGGCAGTCCGGGAGAACGACGTCGTCACCCGCCTGGGTGGCGACGAATTCGCTGTGTTGATGCCCGGCACCCCCAAGAACCGGGCTGCCGCCGTCGGGAACCGCATCCTGGCCGCGCTGGAACCCGGCATCGACCTCGGCAACAACAGTGTCCAGTGTGCTGCCAGCATGGGCCTGCGGATCGCCGAGCCGCACCACACCCTGGAGGACCTCCTCCAGGAAGCCGATTTCGCCCTGGAGGAATCCAAGAGCGAGGGCCGGAACAAGCTCAAGCTCTTCGATCCCGTGACCCTGCACTCCCGGCAACTCCAGCGGCAGATCGTGGGCGACCTGAGGGAGGGGATCCGCTCTGAGCAGCTGGTCCTCTATTACCAACCAATCGTTGACCTTGCCACGGGAACCATTGAGGGTTGCGAGGCCCTGGTCCGCTGGAACCATCCGATACACGGGCTCATCATGCCGGACCAGTTCATTCCCGTGGCAGAGGCCACCGGGTTGATTGCGGAACTGGGCAGGTGGGTCCTCCGCACAGCAATGCGCCAGCTGAGGCAATGGCGGGATAATCCGGCGACGTCGGAGCCCGCCTTCTCAATGCGCATCAACGTCTCTGCCGCCGACCTTCAAAGCCTGGAATTCGTGGACGACGTCCGCGACGTTCTCCAAAAGGAAGGATTGTCCCCGGATTCGCTGGTCCTGGAACTTACCGAGAGCGCCATCATCCAGAACAACGAGCTGGACCGTTACACCCTGATGAGCTTGCACAGGCTGGGTGTAGGCCTGGAGATAGACGATTTCGGCGCCGGTTATTCCTCGATGGGCTACCTGCGCAAACTCCCCGTGGATCGGGTGAAGGTTGACCGGCAGTTCGTGAAGGACCTGGAGAAGGACCCGTCCCAGCTGGAGTTCCTGGCGGCAATCCAGCAAGTCATCCGCTCGTGCGGGCTGGAAGGGGTCTGGGAAGGCATTGAGACAGCGCGGGAAGCAGAGTTGCTGCGGAGTATCGGCTGTACGAGCGGACAGGGGTATTTCTTCGGCAGGCCGTTGCCCGAAGCAGACTTCCTTGCCCGGTTAAAGGAAACGCGAGGTCACTTATGGCCCATCCCGGAGGGATTTACGGGCCATAAGTGACCTCGCGTCACTTCAGGCGGAGAGGATCAGCCGAAGTACTTCGGCAGGGTTCCTTCGTGGGCTTCGCGCAGGGCGTCCAGCGAGAGCTCATCCACGCCGTTGATCTCCAGCTTTCCACCGGCAGCGTCAACGACGCCGATCCGGAGGTGGGCGAAGCCACGGGCGGTGCACATGTCCTTGAAGCGGACTTCCTCGGAGCGCGGCACGGACACGATGGCCCGGGCCTGGGACTCGGAGAAGAGGGCCGTGAACAGGTCCACGCCGTCGCGCTCCATGAGTTCCTCAAGGGCGATGCGGGCGCCGACGCCGTAGCGCAGCGAGGACTCCACCAAAGCAGCCGCGAGGCCACCTTCGGAGAGGTCGTGTGCCGCGTCGACCATGCCGTCGCGTGAAGCGTTGATCAGGATTTCACCCAGTGCACGCTCAGCTGCGAGGTCAACCTTCGGCGGCAGGCCACCGAGGTGTCCGCGCAGGTTGGACCATTCGGAACCATCCAGCTCAGCTGCGGTGGTACCCAGCAGGTAGATGGCCTGGCCATCTTCACGCCAGCCCGACGGCGTACGGCGGGCGACGTCGTCAAGCTTGCCCAGGACCGCCACAACGGGGGAGGGGTGGATCGGCGTGGTGCCGGTCTGGTTGTACAGCGAGACGTTGCCGCCGGTTACCGGGATGCCAAGTTCCATGCAGGCGTCCGAGAGGCCACGGATGGCCTCGGCGAGCTGCCACATGACATCCGGGTCCTCGGGGGAACCGAAGTTCAGGCAGTCGCTGACGGCCATCGGAACGGCGCCGGAGGTAGCGACATTGCGGTAGGCCTCAGCCAGTGCGAGCTGTGCGCCCTGGTACGGCTCAAGGTAGGTGTAGCGGCCGTTGGCGTCGGTGGCCAGGGCGACGCCCAGGCCGGTTTCCTCGTCAACACGGACTACTCCGGCGTCATCCGGGAAAGCCATGGCGGTGTTGCCGCCAACGTAGCGGTCGTACTGCTTGGTGATCCAGGACTTGCTGCACATGTTGGGCGAGGCCACCAGTTCGGTGACAGCCGCAGCCAGCTCGGTGGGAGCCGACGGGCGGCCGGCGTCCTCAACGGAACCGGTGAAGGAGTTTGCCTGGACGGAATCCTGCCACTCCGGACGGGCGAACGGACGGTCGTAGACCGGGCCGTCGTGCGCGACGGTGCGGGGATCGACGTCGACAATTACTTCGCCTTCCCAGGTGATGATGAGGCGGCCGGTGTCGGTGACTTCACCCAACCAGGAGTACTCCACGGCCCACTTGTCCATCACGGCTTCGAAGGCTTCGATGTTCTCCGGGGTAACGACGGCCATCATGCGTTCCTGCGACTCGGACATGAGGATCTCGCCCGGGGTCAGCGTGGGGTCGCGCAGCAGGACCGAGGTCAGCTCGACCTCCATGCCGCCGTCGCCGTTGGAGGCGAGCTCGGACGTGGCGCAGGAAATGCCTGCAGCGCCGAGGTCCTGGATACCTTCAACCAGGGAGCCCTTGAAGAGCTCAAGGCAGCACTCGATGAGGACCTTCTCAGCGAACGGGTCGCCCACCTGGACGGCCGGCCGCTTGGAAGGCTTGGTGTCATCGAAGGACTCCGAGGCCAGCACCGAGGCGCCGCCAATGCCGTCGCCGCCGGTGCGGGCACCGAAGAGGACAACCTTGTTGCCCTTGCCGGAGGCGTTGGCCAGGCGGATATCCTCGTGGCGCATAACGCCCACGGCCAGCGCGTTCACCAGCGGGTTGCCCTGGTAGACGGAGTCGAAGACCATTTCGCCACCGATGTTCGGCAGGCCAAGGCAGTTGCCGTAGCCGCCGATGCCGGCAACAGCACCGTGCATGACGCGTGCGGTGTCCGGGTGGTCGATGGCGCCGAAGCGCAACGGGTCCATCACGGCTACCGGGCGGGCGCCCATGGAAATGATGTCGCGGACGATGCCGCCGATGCCGGTAGCGGCACCCTGGTACGGCTCAACGAACGACGGCGAGTTGTGGGACTCGATCTTGAACGTCACGGCCCAGCCGTCGCCCAGGTTGGTGACGCCGGCATTCTCGCCGATGCCCACCAGCATGTCCTTCTTCATTTCCTCGGTGACCTTCTCGCCGAACTGGCGGAGGTGGTTCTTGGAGGACTTGTAGGAGCAGTGCTCGCTCCACATGACCGAGTACATGGCCAGCTCGGCACCGGTGGGGCGCCGGCCAAGGACCTTGACGATCTCGTCGAATTCGTTCTGCTTCAGGCCCAGCTCGGCCCACGGGAGTTCCGTGTCCGGGGTCTTGGCAGCGTGCTCAACGGTGTCGATGTTGAACTTCTTGGTGGTTTCCGTGGTCACTTGTCGCCTCCCACAATCTTGGTCAGTACGGAGGTGAAGAAGCCCAGGCCGTCGGTGTCGCGGGGTTCGCCGTTCAGCGACTCGGGGCCGAAGCCGGCCTCCACTGCGTGCTCGGGGTGGGGCATGAGGCCCACCACGTTGCCGGCTGCGTTAGAGATACCGGCGATGTCGCGGCGGGAGCCGTTCGGGTTGAAGCCCACGTAGCGGAACACCACGCGGCCCTCAGCCTCAAGGGCGTCCAGGGTCTTCTCGTCGGCGATGTACTGTCCGTCCTGGTTCTTCAACGGCACGATGATTTCCTGGCCATCGGTGTAGTCCACGGTCCAGGCTGTGTTGGCGTTTTCCACGCGCAGCGTCTGGTCGCGGCAGATGAACTTCAGGTGGTCGTTCTTGATCATGGAACCGGGCAGCAGGTGCGACTCGGTGAGGATCTGGAAGCCGTTGCAAATACCCAGGACCGGGAGCTTGGCGTCGGAGTTCGCAGCATCGATGATCTTGGACATCAGCGGTGCGAAACGCGAGATGGCGCCTGCACGGAGGTAGTCGCCGTAGGAGAATCCGCCGGGGATGATGACTGCGTCAACATCGCCGAGTTCGGAGTCGGCATGCCAGAGCGGCACCGCTGTGCCACCTGCGAGACGCACTGCACGGGCGGCGTCGCGGTCGTCAAGGGTGCCGGGGAAGGTGACGACGCCGATCTTGGCACCAGCGAGGCCACGAGCACCATGAGCGTCGGCGGCGATAGCCTCGCCGATCAGGGGGAGTGAAGTCATATCAGGCCTCGACGACCTCGACGTTGACGACATCCTCGATCACCGGGTTGGACAGGAGGGTCTCGGCAGCTTCGCGGGCCTGGGCCAGGATAGCGTCGGTCACCTCGCCGTCGACAGTCAGTTCAAAGCGCTTGCCCTGGCGGACTGCGCTGAAGCTGTTGAAGCCGAGGCGGGGCAGTGCACCCACGATGGCCTTCCCCTGGGGGTCCAGAATCTCGGGCTTGGGCATGACGTCAACGACGATCCGGGGCATCCGGTAACTCCTGTGCGTGAGTTGGGTGAACCTTAAATAAGGCTGCCGCGGAGATGCCGTCTCACGCCGTTCAGCCGCATTCAAACAGCGTTATGGACACAGGGTTAAACACGGTTGTGAACTGCATTGTTTGAACGGCATGGGGGCGCTCCGCGAGCTTGCACAACCATTCTACCGGGAGCGGCGCACATACCCTATTCAGCCCGATTCTGCGAGGACACCCCGCCGTCACGGCGGAAATCGTGCCAAGGGAACGTCCGACGGCGGCAGGCACGAGCGCCTGTCGGCGCTGGCCGCCGCGGCCCGGCGTCACTAGGATTGCCGCATGGCTGAAAAACCGAAATCGATGGTGCTGGGTGTTGTGGCCGCAGCCGTTTTTGCAGGTTTGGGCCGCATGGTCATCCAAAAGATCAGGGCTGACAAAGCTGCCCGCGACCACAGGGTGACAGCTCCCTTGGACGCGGAGACCCGGGCGAAAATCAGCGACGCCCTGCGCGGACCCCGGTAGGGAACCTGACATTAGCGCACGTACAAATGCGCTATTCAAAGGGGTTAAACGGCGTGATTCCGGCGTACTTTGGAGTTACACGCGGGGGTTCACCCCCCTGGTAAAACAAAGATAACCAGGAGGACCAATGACCGATCACATTGCAGAAGTATCCGCCTGTAGCGTTGGCAGCTGCGGATTCAACCACGATGGCTGCACCGCTTTTGGAATCACCATCGGCGGAACCCAGGACCACGCTTCCTGCGCAACTTTCATTGACACCAATGCCATGGGCGGCCTGCCCAAGGTCCTGGCCCACGTCGGCGCCTGCCAGCGGTCCGAATGCGTCCACAACAACAACCTCATGTGCGAGGCCCACGACGTCAAGGTCGGACCCGGCCGCGAGGCCGCCGATTGCCTGACCTACGAGCACGCCTGATTGCTGACTAAGCGAAAGGTGGGCCCACCTCCTGCGAGGTTGGGCCCACTTTCTTGATGTCAGGCTACTTCTTGGCCGTCTTGGATTTGGCCGGGGTTGCCGCGGCTTCCTTGGGGCTGTCGGCGTCCTTCATCTCCTGCTCGGCCGTAGCCTGGATCAAGGCCAGGAGTTCAGGATCGAGTCCGGGCGCAAACTCTTCCTTGCGTTCCGCCGACATGGTCATGGGGAAACCGTCCGGCATCTGCTCGGTGCTCAGTTCGGTGCCGTCGTTGGACGGTGACGCCCCACGGTAGAGCTTGCCTGCTTCGCTGAGGTTGTCAGCGCTGAAGGTGTACTGAACGCTCTGGAGTCCCAGGTCCAGGAGCTTCTTCACTTCCGGGAACTGCTCGGCGTTGGTCTTGGGGATCGGGAGGACCTTGCCCCAGTTCACGCCCAGGCTTTCCAAGGCCTTTGCGTAAGCATTCTCGTGGGCCTGGTCGCGGACAATCAGGTAGGCGATGGTGGAGCGTGCCGTCTTGTTTTCCGTCATCTCGTAGATGCGGCATTTCTGGAGCCGCCCCGTGGATTCGAGCATCAGGTTGTAGAGCAGGTCCAGGACGAGGTTCCCGCTGTTGTAGACGTAGGAACCGCTCCAAGGGTTGCCTGCCGCATCCACGGGCAACGCACCCTGGGCGCCCACCAGGTAGTGGTGGATATTGCTGGTGTCCAGGGCGATCTTCAGGGGAGTGGCACCGCCGGCGCCGGGCTCGTCCACCGGATCCGACTTCTTGCCCTGGTAGCGGGGTGACCCATCAAGGAGTTGGGAAATGGTGGTTCCGATGAGTTCCACGTGGCTGATCTCTTCGGTACCGATGCCCTGGAGGAGGTCCTTGTAGGGCTTGGAGGCGGGATCGCCGCGGAAGTTCATGCTTTGGAAGAGGTACTGCATCATGGTCCGCATTTCGCCGAACTGTCCGCCCAGGCCTTCCTGGAGGGCGTTGGCTGCAGCGGGATCAGGCTCGTCGGCAGCGATTTCATTGATGAGAAGTTGGGTGTGCAGGTACATACGTTTCCTCACGTTGCCTCATGCTATGCGTGGGATGGGAACCCTCTGCTGGCCACCCCGGACCCACCTAACATAAGCATGCTTACTATTTCCACGCAAGGAATTTCGCAAGTAAGTGGAGATTCGTTCAGCCCGCCACTTGATTGGTGAGCGGCTTGCCTTCCTTGAGGGCGGAGATGTTGGCCAGGACCAGCTTCGCCGAACCCTTGGGGCGGTTGCCCGCGACGTGGGGCGTGATGATCAGGTTGGGCGCCGACCACAATTCCGAATAGGCCGGCAGTGGTTCCACCTTGGTCACATCCAGTGCTGCTGCACGCAGGCGGCCCTCCTTCAGCGCCGCCAGCAGCGCGTCCTCATCCACCGTCGCGCCGCGGCCCACGTTGACGAACACGGCGGTCGCCGGCAGATGACGCAGGACCTCGTCATTGAGGGCGTCGGCGGTTTCCGGGGTCGCGGGCAATATTGAAATCAGCACGTCCGTGGTGCCCAGGACCTCCGGGAACCCATCCGCGGCCACCACTGGGAAGCCATAGCGCTCGCCGGCGGAACTTGCGACGCCGGTGACCTCCGCGCCCAGCGCGGCCAGCAGGGGAGCCAACCGCCCTGCGATGGAACCGAACCCCCAAATGGTGACCTTGGCGCCGTCGAGCGTGTAGAGCTGTTCGGTGCCGGGGTTGGACTGCTCGGCGTTGTACGGCTGGTTCCAGGTAGCGGCTTTTTGCGATTCCAGGAGGACATCCAGGCGCCGCACGGCAGCCAGGACCAGCGCCAGCGCGTGTTCAGCGACCGGGCCGTCGTGGAGTGAGCGTCCGGACGTGATGGCTGTGGTGTCCCCGAATCCAGCGGCGAGTACGGAGTCGGGTCCGGCTGCGAGCGTCTGGACCAGCTTGAGTGAGGTCATTTCCTTGGCGGCATCGGCGAGGTTCTCCGAGGTGTTCCGCCATGCCACCAGAACCTCTGCGTCGCGGTGCTCGCCGGGGATGGGCTTGTCCACTGCGTAGACCACGATCTCGTCCCCGGAGGTTGCGGGATCGGAAAGGTCCAGTTCGATGGTGTCCGGGACGAGGATTTTCACGGCAACTCCAAGGTTTACGGGCGTCGGGCAGTTCGCACTCGAGGCTACCGCTTTATCCCGCCGCGCATCTGCTCCTGCTCCATCTCTGGCAATGTGACGGCCAGCACTCTATGGTTGTAGGACGTTCGACGTAGCACGTAACACGAACGCCCATCACGAGGTAGCACTACACGCCAATCCCTGAACCAACCACGCGTGAAGTGCCAACCCGGAGCCGATTCGAAAGGACACTGGATTTGAAATCCATACCCCCTGCACCATCGCTCGCCCGCGTCGCGGCTGCCGGCACCCTGAGCCTGGGCCTGCTGGCCGGGCTCGGCCTTCCGGCCACCGCCGCCCCCATCCCGCCCAGCAACCCCTCTGCATCCCCCGGCACCTTCACCGAGGCCAACATCGCCGCTGACCGCACGGCTGCCAACTTCTTCTACCGGATCCCCGCCCTGACCTACCTGGGCAACAATGTGGTGTTGGCAGCCTGGGACGGACGTCCCGGCTCAGCGGCCGACGCGCCCAACCCCAACTCGATAGTCCAGCGCCGCAGCACTGATGGCGGCCAGACCTGGGGGCCGGTGCAGGTCATCGCTGCGGGTCACGTGGCTGACGCCAGCGGACCCAAATACGGTTACAGCGACCCCTCCTACATCTACGACGCGGAAGCAGGCAAGGTCTTCGCTTTCTTCGTCTACTCCAAGGACCAAGGCTTCGGCGGCAGCCAGTTCGGCAACGACGACGCCGACAGGGCAGTGATCTCCTCGGCAGTCATCGAGTCCTCCGACGGCGGAATCACCTGGAGCCAGCCCCGGCTCATCACCAACGTGACCAAGCCCGGGACCAGCAAGACCAGCCCGGCGGCCGGGGACGTCCGCTCGAACTTTGCCTCCTCCGGCGAAGGCATCCAGCTCAAGTACGGCCAGTACAAGGGCCGGCTCATCCAGCAGTACGCCGGCGATGTGCGCCAGGCCGACGGCACCAACAAGATCCAGGCCTACAGCGTCTATTCGGACGATCACGGCGCCACCTGGCACAAGGGTGCCAACGTCGGTGACCGGATGGACGAAAACAAGACCGTTGAACTCTCCGACGGCCGTGTCCTCCTGAATTCCCGGGACAACGCCAACCAGGGCTACCGCAAGGTGGCCGTTTCCACTGACGGTGGCGCCACGTACGGTCCGGTCACGCAGGACACGGAGCTTCCGGATCCCGCCAACAACGGAGCCATCGCGCGCATGTTCCCGAACGCCGCGCAGGGCTCGGCCGATGCCAGGAAGCTCATCTTCACCAACGCCAACTCCAAGACCGGCCGCGAAAATGTCTCCGCCCGTGTCTCCTGCGACGACGGCGCTACGTGGCCGGGCGTCCGCACCATCCGCTCCGGGTTCTCCGCGTACTCAACTGTGACCCGGCTGGAGGACGGCAAGTTCGGCGTGCTCTATGAGGGCAACTACACGGACAACATGCCGTTCGCCAAGTTCGACGACGCCTGGTTGAACTACGTTTGCGCACCGTTGTCCGCGCCGGCCGTCACCGCTGCTCCCGGAGCTACGCAGCAAGTGCCGGTAACCGTGACAAACCAGGAAGCCACCACGCTCACTGGCGCCAACGCCACTGTTTACACACCCAGCGGCTGGTCGGCCACCACAGTGCCGGTTCCCGATGTCGCGCCGGGAGCCTCGGTCACCGTCAACGTAGCCCTCACCGCACCGGCAAACGCCAGCGGGCCGCAGAACCTCAACGCGGCCTTCACGACGGCGGATGGCCGGGTTTCGCAGTTCACCTTCACCGCCACCGTGCCGGTGGCTCCGCAGGTGGGTCTCACCATCACCGGTTCTGCACCCGCACGCGATGTCGTGGCCAGCCCCTACCAGGTGGGCGAAGTCCTCAGCTACTCGTTCAATGTCAAGAGCACGGCCAACGTCACGGCCAACTCCGTACCGGTCTCGGGAACCTTCGACTCCGGCTTCCTGCCGCCCTCGGCTCCCAACTGCCGGTTCAACAACCTGGCCGCAGGCGCCGCGTACACCTGCACCACTGCCAAGCATGTGATCACGGCTACGGACGTCCAGCGTGGCTACTTCCTTCCGGAGGCGGGCTTCACCATCACTGCCAGCGCGACGCCGTCGCTCAGCAAAACGGTGCAGTTCACTGGTGCTGCGGTCGCGTTGCGCGACGGTCTGCTGACGGCCGACATCAGCGGGACGCGTGCCGACGTCGGGCGTGACCTCGCAACCCGGCCCTACGCCGCAGGTGAGCTTGTCCCGTACACGTTCACGGTGAAGAACACGAGCCCTTTGGTGGAGAAAACAGTCCCCACCGCCGGCAACTTCGGCCCGTTCCTTCCCGAGGGTCCGGGGAACTGCCGTTACAGCGTGTTGCCGGCGGGGCAGAGTTACGAGTGCACCACCCCGCGGCACACGGTGACTGCCGCCGAAGCCGAGCAGGGCTTCTTCGTCCCGGACACCACCTGGGAGGTCAGCGCTGCCGGCCAAAGCACCAAGACCATTACGGTGAACGGCGGCGAGGTGGACCTCAAAGTGCGCGAACCGAAGCTTGCGGCAACGGTTTCCGCTGAATGGCGGGACGCTGACGGAGATCGTTTCGCCAGCCCCGGTGATCCCGTGACCTACACGTACACGGTGGGCAACGCGGGCAATGTTGCGGTAACCGGGTTGGAGGCCCCCGACGCCGGTATTTCCGCAGCAGCGCTTGCTGAGGGCGCCACGGTGACGTCCACCCGGGAGCATGTCCTGACAGCTGCGGACGTGGCCGCCGGAAGCCTTGCGGCAGTGGGTTTCGGGGCGACGGCCCGCAATGGTGCAACGGAAGTGGCTGTCGCTGCGGCAGCGGATCCGCTGGTACTGACTGTCCAGCCGGCCAAGCCGGGCAACGTGCCTGCGCTGACAGTCCAGGACTTCGACGGCCGGACGCCGCCCTTTGACCTGGGCACGACGGACAAGTACCGGACCGGACAGAAGGTAGAGCTCAAGGGTCTTGAATACGGTCAGTGGTACTACGTCTATCTCAACAAGACGATGTACCGTCTCGGCTGGATCTTCCCCACCACCGACAACACCGTGGAGTTCATCCTGCCTTCGGATGTCAAGAACGGCCGCGACGACGTCGTGGTCCTGGACAAGGATGGCGTGCAGGTTTCGTTTGACCGGCTCCAGGTGACACCCAAGGGCTAGTCGTTTACGGCTGGCTGCACACGACGGACCGCAGGGTTGTTCCCTGCGGTCCGTTGCTGCTTTCCATGACGAATCGCGGCCATTGTGACAAGACAAATTCGCTGAAATGTGCTGTATGTCATATTCGGCTCTCAGTAGATACTCTATGACTCGGCTGGTTGTGCGGCTTTGACAAGAACTGTCAAAGGTTCAACCATCTGAAAGTTGACAGGCCTCGGCGATGGAGCCCGGGCCTCCTCAGTGAAAGGTGCAACCACTCGTGAAATCACAAGGAAAGAGCTTCGTCAGAAGCGGGGGACTCCGGAAGGCCGCGGTGCTTGCCGTCGGCCTGCCGTTGCTGCTCTCGTCCATGGCGATGCCGGCCCAGGCCGCCCCTGCCCCGGAGGCGCCCGGAAATGTTGCAGGCGTGGCCAAGAAGAACCTTGACCCCGGTTCCTACAAGGACGGCCGCTACATGGTGGTCCTTGCCGAAAAGCCTGCGGCAACCTACGACGGCGGCACGGCAGGGCTCGCGCCGACCAAACCGGAGGAAGGCAAAAAGCTCGACGCCGACAGTGCCGAGGTGAAGGAATACCAGCAGCACCTGCAGCAGAAGCAGCAGGAAGTTGCCCGGCAGGAAAACGTCACCATCAAGCGCGAGTTCACCACCGCCGTCAACGGCTTCAGCGCCAACCTGACCGCGGACCAGGCCATCAACCTTGCCAAGGATCCCAAAGTCCTGATGGTCGCACCGGACACGCAATACGCTCCGGACTACTCCACCACCGACTTCCTGAAGCTCAGCGGCCCCAACGGCACCTGGGCCACCCAGTATGGCGGGCAGGAGAATGCCGGCAAGGGCACGGTCGTGGGCGTCATCGACACCGGCTACACCCCTTCAAACCCGTTCTTCGCCGGTGAGCCCGTGGGGCCGCTGGTCGGCAACCCCCAGGTTGGCGTTCCCTACCGCACTGCGGACGGCAAGATCGCCATGCTCAAGGCCGACGGCGACACTTTCGTCGGCGAATGCCAGCCGGGCACCGGGACGGGCGCCGACTACGACGGCAGCGCCTGCAACTCAAAGGTCCTCAGCACCCACTACTTCGCAGACGCCTTCCTTGAAACAGTTCCCCCGGAAAACCGGGCTCCCGAAGAAGTCATTTCAGCGGTGGACGTGGACAGCCACGGCACCCACACCGCCAGCACGGCAGCAGGCAATGGCAACGTTGACGCCGTCGTGGATGGCAGGAGCTTCGGAACCACCAGCGGCATTGCACCGGCCGCCAAGCTCTCCATCTACAAAGTCTGCTGGGAAGACACCGATCCCGCCACCGGTGGCTGCTACGGCTCCGCTTCCGTGGATGCGATCGAGCAGGCCATCCTGGACGGCGTGGACGTACTGAACTACTCCATCTCCGGTTCCACCACTTCCACCACGGATCCGGTGTCGCTGGCATTCCTGTCCGCAGCGTCAGCCGGCATCTTCGTCGCCACCTCGGCCGGCAACTCCGGACCAACGGCCAGCACCGTCAATCACGGAGCTCCCTGGCTGACCACCGTTGCTGCGACGTCCTTCTCCCAGGAACTCCAGGGCACAGTTGAATTCTCCGACGGCAGCAAGTTCCGCGGAGCGAGCATCATGAACCGCGAGGTGAGCGGGGCCGGCGTCGTGCTGTCCACCAACGCCGCAAGCGGCCAAGGTAACGCAGCGCTGTGTGCTCCCGGGTCCCTGGACCCGGCAAAGGTTGCCGGCAAGGTTGTTGTTTGTGACCGTGGCGTGGTTGACCGCACCGCCAAGAGCGCTGAAGTCCTGCGCGGCGGCGGCGTTGGCATGATCCTCGTCAACCTGACGGACTCGTCGCTGGATACTGACAAGCACGTCATTCCCACCGTGCACGTGAACCCGCCCGCCACGCAGACCATCAAGGACAAGGTCACGGCGAACCCGACCATCACTGTGTCCCTGTTGAACCGCGACACCACGGGACTGCCGGCCGAAGCACAGCCGCAGATCGCCGGGTTCTCCTCGCGCGGGCCGCTGCTTGCCACTGACTCGGACCTGCTGAAGCCGGATGTTTCGGCACCCGGTGTCGCCATCCTCGCGGGTGTATCCCCGATCGGAACCGGCGGCGACAACTTCGGCTTCCTGTCCGGAACGTCCATGGCTTCACCGCACGTGGCCGGTTTCGGCGCATTGATCCTCGGCAAGAACCCGCAGTGGTCCCCGGCTACGGTGAAGTCCGCCATGATGACCACCGCTGGTCCGGTTAAGCTGGCCAACGGCGCCGTCAACAAGGACGTCTTCGCCACCGGCGCCGGACAGGTTGATCCGGCAAAGGTACTCAACCCGGGCCTGGTCTACGACGCCACCACCGAGGACTACCTGAAGTTCATCCAGGGCACCGGGATGGACCTGGGCATGGAAGGGCTCGGCACCACGGCTGCGCGCGACATGAACGTTCCCTCCTTCGCGCTGGGCAACCTGGCCGGCAAGATCGAAGTCACGCGTACGCTGACTGCGCTGACGCCGGGCACCTACCGGGCCACGGCCAACGTTCCGGGCGTCAACGTCAAGGTGACACCGTCCGTGCTGACCTTCGGTGCACCCGGTGAAAAGAAGACCTTCAAGGTCCAGTTTGAGAACAAGAACGCCGAACTGGGCAAGTTCGCCATGGGTTCGCTCAACTGGCAGGGTGCCAACAAGACCGTCACTTCGCCGATCGCCGTCCGTCCGCAGTCCGTCATCGCGGACAAGGCACTGGCCTTCACCGGCACGGGCCCCAACGGCTCGGGCACCATCAACATCACCTCCGGCACCAACCTGCCGGTGGGTGTGACCATTGATGGCCTGTCCAAGGCGGATTCTTCGGCTATCGAGCTGGTTCCCGGCCCGTTTGCCGGCCAAACCAACGCATCGAACTTCGTGAAGAAGGTGACCGTTGGTGAGGGCAGTGCCCTGGCCAAGTTCTCGGTGATCTCCTCCAATGAGGCCGCCGACTTCGACATGCTGGTCCTGACTCCGTCCGGTCAGCAGCTGCCGGCCGCAACGGCATCCGCCAGCGAAACCCTGTCCGTTCCCAACCCGGCCCCGGGCGACTACTTTGTCTACGCCAACCTCTACGCCAGCCCCAACAACCAGCCCACCAAGGCAACCGTTGATGCTGCAGTGCTGGGGGCCAACCAGGGCAACGCCACCGTGACGCCGAATCCGATCCGACTCGCCAACGGCAAGACGGGCCAGATTTCGCTGAACTGGAAGAACCTGGAACCGGGTTCCTACATTGGCCGCCTGACCTTCGCAGGAACCAGCGAGCCGAGCTTCGTCACGGTCCTGGTCAACCCCGGCGGAGCTGTTGTGGTTCCGGATGAGGAAGACCCCAAGAAGGACAAGAAGGACAAGAAGCCGCGGGGCAAGATCCGCGGCGATGAGCCGACACAGAGCAACAACGCCGGCTAAAACTCTGCGGGACACGCAAATGGGCTGAGGACACCCGAATCCGGGCGTCCCCAGCCCATTTGCGTGTCATGAGCCGGACGTTGCGCCTCCGGTATTGCCCAGCAACGCCGCCATGGTCTTCCACCGGGCGATCTCGCAACCATCCGTCCTGCTGAAATGGCTATGGACTTTACGCCCACGGAACCATCCCCGGACTTCGGCTACCTGCGGGCCCCCGTACTGTTGCGTGCAGATCCGGTCCGGCCGCGGCTGCGGGAAGAAGATCTCCTCCCCGAACTGCTCGACGGCGGCAAGCGCCGCCGTCGCATCCGGCAGGTTTGAGTCGACCGAGTCCGGGTCGGGGGAGAGGACACCCCCTGCGGACCGGAGGTGGAACACCCGGCTGTCAGCGCCCGGTGACTCTGTCAGCGTGACGGTGAGGTCGACGTCGTTTTCGCTTGCGTTTGCGTCGGTGGTGTCGCTGTTGCTTGGGGAAACCATGGTGACCTTTCGCTGGTGGCGTCGGGTGCTCAGGCGGCCGCGCCGCTCAGCTCGTCCAAGAGCGGGCTTACTGCCTGAAGCACGCGGGCCCGCAGCTCCTGGGATTCGGCTGCGAAAGCCCGCTGGTACTCAACGTACTCGGCCTTGCCCTGCGGTGTCTCAATCCTGATGGGCGGGTAGCCCCATTCTTCGAGATCGTACGGAGAAGCCTGCATGTCCATGGCCCGGATCCGCCACGACAACTCAAAGCAGTCCATCACCAGCCCGCTTGGCAACGCAGGCGTCAGTTTGTAGGCCCACTTGTAAAGGTCCATGTTGGCGTGCAGGCAGCCCGGTTGCTCCATGGTCCGCTGGTTTTCGCGGGTTGGCGTGAGCTCATTAAGGGGCAAGGCGTCGGGGGTGTAGAAGCGGAAGGCATCGAAGTGGGAGCAGCGGATCCGGTTCTCTTCCACCACGGTGTCAGTACCCTCGCCGCCCAGCCTGAGCTTGAGGTATTCGTGGCGCAGCTCGAACTTTTCCTGCCGGTACACCATGGCCCACTCGTGCAGGCCGAAGCAGCCGAACTGGGCCGGACGTTTCGCGGTCCCGGAGAGGATGATGCCCGCGAAGCGGACGGCCTCGGCGCGGTCGGCCAGGAAGCCGGCCCGGTCGAAGGTGACCGCCGGTGTACCCGAGGGCAGCCCCAGTGAGGCGAGTTCGCCGTCGTCGGGTGTCCTGTAGAACTTCCACGCGCTGCGCTCCAATGCCCGCTCACCGCTGAGGACTATGGCATCCCCGGGGTGCCAGCGAAGCAACTGGCCCGGCTTCTGGGTGTAGTAGGTGAAGAGGAAGTCCTCCACGGGGTGCTTCTTCCCGGCCGAACGCCGGGCCAAGTACGGGTCCGCATAGCGTGCGACCCGAGTGTGATGGGCAGCCTCCAGCCCAAGCCATTCCTCTTGGGGGAGGTGTCGCAGCCTAGAAACCGCCATCTGATCCGAGGACGCTCTTGGCGACGTCCCACATACCGATCTGGCAGCCGTCGGTGCGGTTGAAGGCCGCGACTACTTCCTTGCCGTCCACGGCGCCGGTCACCTTGGCGGTTGCGGGGCCGCCGTACTGCATGGTGCAGGCCCGGTCGGCCCGGGGCGGAGCCGGGCTGAGCATGGAGGGGTTGTTCTTGATCGCGGCGCATGCTTCGGCGGCCGACGGGTGGTTGCTCTCCGCAGCGGGAGTTCCGCCCGTGCAGACAAGGGTGAAGGTCTTGGGCGCGGCCTCGGGGGTTTCCAGGAGTGTGATGCTCAGTTCAGCGTCGCCGCGTCCGGCCGTTGCCGATTGGCTGCCGCCCGCCGTCGGGGTGCTGCTGGTGGAGGGGCTGCCGGGTGCTGTACTGCTGCTTGAAGGGCCCGACGTCGGCGCCTGGGTTGGGCTGCCTGAGGAACCTGGTGAGGGGGCACCGGAGCATGCGGCGAGGCTTGCGACAGCAAGTACTGCCAGTAACGGGCGGACACTTCGCATGCTCATGGGATCTCCTAGGTTGCCTCCATTTTACGTGGCTCGTCGGCGGTGCGCTGAGTGGCGGCAATCAGGCCGGTCATCGCTTGGTGGAGCTCGGCGACTTCTTCGCGGCTGAGGTGCAGGCGATTGCGGATTTCGCCGGGCACAGCCGTGGCCTGTGCGCGGAGGGCCGCTCCCTTGTCAGTGAGGGTGATGGCCAGTGCGCGCTCATTTCCGGGCACGCGCTCGCGGGTGATGAGCTGGGCTTCTTCCAGGCGTTTGAGCAAGGGGGAGAGGGTGGCGGGATCGTGGAGCAGGCTGTCGCTGATGTCCTTCAACGTCCTCGGGCTGCGTTCCCACAGTGCCAACATCACCAAGTACTGGGGGTGGGTCAGGCCGAGCTTTTCAAGAACGGGCTTGTAGACACCCACAACGCTGCGCGAGGCTACGGTGAGGGCAAAGCACAGTTGGCGCTCCAGAAGGAGGTCATCGGTTTCCTGGCTGGTATCGCTGATGGTCGTCATGGCTTCCTCCTGCTTGCTGCACTGACGAGGCTACACCGAACCAATTAGTTAGTGTACTAATGATTAGCGTACTATGAACGTATAGAGTCGTCGAACACTGAGGAGTCGATCCGCGTGGCAAAGGAATCCTTCACCCGGAAATTCATGCGCGCAACCGGAAAGTTTCGCGTGATTTTTGGCCCGGCACACAGCAGCTCCCTGGATCACGAAATGACGGAAGCCAACCGGAAGCTGCTCGCCCAGCGCCAAGCGGAGACCCAGCAGTGGGAAACCCTCCGCCGTCCGGATGGCAGCACCTACGTGGTTCCCCGCAATCCGGACGACAAGTCCCTGCGCTAAACCCCTCATCCTCTCGCCGAGGTGGCACTTAATGACAATGCCGGGCAGGCGTCTTCAGGTGGCTAGTGCAACACCCCTGTAGTTGGAGGGGTGTCATGGTCAAGAAGTTGCCGTGGTCGG
>NZ_JARDAN010000025.1:0-48298 GCF_040560085.1 Paenarthrobacter sp. CC6 | reverse complement strand
ACTCCAATGGGACACCCCAACTGAAAGACTGACCAAACTAATCGATGGTGTTGCACTAGCAAGCTGAAACCGCCGCATCAACATTGGCATTAAGTGTCACTTCGGTGCACAGAAAAACCCCCGCCACCGGAATCCGGTAGCGGGGGCCTTCCTTGCAGTCAGAGACTACTTGCTTGCAACGACCTCGAGGTCGATGACAGCGGAAACGTCCTCGTGCAGGCGAACGTTGGCCTGGTACGAACCGACAGACTTGATGTGGTTCGGCAGTTCAACGTTGCGCTTGTCGATGGCGCCGAGGCCAGCGGCCTCAACAGCAGCAGCGACGTCGGCCGGCTTGACGGTACCGAAGAGACGACCGGACTCGCCGGCCTTCACCTCGAGCTTGACCTTCTTGGAGGACAGAGCCTGGGCCTGTGCCTGTGCAGCTTCAACGGAAGCGTGGGCACGAGCAGCGCGGGCAGCCTTGATGGACTCAACCTGCTTCTCGCCACCCTTCGACCAGGTCAGGGCGAAACCGCGGGGCAGCAGGAAGTTACGTGCGTAACCGTCCTTGACCTCGACAACGTCGCCAGCAGCACCGAGACCGGTTACTTCGTGGGTCAGAATGAGCTTTGCCATGTTAGTTAATCCCTTCCCTTAGCCGCGGCCAGCGCCGGAGTAAGGCAGCAGAGCAACTTCGCGGGCGTTCTTGATTGCCTGGGCGATCTTGCGCTGTTCCTGAACGGTAACGCCAGTAACGCGACGAGCGCGGATCTTTCCGCGGTCGGAGATGAACTTGCGCAGCAGTGCTACGTCCTTGTAGTCGATGACAGTGATGTCAGCGGCCTTCAAGGGGTTGGACTTTGGTTTGGGCTTACGGAGTTCAGCCTTAGCCATCGTGGAGCTCCTTTTCTATGGAGCCCGTGGATATTGATCCACGGGATGGTGGTGTTCGACGGCGGTGATCGCCAAGGTGCCTAGCGGCAGTCCCGGCGGGTGTCCGGCGTCGGACTTTTATTTGGTGTTTAGAAGGGAGGTTCGGAATCCGGGCCGTTGCCCCAGCCGCCAGCGTTGCTGACACCGGGCGTAGCCCAAGGGTCATCCTGCTGTTGTGCGGGCTGGTTGCCGCCCCAGCTTCCACCGGAGTTGCCGCCGCCCTGGTTTCCACCAGGAGCGCCACCTCCAAAGCCACCGGAGTTACCGCCGCCGAAGCCACCCTGTCCACCGCCGGAGCGCTGGGTACGGTTGACCTTGGCATTTGCGTAACGCAGGCTGGGGCCGATTTCGTCGACCTCAAGCTCGATAACGGTGCGCTTTTCGCCTTCTTTTGTTTCGTAGGAACGGCTCTTCAAGCGGCCGGAAACGATCACGCGCATGCCCTTGGTGAGGGACTCGGCTACGTTCTCGGCTGCTTCGCGCCATACCGATGCACGGAGGAACAGGGTTTCCCCGTCCTTCCATTCATTGGACTGGCGGTCAAAGGTCCGGGGAGTAGAAGCGATGGTGAAGTTCGCTACTGCTGAGCCAGACGGGGTGAACCGCAGCTCCGGGTCATTGGTGAGATTACCAATGACCGTAATAGTGGTTTCGCCTGCCATCTACTGCCTCCTTGTTCGTTCCTGCGGTGTAAAGATTTTGAAGGGGCTGATTACTCAGCAACGACCTTCTGGTCTTCGGGGCGGATGATCTTGGTGCGCATGATCGTCTCGTTGAGAGACAGCTGGCGATCAAGTTCCTTGGCGGTAGCCGGTGCAGCGGTGAAGTTCACCACGGCGTAGATACCTTCGGACTTCTTCTTGATGTCGTATGCCAGACGGCGACGGCCCCAGATGTCAACCTTTTCGATGGTTCCACCATCGGTGGTGATGACATTAAGGAACTTCTGAAGCGACGACTCTACGGTACGCTCTTCGACCTCGGGGTCGATGATTACCATCAATTCGTAAGGACGCATATGTGAACCCACCTCCTTTGGGCTAAGCGGTTACGGTATTTCCGTAACAGGAGGTTCATTTGCGATGCTGTGCACCGCTCCCCCGCCGAAGATTCGGAAGGAGGGCGTAACACAGACTTCAATATCTTAGTGCATCTCCTGCACTCAAAGCTATTCGGGCGGATCCCGGCCCGGAACGGGGCACTTGGCGTATGTGGATAAATCCGCCTGGGTCGGCGTCATGCCGCATGGCCCAACGACAAAACCCCTGGAAGATCGTGGATCTTCCAGGGGTTTCTCTGTGCGCGGAGGGGGACTTGAACCCCCACCCCCTTTCGAGGACTAGCACCTCAAGCTAGCGCGTCTGCCATTCCGCCACCCGCGCAAGGTGATCAGGAGAAAGCAACTTTCGTTTTTCTCCTTGACAGCGACAAAGACAGTAACACGAACATGTCCGATTCGTGGATTCCTGGCACCTTGAGGACGTCCCGTTAGAGTGGCGCCATGGATGCCACACCGTTGAACAACCTGGTCCTGACCGTTGTTTTTGCCGCGATAGCCCTCTACGCCCTGTACTTCGTGGTCCGCGCTGGAGTGAGGGACGGCATCCTCCAGGCGAAGAAGATCTCCCAGGACTCCACCTCACGGGAACAACCGTGACCAGCGGCGGGCAAGTGAAAAGCGTCAGGGTCCGACGCAGCAGATTGCGCTTCGTCGCCATGATGGTTGCCGGCGCGTCGACGTTCCTCGCAACGGGGCTGGCAGGGAGCTGGGTGGACGCGCCCGCCGTGGGCTGGGCGACGGCAGCACTGGTCTATGTAGCGTGGGTCTGGCTGGTGATCGCCCGGATGGACCCCGGTCAAACACAGCAGCACGCAACGTCCGAGGACCCCTCGCGCGGAGTCACCGATCTCCTGATCCTCATCGCGAACCTTGCCAGTATTGCCGCGGCCGTGGCGGTGATCGTCAACTCCCACACGGAAGGCACCGGATCACGCCTGTCTTCGGGGGCGCTGGCGCTTGCCTGCGTCGCGCTGTCCTGGATGCTGGTTCAAACCCTCTTCACGCTTCGCTACGCGGAGCTCTATTACAGCCCTGCAGAAGATGCCGGCGGTGAGGTGGGCGGAATCAGCTTCAACCAGGAACGGCCACCCCAGTACACGGACTTTGCTTACCTGGCCACGAGCCTGGGCATGACCTACCAGGTGTCCGACACCAACCTCGGCAACCACCGGATCCGGGCGGAAGCCTTGAAACACAGCCTGCTCTCCTACCTGTTTGGCACGGTGATCCTTGCAGTCACCATCAACCTGGTGATCGGCCTGGCCCAGTAGCCCACGCAGCCGCGTAGCCCAAGCAGCCGCTCATCATGCCGGGCCAAAACGAAACGGGGCAGCCGCCGTCGAACACCGACGGCAACTGCCCCACATCAGAAAGAAACTTACGACGCCGGTCCGGAACCGACCGCGGAAGGTTCGGCTGAAGCGGCATCCTGGTCCGGGCTGCCACCGTTCCTGCGGTAGCGGAACACTCCGATGCCCACCACCACAGCGGCGAGGCCCAGCGACAGGAACAGCGACTCGCGGGTGGACTCGAGGATGACCATGCCGATGATGAGCGCAACGATGCTGCCGATGGCGATCCAGGTGAGGTACGGGAAGAACCACATTTTGAGCTCGAGCTGCTTCGCTGCAGCACCCATGCGCCTGCGCAGGATGAGCTGGGAAGTCGCAATGACCAGCCACACGAACAGGGCGATCGCGCCCGAGGTGTTCACCAGGAAAAGGAACACCGTGTCCGGCGCGATGTAGTTCAAGCCAACCGTGATGAAACCAACCACCGTGGAAGCAAGGACGGCTGCTGCGGGGACACCGCGCTTGGAAATCTTCATCCACGACTTGGGAGCATCGCCGCGCCGGGAGAGCGAGAAGAGCATGCGGCTGGCGGTGTAGAGCCCTGAATTCAGGCAGGACAGCACCGAGGTGAGCACCACGATGTCCATGATGGTGCCGGCGCCCGGGATGCCATAAAGCTCGATGACGGCGACGTAGGGGCTTTTGGCGACGGATGCGTCGTTCCACGGCAGGAGCGTGACAACAATGGCGATGGAGCCGATGTAGAAGATCAGGATGCGCCACACTGTGGACTTCACGGCCTTCTTGACGGCGTCTACGGGGTTCTCGGATTCACCCGCAGCGATGGTCGCGATTTCGGCACCGAAGAAGGAGAAGACCACGACGAGGATGCCCGCCAGCACTGCGCCGGGACCGTTGGGCATGAAGCCGCCCTGGTCCAGCAGGTTGGTGACACCCGGGGCGGATACACCGGGCATGAGACCGAGAATTGCTGCGATGCCTGCAAGGAGGAAGATCACGATCGCCGCAACCTTGATCGAAGCGAACCAGAATTCGAACTCGCCGTAGGACTTGACTGATCCGAGGTTGGTCAGCGTCAGGAGAACCATGAGAACCAACGCCCAGATCCACTGATCGACGCCGGGAACCCAGCGGTGCATGATGGCGGCACCCGCCGTTGCCTCGATGCCGAGGACGATGATCCAAAACCAGGCATAAAGCCAGCCAATACTGAACCCTGCCCAGCGGCCAAGGGCCTTGTCTGCGTATGTGGAAAACGAACCCGTCTCCGGGTTGGCGGCCGCCATCTCACCAAGCATGCGCATGACGAGGATGACAACCAGGCCGGCGGCCAGATAGGCCACCAGGATGCCGGGTCCGGCCTGCTGGATAGCAGCACCGGAGCCAACAAACAGACCTGCTCCGATGACGCCCGCAATGGCGATCATGGAGAGGTGGCGGGGTTTCAGTGACTTTGAAAGCTGTTGGTCAGCGTGCATGGATCGGCGCCGTCCTTTGGGTTTGAGTTGGGCCATGAGTGGTGTGCCACGGGCCACACGACTTTCCCACACTAGCCAGCACCAGAGGGCGGATTGCTGTGCAATTGGACATTTTGACACCTCCAAAAAAGGGAGACTGCACAAAATGTATTTTCAAAGGCAACATAAGTTTCCTTATGAAAACATTCGAAATATGCGCGAAACGAGTGTTTGAGGCTTTCGGCTAGACCGACGTCCGGAAGAACAGTTCCGTCACCGCCGCAAGATGATGCGGATCCTGCACGCCGCACAGCTCACGCGCCGAGTGCATCGACAGCAGCGGGATACCGACGTCCACGGTGCGGATCCCCAGGCGCGTGGCAGTCAACGGGCCGATGGTCGATCCGCAGGGAAGATCGTTGTTGGAGACGTACTCCTGGTAGGGCACGTTCGCCTCGGCGCACATCCTGGCCCACAGCGCAGCTCCCGCGGCATCGGTGGCGTAGCGCTGGTTGGCATTGATCTTCAGGAGGGGACCACCGTTAAGAACCGGCTTGTTCGCCGGGTCATGCTTCTCGGCGTAGTTCGGATGGACAGCGTGGCCGGCGTCCGCGGAAACACAGAACGACGCCGCCACGGCCTGCCGCCGCTGGGTCACCGAGGCTCCCAATCCGTCAGAGATGCGCACCAGCATGTCCTCAAGGATGGGACCGCAAGCGCCCGAGCGCGAATTGGAGCCGATCTCCTCGTGATCGAACGCTGCAAGAACAGCGATCGGGCCGCCCTCCGGGGACGAGGAAGCATGGGCAATCAAAGCCACCAACCCCGCGTGAGTGGAGGAAAGGTTGTCCATGCGGCCGGAGGCGAAGAACTCGCCCTTGGCGCCGAAAACCGCAGGAGCCTGCGTGTCCGCCACGACGACGTCGTATCCGCCGATTTCGGAGGCATCCACCGAGGCGCCCTCGACGCCGGCGGCCAGCAGTCCCAGAAGGTCCTCGCCCACGGGATCGCCCTGGCCAAAGATCGGGTTCATGTGCTGCTGCTTTGACAGGTGCAGACCGTTGTCATTGACGCCCCGGTCAAGGTGGATGGCCAACTGGGGAAAACGCAGCAGCGGCCCTGTTGAGGTGAGGTGCTCGGTGCCGTCGCGCATGACCAGCCGGCCGGCGAGCTGCAGTTCGCGATCCAGCCACGAGTTGAGGAGCGGGCCACCGTAGACCTCGACTCCCGCCTGGAGCCAGCCGAACTTGCCGGTGGTGGGTTTGGGCTTCAATTTGAAGGACGGTGAATCTGTGTGAGCACCCAGGATGTTGAAGCCGGTGGTGGGTCCGGCATTGGTGGGGGTAACCCAGGCGATCAACGCGCCGTCACGAATGACATAGAACTTTCCCGCTCCACCGTCCCACGGCTGCCGCTCGTCCAATCCAGTGAAACCGGCCTCGTCAAGGCGGCGCGCGGCCTCGTGCACTGCGTGGAAACTCGACGGCGACGCCGAGACGTACGCGCCGAGATCCTGGATATGGTCAACTGCTGCGGAAGCGTTTGAAGGCATGCTCCCGAGTCTAGCCGCATGGATTCAACCGCCTGTCCGGACCGCCTTGCACCCTGCCCCGGACAGCTACGGGGTCAGATGGTGACGTTCAGGGCGGCCGTATAGCCGCCGGCAACCGAGCCGGAAATAGTCGCCAACTGGTATATGCCCCCCATCGTCACCAAAGACGTTGTCAGAGGACAGGGTGGTTTTCGGGAAGCTTCGGGCACTGTTTTCGTAACCGGTGGTTGCATACACGGTCTTGCAGGCGCTCTCAGTCAAGGCTATCTGCGACACCGCCAACACCTGGCCCGCGTTGGTGGCGTTGCTCATCGACTCAAATACCTCAAAGTGAATATGAGGCCAGCGGCCCATGTAGGCGCCGGGAAAGACCGTACTGAAAGTGAGTTGGCCATTTTCATCCGATTCCTGGACGCCCCGCAGGTAGTTCTCGTCTTCCAGGCCGGAATCGTAGAGCGAATACTTGCCGTTTTGGTCGCAATGCCAAACATACACAGCCGCGCCCGCCAGGGGAGAGCACCCGTTGGAGTTATCCAGAAGCGTCAAGGTGACAGTGAGCGGCACTCCTGCGGCCTTCGTGCTGGACGCTCCGAAACTGGATCTGATGTCGCGTCGAACAACTCCCGAAGCCTCGAGGACGTTGGGTCCGTTTGAGCCGTCGCCCGGGTAGGGTCCCAGCGTTTCCTCCGGGATTTCCGCTCCGCATTCGGCCAAGGCGCGGGTCACCGTACTGGTGGCCTCCGCCGACGGTGGGGTGGCCGCCGTCGTGCCTTGCGATGGGGTGACGGTACCGGTGGAGGTTCCCGACGGCGTCGCACCGCCGCCTTGCGTCCCCGGCGTGCAGGCGGCGAGGGCGGCAACGGTTCCCGTCCCGAGAAGAACGCCCAAGGTCCTCCGCCGGCTCAGGAGCGTGGAGAGGTCGAACTCCAGTCCCTTGTCGTGGTTCGGGTGCGGCTGTTGAGGAGATGTCATGCCTCCATCAAAGCTGCGATCACTGTGAGTTGTACATGGGGAATCTGTGGCAGGACTGTGACCGGTGAAGACTCCGAAATAGTGACATGCGTGCATAATAAGCATTTCGATATGCTTGTAATGCTCGTCACGTCGTGGCACGATGGCTTGCAACAGCAACTGACGGAAGGTCCACTGCCATGAACATCGAACTGAAACCGGTGCGGAAGCTTCGCATCCACTGGCCCATTTCGGTAGAGACGATGACCCAGCTCGCCGACGGTCAGCTTCAGGCCCTTGAGTCCGACGCCGGTATCGCCTCGTTGCTGGACGCGCTGACATCAACCCCGGAGCTGGGCGGGTTCGGGAACTACCACCATGTCTTCGAATCCTCGGCCGGCTTTGAGGGATTCACAGTGGCAGAAGGAGCCAATCCCACCCTGGGCAGGGTAGGCCAGCGGACCATCTCACCCACTTTTGTCTTCACGACGTACTTTGACGACTCCCTGGACGAGGCCGCCGTCCAACAGCTCGTCCAGACGATCGTCGACATTCACCCATGGGAGGTTCCCGTGATCGAGGTTTCGGGACCCCTCAGCGTCTCAAGCAGTGTTATGGACTCCCGCACCGAAATGCGGGTGGCATCATGAGCGCCTCAGTCTGGGAAGAGGTTGCACCACTCCTCCGCAACAGGACCTTCACGGATCTCACCCACGCCTTCCACCCCGGCCAACCGCACTTTTCGGCCTTTCCCGACGAGACACGGGAAGCCCTTTTCGATATGGAAAAGGGCGACGGATTCACCGCCCACAGGTATTCGATTGTGGGCCAGTGGGGCACGCACGTGGATCCGCCGTCGCATTTTGTCCGGGGAGGCCGGACGCTGGACCAGATACCTGTGGAGGACATGATGCTTCCCCTGGTTGTCCTGGACATCAGCCACCGTGTCCGAACCGATGCGGACGCAACCCCCACCCTTGACGATGTCCGGCAATGGGAAGCACGCAACGGGGCCGTCCCAAACGGGGCGTTCGTTGCCCTTCGGACCGGCTGGAGCAAACACTGGCCGGACGCATCGGCAATGGCCAACAGGGATGACGACGGCATCAGCCACACACCCGGGTGGTCCCAGGAGGTGCTTCGGTATCTGGTCGAGGAGCGCTCCGTTGCTGCCGTAGGCCACGAGCAGACCGACACGGATCCCGGCATGGCTACCTCACGGCAGGACTTCAGCCTGGAAACGTACGTCCTGGCCCAGGACCGCTGGCAGATCGAGCTGCTGGCCAACCTGGATGAACTACCGGAATCCGGCGCCATGCTGATCGCCACGTGGGCAAAGCCCTTGGAGGGCAGCGGTTTTCCGGCACGGGTGTTCGCCATCCACTGACGCCGTACCGGTCCGGCCCCCGGGGCTGACTAGAATCAATCCATGTCAAAGACCTCCAGCATGGGCCGCGGCATGATGGCCTTACTCACCGTTGGGGCGCGTCACGCGGAAGGATTCGACGGCGGTACGGTGGCTGACATTGCAGCCCGCCTGGACAAGGACCGCAGCCAGGTCTCTCGCAGCCTCAAAGGTGCACAACTGGAAGGTTTCCTCACAAGGACCGAGCAGCGCGAGTATTGCCTGGACTGGTCCTTCCTGACGGACGCGCAGCTGGTCACCGAACAGCGGCTCAAGACTGACGGCTTGACCGCATTGGAGGGTCTGGCATCCGAAACCAACGAAGCCTGCTTCCTGGGTGTACTGAGCGGAAACAGTACTGTCACCATCGGCGAGCAGGTGCCTGAAAGCGCCAATCTGGTGGGTTCGTGGCTCGGCCGGCCCTACCCCGCCTACTGCAGCGACGCCGGCCAGGCGCTCTTGTGGGATGCGCCGGACTCAGACGTCCGGAAGATCTTTGACGGAGTCGAGTTCGTGAAGCACGGGCCCAATACGCCTGTGTCCGTTGACGACTTCCTGGAGCGGTTGGCCAAGGCAAGGGAACGCGGCTACTCGATCGTGGACGAGGAAGCCGAACCGGGCCTCTACTCCCTGTCCGCGCCCGTCCGGGACTTCAAAGGCGAAGTCGCCGCTGCATTGCAGATTGTCGGCCCGAAATCACGTCTGGAACCCCAGCGCGAAGCCTTCGCCACGGCTCTTGGTTCGTGGCGGGACTGGCTTGAGTCTTCAGTTGGAGGACAGTCAGGTCAATCCTGAGGTTGGGCCGCGCTGCCGAGCCGGTTGGAAGCGGACTGAAGCGCCGCTGCAATGTGTGGAGCCGCTTTCTCCAGATCAGCGCGGCTTCCCAGGACGCTGAGTGCGGCAACAATGCGGGCTCCGCCTGCCCGGACCGGTACTGCCAGCTCCCAGACGCCGTGCTCGAATTCCTCCGCAGCCAGGACATACCCCTGTGGCTTGTCCTTGTCCATCAGGGTGGCCACCTCCGCTGCGGAATGCGCCGCGGCGGGGCCGCCAACGCCAATGAAGTTGGCCTCGCGGAGCAGACCCTCAAGCTCCTTTGCTGAATGGTCCCACAGCAAGGCCCGGCCGGCGCCCGTGCACCACACAGGGGTCACCATGCCGGGCTTGGCGAAGCCGCCAAGGACAGAGTTGTTGGCGGAAGAACGCAGCAGGAGCACCCGGACCCCGTCGCGCACTGAGAGCCTGGAGCGCAATCCATAAGAGGACACCAACTCCTCAAGCTCGGGTCCGGATTGCTGGACCCAGCCTCCGTTCAGGGAGGCTGCCAGGGTGAAGAACCGCGGCCCTGTGCGGAAAGGACCCCGATCCACGCGTTCCAGCAGCCCAAGATCGCACAGTTCCTGCGCCAATCGTGAGACCCGGCTTTGTTCCATATCCAGCTCCGCAGCCAACTGCGAGACTCCCAGAAGTTGGCGTCCCTGCTTTTCGCGGTCCGTGACCAGCCGGATCAGGCGAAGGCCCTGCGCCAACGACGAAGCCTCTGTTGACACATCCACGAATCAGGCTCCTTCCACCAAGCGCTCACGCCATTCTCACACGTTGGCGCAGACCCTGAGGATCCTGGCATCCTTGGCCCACACCGTGTACAAATCTGCGAGAATTCCGGCGTTGGCTGCTTCAAGCTCTCCCGAAGTGATTTCGGACCGGTCCTGGCGCCCGAACAGGACCACTTCGTCCCCGGGCAGGACCTCCGGAACGGATGTCACATCAACCACCATGGAGTTCATGGAAATCACGTCGACGATGGGCACGCGTCGGCCGCGGACCAGGACATCGCCGCGATGGTCGGCGCTTCGACGGCCAAGTGCCCGTCGGTACCCATCGCCATAGCCCACAGTGACTGTTGCCAAACGGGACTCTGTCGCCAGGGTATGGGTCAGCCCATAGCCCACCTTGCTTCCCGCGGGATAGGTGTTCACCGAGCCGATGCGTGCCTTGAAGGTCAGGCAGCGGCTGAATCCGGGCTGCGCGGGTTCCGTGTCACCGTAGAGGACGGCCCCGGTCCGTACCATGTCCATCCACGACGCCCGGACGTTCAGGGTTGAAAATGAGTTCGCCGCGTGGAGGAGCACTTCACTGCGGGGCACTTGCGCGGCTTGGAGGATAGCTTCGGACTCGGCCCTGAAACGCCGCAGCGATTCTTCTATGTTCTTCACGTCATCGCAGGGAAAATGCGTCATGATGCCGGCGGGTTGAAGCCAAGGCTGGCTCAGTATCCCAACTGCGCAGGCCCTGCCGCGGGAGGAAGACACGTCAAGGCTGTGGCGGCTGATACCCGACGAGTTAATGTCCAGGTGCACCCGTAATTTCCGGCCCGTTTCCTCGGCGATCCGGCTCATCGCCAAGGCACTCTGCGGATCAGAGACGAGTTCTTCGATGGAGTAGTCCATGCCCGCCCTGACTTCCTGCGGGGCCGCTGCTCGAACGCGGAGCAGTTTTCCCTGAAAACCATGTCCCCGCGCCAGCTCTGCTTCGTGATTCGACCCCACCCCTATGTAGGGAACGTCCTGACGAACCAGGAACGGCAGCAACATGTCAGCCCCGTGGCCGTAGGCGTCGGATTTGATCACGGCACACAGCAAGGCCCGGCCCTCCAGGAGTTGCATCATGGATCGGACGTTGCCATCAAAAGCGTCACCGTCAACTTCCAACCAACTGGAAAACTTCCCGGCCGGTTCCGTGGACTGGGTTGTTTGGGCCATCCTGCCCTCCCCCTTTCAAGACAGTCAGGCGGCGGGGCAATATTGCCCTGCCGCCTGACGTGGCAACCTGGATCAGACCGACTGCTTTACTTTCACAGTCCGGCCGTATCGGAAGTGGAAATACAGGTAGCAGGCAGCCACAAAGGGGATACCGAAGTAGAGGGCAGCGACCTGCGCGGGATCTGAAGCAATGCCCACCAGTGAGAGCAGGCACAGTCCGAAGGCCAGGATCGGAACCACAGGGAAGAACGGTGCCTTGTAGGCAAGGTCAGCCACCCGTCCCCCGTTGCGGACAAAGGCCCGGCGATGGAAGAAATGCGAGGCGGTGATCGACATCCATACCCCGACGACGGCGAAGCCGGCTACGGAGACGAGGGCCAGGTACACGGTCTCCGGAGCAGCCACGCTGCTGATCAGGGACGCCAGCCCTCCCACCATGCTGACGGACAGGGCAAGGAGTGGGATGCCCCGGCGGGTGAGGCGCTTGAGCGCCTTGGGAGCGTGCCCCTCGTCTGCAAGGGAGTAGAGCATGCGGGCACAGGAGAACAGGCCGCTGTTTCCGGCGGACAGGAGGGCGGTGATGATGACGAAGTTCATGATGTCCGCCGCGAAGGGAATGCCTACGGACGAGAAAACAGTGACGAACGGGCTCTCATCCAGTCCCACCTGGTCATAAGGAACGGTTGCGGCGATGACGGCGATTGCCCCCACGAAGAAGATCAGGAGGCGGATGACCGTGCTGCGCATGGCCTTGGGGATGTTCCGTGCCGGATCCTTGGTTTCGCCTGCCGCCACGCCAATCAATTCCGAGCCGGAGAAGGCGTAGAAGACGGCCAGGGCTGTCACCAGGACGCCGGAGAAGCCGTTGGGAAACAGGCCGCCTGAGGTATTGAAGTTCTCGAACAGGAACGGGTGGTGGTCGTTGTCCGAGAGTGGATGGAATCCGAAGAGGGCCGCCCCGCCGAACACGATCAGTGCGATGATCGCTCCGACTTTGATGATGGAGAACCAGAATTCAGATTCGCCAAAGAACTTGGACGAGAGCGCATTGAAGCCGAAGAGCATGGCAGCGAACACCAGGCACCACACCCATACCTCGACACCCGGGAACCACCGCTGCATGAGCAGGCCCGAGGCCGTGAACTCCGAACCGATCGCCACCGCCCAGCACAGCCAGTAGAGCCAGGCGGTGGTGAAGCCGGTAGCCGGACCAATTGAACGGGAAGCGTAGATGTGGAAGGCACCCGAGACCGGGTAGGCAATGGCGAGCTCGCCAAGGCAGGCCATCACCAGGTAGACCACGAAGGCTCCCACCAGGTAGGCGATGACTGCGCCCAGGGGGCCTGCCTGGGAGATGGTGTAGCCCGAGCTGAGGAACAAGCCTGAGCCGATGACACCTCCCATGGCAATCATGATGAGGTGACGCGGACCCATGGAACGGCGAAGGCCTGTTTCCAAAGGCGCCGGAGGGGCGTCAGCCGGGTGGTCCAGTTTCAGGGGGGTTGATGATTCCATGACTCGTCTCCGATAAGTGAAAGATGCGATCGGGACGCCTGGGACTTCCTGCGCGGGGGAGCCGGAGGCGCGCTTGTAGTGACGAAGGTAACACAGAATCGGCTCAAATAGTCATTAAAAACATTTATGAATGTCTATAACGCACATCTTGTGAAGAAAGTGGGCCCGGGCCGGGCCCACCGCATCAATAGTCCGGGTTGCTCGGCACCACCAGTCCGGTCTCGTAGGCGTAGACAACCACCTGCACGCGATCCCGCAGCTGCAGCTTGCTCAGGATCCGGCGGACGTGCGTCTTCACAGTGGCCTCGGAGAGGAAGAACTTATGGGCGATCTCCGCATTGGACAGACCCTCGGCGATGGTCGTGAGGATTTCGGTTTCGCGCGGCGTGAGTTCGCCAAGCAAGGGATCCCGGTGGGGTGCGGGCGAATGGCCCGGCACTGCACCGCCCCGGACATACGTCTCCAGGAGCCGCTGCGTTACACGCGGGGCGACGACGGCGTCGCCGCTCGCCACGAGCCGCACCGCATGGACGAGCTCCACGGGCGCAACATCCTTGAGGAGGAAGGCAGAGGCTCCGGCCTGCAAACCGGTGAAGGCGTACTCATCGAGGTCGAACGTGGTCAGGATGATGACCCGCGCTTCCGAACCTGAATCGGAGATACGCCGCGTTGCCTCGATCCCGTCCATGGTGGGCATTCGGACGTCCATCAGCACCACATCAGGTTGCAAGGCTTCGACCTGGCGGACGGCTTCAGCGCCATCGGACGCCTCGCCCACTACATGGAAGTCTTCTTCGCCTTCCAGAATGAGTCGGAAGCCCATCCTGAGCAGCGGCTGGTCGTCCACGAGCAGCACTTTGATGTCATTGGTCATGATTCCCCCTTGTCGCCGTTCCAGTGGAGGTCGGCGTGGACCGCCCAACCGCCTCTTTTGCCTGGACCGGCAGTAACGATTCCAGCATAGATTCCAGCGCGTTCATTCATCCCGGCAATGCCCAGCCCTGTGCCCAGGCTGCCAATCGATTCGCTGCCACCGTCCCTGGTTCCTCGTCCGTCGTCGAGGACATCAATGGTGACCACATCGCCGTCGCGGGCCACCTGGACGTCCACCCGGCTCAACGAGCGTCCGTAACGCAACACATTGGTCAGGGATTCCTGCACGATCCTGTAGACGGTGAGCTCGAACGCCGGGTCGGCCGGCAATGCCGGCCCGGTGTGCGCATAGTGCAGTGGCAGGCCGGCCGTGCGGAAGCCCTCCAGGAGCTTGGCCAGGTTGTACCCGGACTCAAGCGGCGTGAGCGGGGCCGGCCGGCCTGAATCATCACGTAGAACCCCCAGAACACGCCGCATATCCGCCAGGGCGGTGCGTCCGGTCCGCGATAGTTCGCCAAGCACCTCGCCGGCACGTTCCGGATCCTTCTTGACCACAACTGCCGCACCATCCGAAAGACTGATCATGACCGTCAAAGAGTGGGCGACGACGTCGTGCATTTCGCGGGCGATGCGGTTGCGTTCGGTGACCTTGCCCAGCCGCGTGGTCCGGGCGGCCCAGGCAGCGATCTCCGCTTCGTGTTCCCGTCGCTGGCGAACCGAAATGCCAATGCCCGTGGCCAGCAGGTTCGACAACATGATGGTGACCGCCGTGGCGATGTTGTTGATGAGGTGGAAATTCTCCGGGACGTCCTGAAGCGTGTCCATCTGGGCCGGGCTAGTCCACATGAACAGGTAAAGCAGGCTCAGGGGCAGGCTTGCGGCGATAAAGACCGCAAACGTGATCCCGCGCTTCCGGAGGGAAGCCACCGCATAAAGGGCGAACCACAGGCCTGCCGAAACGTTGGAGCCCCAAGGGTTCAGGATGGTCGCCGAGATTTCCAGCAGGGCCACGGCCAGGACCACCTGGAGCGGGAACTGCCTCCTGAAGGCCAATGCCAAGGCAATAAGGAGCAGTATGGCCACCACGAGCCATTTGCCCTCACCGATCGAGGCGACGATGGTGGGCAACGCCAACAACACGTAGCAAAGCACCACCACGGCGTCCATGGCACGGGGACGCGTGAAGAAGTACCGCCGGATCCTGCCCCGGCGGCGTTGGGCAATTTCAGCGAAGGACGCGTCGGCCACGGCGGCCGGCGCGTCCTTCATCTGTGGAGCTTCAGTCATGAATTGAGCCTAGAGGGCACGTCGGCCTAGACGTCGCGCTTCTTGATCACGATCATGGCCGGAATCAGGAAGACCAGCACGTAGCCCAGGAAGATCAACCCACCCTGCCACGGGTCGATGACGCCGTCGGTGTGACCGATGGAAAGGAACCTGCCACCAGCCTCGCTGGGAATGTACTGCGGCACGTACTTCCAGAAGTCGCCCGGCACCAGTGAAAGGAAGCCGGACGCGATCGACAGTACGAAGAACAATGCGACAAGTACGGTCACGCCACCGGCCGAGTTGCGCAGGAGGGTTCCCAACGAAAGACCGATCAAAGCTACGCCGGCAACATACAGGCCACCGGTGAAGATGCTGTACAGGACACCGTCAGTGGACCACGTCAGATCAATATCCAGGCCCTGGAAGACGGGCATGGCGATGAGGAATGTCAATACGGCGGCAATGGTGGTGATGACGTAGGAGAGGACCGCCAGAAGCAGCGCCTTGGCCGCGAAGGCCGGAATGCGCTTGGGAACTGCGTTCATGGTTGAACGGATCATGCCGGTGGCGTACTCGGACGAAATGAAGAGCACGGCCAGCGATCCAAGGACCAAGGTGCCGATCTGGATGCCGGCATTGGGCAGGTTGTAGAGGTCGAATCCGGACCCCGGCGGGAAGGATTTCGTCAGCATCTCGCCGGTGACGGGCTGGCCGGCATCCTTGGCCTGCTTGATCATCTGGTCAAGGAAGGTGAAGCGGATCAAAACGGCAAGGGCACCCACGCCCACTGTGGCAATAAGAGTCACAGCGAGCAGGATCACGGTGGACGTCAGTGAGCGGAGCTTGATCCACTCCGACTTGACTACTCCCCCAAAAGTAACGCCGCGGACCCCGGCCGATGCGTGGGCCGGTGCTTTGGTGCGGTTTTCAGTCATGGTGCTCATTGTCCTTACTTTCCTTCCGGGGCGGCAGAGACAGGCTCACCGGACATATGGGATTGGTACTCCACTTCGTCCTTGGTGAGATTGAAGTAGGCATCTTCCAGCGAGGAAACCTGCGGCGTCAGTTCGTAGACCAGCACGTTGTTGTCCAGGGCAACCTGGGCGATCTCACGCGGTTGCAGACCCACCACTTCCAGGGTCTCCGTCTGGCTCTGGTCCACCCGGACACCGTCTCCCACAAGCAAGGCCGACAGCTGGCTGGCAGCTGAGGTACGAACCAACGTTTTGGCCTGCTGGGCTCCGGCGATGATGTCCTGCACAGGAGCATCCGCGATGATCCTGCCCCGGCCGATCACAATCAGGTGGTCGGCGGTCTGCGCCATTTCGCTCATCAAGTGCGACGAAAGGAAAACGGTCTTGCCCTGGCTGGCCAGGTACTTGACCAGATTGCGCACCCACAGCACGCCTTCAGGATCGAGTCCGTTGACGGGCTCGTCGAGGATGAGGGTCTGAGGGTCACCGAGGAGTGCGGCCGCAATGCCGAGGCGCTGGCCCATACCCAGCGAGAACCCCCCGGCCTTCTTCTTCGCCACGGCGCCGAGCCCGGTCATCTCAATGACCTCGTGAACGCGGGCGGTAGGAATGCTGTGCGTTGCAGCCATGGCCAGCAGGTGGTTGTAGGCACTGCGGCTGGTGTGGACAGCCTTGGCATCCAGCAAGGCACCTACCTGGTGCAGGGGAGCCTTGTGCTGCGCATAATGCAGGCCGTTGACCGTGACGTCGCCCGATGTGGGAGAGTCAAGCCCCATGATCATGCGCATCGTGGTGGACTTGCCGGCACCGTTCGGGCCCAGGAAGCCCGTCACCCGTCCAGCCTGGACAGTGAAGCTGACACCGCCGACGGCAGTTTTCTGGCCGTAGACCTTAGTCAGGCCCTTTGCTTCGATCATGGAAGCGTTCCCCTCCTCGGAGCACATAAATGTGCAGGTGAGTTTTGAATGTACTCACCACGCTACTCAGGGAGGCCGCCCAAATCGCCTGTCTCAGGGATGATTCAGGGTTCAGTCAGGGTAGTCCTACCGGATGACCCCGGTCAGTCCGCTTCAGTCAGCCACCGGAAGCGACGAGTACACGCGCAGGACGCGAGGCTTCACCGTGAAGGTAGCCGAGCGGACTCCAGGCGTAGGTTCACCGTCGACGGCCAGCACCAACGGCTGCCCAATGGCTTCGACGATAATCTCTGTAGCCTCGGTAAGGTGGGTGACCTTCGAGGCCGACACGGTGCCGGTAACGACGGCCCACAGCAAACGCGCACGTGCGAATGGTTCGTCCGCCGTGATCATGCGGAGGTCGAACACACCATCATCCAGCACAGGACGGCGGATGGGTGCATGGTCGCTGGGATAGAACCTTCCCCTGCCCATGTAGAGAATCCAGAGCTTGTGCTTTTGTCCGTTCACCGTGAGCGTGGTGGGGGAATTCACGCCGAAGGTCCGGAGCGATGCCACCACACTGGCGAGCGGCTTGCCCATGGCCGGCTGAAGGCGCTCACGCCGCCTGACCAGATTGGGGTACACGCCCACACTCGCCGTATTCAGCATGGCCAGCTCCGAGGTCTCCGGCTTCTCAACGAGGCCGCGTTGGACAACAACATGCCCCAGGTCCACGGACGCTGCGAAACCATTGGTCAAGGCGTCCAGGACGTCCTCGATCGAGCGGGCGCCGAGATCGCGCGCGAAGTGATTCAGCGTCCCTCCCGGCAGAACCGCCAGAGGCAGTGAATGTTCGACGGCGGCAGCAGCAGCCGCCCCCACGGTTCCGTCGCCGCCCCACACACCCAGCGCTACGGTTCCGGGCCGGGTTGCTGCGGCCTTGACCTCTTCGACGACATCCTCCCCTTCGGAAATCTCACGTATATAAGCCTTGGGGAATATACGACGCAGCAGTTCTCCGGTTTCGGGGGAGTACGACCCGCCCAGGACGTTGACCGCGATACTCAGCCCCTCGCCGTCGTGAATTGCCGGAACCTCAGCGGGGGTGCGGCGGGGAGTCGGCTCCGCCGGGCGGCCAGGCCACCACTTACGCGTGAGAAATGCGGCGCCGGCACCCAAAGCCGAGCCAAAGACGACGTCGGATGGCCAGTGGGCACCCGTGTGCACCCGCGAGTAGGCCACCCCCACGGCGATGGGCGCCAATGCAACCCCTATCGCAGGCGAGACGATTCCTGCGCCCACCGCGAAGGCCACAGCGGACGCAGAGTGGCCGGATGGCATCGAAGAGCTTGTGGGCTGCGGATTCACGAACCGGAACAACGGCAGATGTTCAGGAAGCGGCCGCCTGCGGGGCAAAGCCCGCTTGAAAATGACGTTGGTAACGCCGGAAGCAACACCCAGTGCGAGCAAGCCATGGAGCGCCGCCCTGCGGGGTTTCCCTGGAACCGTCGCCATGATCCCGGCAATGCCGAACCACAGCTTGCCTTTGGTCGCCGCGGACGAAAGCCGCCGGAAGAAGACGTCATGGTCGCCCTGCGGTTGCCGGGAAACAGCCCGCACCAGGAAGTGGTCGAGTTTGACAACACGTTTGGGACCTTTGCCCACGAAGCCTCGCATCCCTTCACAGTATCGCCTGCCGGTACTGCAGGGCCGCCATAGCTACGATGAGTTGATGATTCGCGTCCTGACTCCCCGAAGGCAACCGGACTGGAAGCTGCTTGCCCCTGGAATATTGCTGCTGTGTGCGTTTGTGGTTCCGGGAGTCATGATCCTGGCAGGACAGGGCCAACCTGCCTTCAACAGCGTAGACACCTGGTGGCAGGCCTTCTCCTTTACGTTGCACTCTCCCTTCTGGGATGGCGTCAACGGGATTCTCAACTGGGTGGGCTACGTGGGGATGCTGTCGGCCCAGGGAGTGCTGGCCCTCGCCTTGGTGGCTTGGAAACGTCCGGTGACGGCGTTATTCGTTGCGGGCTCCGGAATAGCCACACTGGCGCTCACCCAGCTGGCCAAAGTCGTAGTAGGCCGGGAAAGGCCTGTGGGGGCCAAGGTCCTCACGGATACCGGTTCATACCCTTCCGGGCATGTATCCGCCACCACCGCCTTCCTGGTGGTTCTGGCTGTCCTCGCCGGCCGTTGGTGGATGACGACATTGGCCGCGTTGGGCATCATCGCCATGATGATCAGCCGGACGTACCTCTCCGCGCACTGGCTGAGCGATGTCCTGGGCGGTGCCTGCCTGGCCGCCGGCTTGGTGCTCTTGGCATGGTGGCGACTCCGGGACGTATGCATTCGGGAGAATGCTTTGACGGATGGCAGGACTATTTGGGCGGCAAGGGCTTCGCGACACCGGCGAGCAGGAGAGCCAGCAGAATAGGCGCCCCAATGGCCAGCAAGGCCAGGTGGATTCCTGTTTGGTCTCCCAAGTAGCCCAGCAGCGGCGGTCCTGCCAGGAAGGCAATGTAGCCGATGGTGGAAACTACGGAGACCCTGGCAGCGGCGTGTTTGGGATCATCGGCAGCCGCAGACATACCCATGGGGAAGGCCAGCGCCGCCCCAATGCCCCAGAGAGCCGCGCCGACTCCGGCCAAAACCACGTTGCCCGCGAATACGAACAGGGCCAGGCCCAAGGCGGCTGCGGCCATGCTGGCGCGGAGAACGGCTACCCGGCCAAACTTGTCGATCGCCTTACCGCCAAGGAACCGCATGATGGTCATGGCCAGTACAAACAGGGCGAACAGCAAAGCGCCGGTGGACTCTGAAGCACCCAGCCCGTCCACCGCTGCCTTGGCGATCCAGTCATTGCCCGCACCCTCGGTGAGCGTGGCACCCAGGACCACGACGCCGATCAGCAGCGTCCTGCCATCCCGCCAAGCCGCGGGACCCTTGGCGGCCGACCCGCCGCCGTCGTGAATTTCCACCGCTTCATGCGGCAAAAAGTACTTGGGGACGGTCACGGCCAACGCGACAGCGACGGCGGCGATGACCAGCAAGTGCTCGGGCAGGCCGACTCCCAGCTGGGACAACCCCGCACCGATCAGCGCGCCGAGGAAGGCCCCGCCGCTGAATGCCGCGTGGAACTGCGGCATGATGGTCCGCTCGAGCCGGTGTTCGACGTCGGCGCCTTCAATGTTCTGGGCTACGTCCCACAGGCCAATGCCGATGCCGAAGAAGAAGAGCGCTATGGCTGTGGCCGGCACGGACGCGGCCATCAGGGAGAACGCAATTGCCGCACCCGCGGCTCCTGCCACGATGCCGGCCAACCGAACCGTGTTCGCCGTGCCGATCCGGCCCACCACCCAACCCGCAGAAGGCAACGCCAGCAACGAGCCAACCGCGGTGCAGAGCAATAGCGTGCCCATCTGGCCGGACGTGAGGCTGAGCGCTTCGGTCACTGCCGGAATGCGGGCTGCCCAACTGGCGAAGACCAGACCGTTCATGCCGAAGATCAGGAACGTCGCCACTGCGGCGGCCCTGACGTTGGTGGTGCTTCTGGTGTTGGTGGTCATGCAATCACAACTTCCACGGAGAGTTTGTTGAGCTGGGCAAGGTCTTCGGGGGATGGTTCCAGGTCCGTCACGATGACGTCCACGCTGTCCATCGCGGCAACCAGGGCCCTGGCGCCGGCATTCCATTTGCTTCCCGCGGCCGCGACGATCACGCGCGACGCCGACTCCAGACCGGCACGCTTCACGGCGGCGTCATCGAGGTCGTGAGCCAGCAGGCCGTCTTTGAGGTTGAGCGCGCAAGGGGTTACGACGGCGGTGTCGAACCTAAGCGAGCGGACGTTGGCTTCCGCCATGGGTCCCCTGAAAGACTGCTCACCCGGGGTGAACCGGCCACCTGGGAGGATGAGTTCAGGAGCCCGGCCCTCCGAGGATTGCGTGAGGGCTTGGACGCCGTGCAAGGACATCGGCATGACCGTGAGCTCTCGTGTGCTGAGCCGGCGTGCGATTTCCGTGGCAGTGGATCCGCTGTCCAGCCACACGTGTTCGCGATCCCTGATGAGTCCATCCACGGCTTTGGCTATGCGGGCTTTGGCCTCGTGGTCCTCGAGTTCGCGCTGCCCGTAGCCGGGGTTCTCTCCACGGGCCAGGAGGCTGCGGGCACCCCCGTGCACTCGCTTGAGCACACCGTTGGCTGCCAGGATCTCGAGGTCGCGGCGGATGGTCGCCCCGGAAGCTCCGGTGGTTGAGACCAGTTCGTCGACGGTTACTTCTTCTTGTCCGCGCAGCAGTTCGGCGATGAGCCTGTGGCGGTCAGTGGTTCCCATGCCTCCACGGTAGCAGGGGTGTGCTCACTTAATCATGTGATGTGATCATTTGCGCACAAACCTTCGCTCACATCCCACACCCTTCAACCCAACCCTCGCTCACACCCCGAGCCCTTCAACCCAACCCTCGCTCACACCCCGAGCCCTTCAACCCAACCCTCGCTCAGTGACCACCCGTTGGTGATCGGGTAGCGGCCAACTAGGAAGCCAGCTCAAGCTCTCGCGCCGGGACCTGAGCGAGCGTCCGCCCGAAAGGCGCGGAACGTGAGCAAGCGTCCCCCCGAAACGCTCGGAACGTGAGCAAGCGTCCACCCGAAAGGCCTGTTACGTGAGCAAGCGTCCACCCGAAAGGCGCGGAACGCGAGCAAGCGTCCACCCGAAGGGCCTGTTACGTGAACAAGCGTCCACCCGAAAGGCGCGGGACGTGAGCAAGCGTCCGGTGTCAGCGGGCGCGCTCTACCCGCTTTTCGTCCCACACGGGCTCTTCGGATTCGTACACCTTGCCGTCGGACCCGAAGATCAGGAAGCGGTCAAACGACTTGGCAAACCAGCGGTCGTGCGTGACGGCCAGGACGGTTCCCTCGAACGCGTCGATGGCACGCTCCAGGGCTTCGCCTGAGTGGAGGTCCAGGTTGTCCGTGGGCTCATCCAGCAGAAGGAGCGTGGCACCGGACAGCTGGAGCAGCAGGATCTGGAAACGTGCCTGCTGGCCACCGGACAAGGACTCGTATTTCTGCTCCGACTGACCCGCCAGGCCATAGGAATCCAAGGCTCCTGCCGCAGCTTCACGCGGAAGGCCCGAACGGTGTTCATCGCCACGGTGCAGAATTTCCAGCAACGTCCGGCCCAGCAGATCCGGACGGACATGCGTCTGGGCGAAGAACCCGGGCCGGATGCGTGCCCCCAGTTTCACCGACCCTTCGTGCGGGACTTCCGCGATGACGACGTCGGACACCGGCAGGTGCTCGCGCTCCGGGTCGGTACCGCCGGTCGCGAGAAGACGCAGGAAGTGGCTCTTGCCCGAACCGTTGGAGCCCAGGACGCCCACCCGGTCCCCGAACCAGATCTCCGTGGAGAACGGCTTCATGAGCCCGGTCAGTTCCAGCTTCTCTGCAACGACGGCCCGCTTGGCGGTGCGGCCACCCTTGAGCCGCATCTTCACGTTCTGCTCGATGGGCAGGGCCTCCGGCGGCCCGGCCTCCAGGAACTTCGCAAGGCGGGTCTGCGCTGCCTGGTACCTGTTGGCCATGTCGGAGCGGAAAGCCGCCTTGTTCTTGTACATGTTGACGAGTTCCTTGAGCTTGATGTGCTCCTCGTCCCAGCGTTTGCGGAGTTCCTCGAACCGGGCGTTACGGTCTGCGCGCGCTTCGACGTAGGAGCCGAAACCTCCACCGTGGATCCAAGCGCCGGCACCGTTGATGCCCGGCTCCAGTGTCACGATACGGCCGGCGGCGTTGTTGAGAAGCTCGCGGTCGTGGCTGATGAAGAGCACAGTCTTCTTGGACTCGTTGAGCTTGCCTTCCAGCCATCGCTTGCCGGGCACGTCAAGGTAGTTGTCCGGTTCGTCCAGGAGCAGGAGCTCGTCCGGCCCGGCGAAGAGCGCTTCCAACACCAGGCGCTTCTGCTCGCCGCCCGACAGCGTGGAAGCACGGCGGAACTGGGCTTTGTCGAAGGAAATCCCCAAAGCGGCCATGCACACTTCGTCCCAGACGGTCTCGACGTCGTATCCGCCGGCATCGCCCCAGTCCACGATCGCCTGCGCGTACTTCATCTGCGTGGGTTCGTCGTCGTGCTCCATCATGGCCAACTCGGCTTCTTCCACCGCCTTGGCTGCTGCTGCGAGCCCGGCCTGCGCAGTGGAAACCAGGAGGTCGCGGACGGTGGATTCGTCGCGGACCTGGCCCACGAACTGCCGCATGATGCCCATGTTGCCCGAGCGGCCCACGGCACCTTCATCAGGAGTGAGGTCTCCGGCGATGATCTTGAACAGTGTGGTCTTGCCTGTTCCGTTGGGTCCGATCAGCGCCGTTTTGGTGCCGTCGGGGACCTTGAAGGTCACACCGTTAAGCAGCTGGGTGCCGTCGGAGAGGAAGTAGTCGATGCCGGAAACGTCAATATGGGCCACGTTTCAATCCTCCCACGCCGGGGTATTAACGCCCGACGGCGGCAATTGGCTTGGGCGTCGACGCAGCGCTACGGCTTTCGCCTGGCAAAGTCCGGAGCATGCTCGGGGCGCGGTCCAAAGGCGATCATGCGGGCGGGAAGCTTGGGAAAACCGCGCAGGTGCCGGGCCATCAGGACCAGGATCCTGGGTGGCTTGGGCTGTTTGCCGGCCATCACCCGGGCAAAGATGGCGCGATGCAGCACCCGCTGGAACGTCTGGACAATCACGGTGGGCAGCCAACGCCGCTTCTGGACGGCGGCGAGGTGGCCGTCGTCGAGTGTTCCACTGAGCAGCGGTGACGCAATAGAGCGCGCTGCCGCCACGGCGTCCTGCACCGCGAGGTTGATTCCCACGCCTCCGGCCGGGGACATGGCATGCGCGGCGTCGCCAATCAAGAGCAGGCCCGGCTGATGCCAGCGGGCCAAGCGGTTGAGCTTCACATCCAGCAGGTGAAGCTCGTCGACAGACCTGATGGTGTCTACGCGGTCGGCGAGATCCGGCCGCAGCCGCGCAACCCTGGCCCGGAAGGCTTCCACGCCCTCAGCCCGGAGCTGGGGATCCAAGCCCTTCGCGGCCAGATAGGCGATCTGGTGGTAGTCCTTGCGGGTGAGGCTCAGCAGGACGTCGGAGCTGCCGAAACGCGGCGCTATGGATGCCACTGGCTCATCCTCGTCGGCCGTGCGGGGGAGCCGGAACCACCAGGTGTCGAACGGCACCGGGTATTCGTGGGGAGCCAGTCCGGCCCGCTGCCGCAGCACCGAACCCCGGCCATCGCACGCCACAGTCAGGGTGGCCATCAGTTCGCCGCTGTCCAGCGGGGAGCCGGTCAGCGGGTCCCTGGTCCGGTACGCCACACCCGTCACTGCCCCCGAAGAGTCCCGCAGCAGGTCCGTGACCTCGGTATTCATCCGCAGCGTAAAGGTGGGTTCCTGCCCGGCAGCTGCCACCAGGAAATTAAGCAGGTCCCACTGGGGAACCATCGCCACATAGTTGTAGGGCTCTTTAAGGAGTCCGAAATCGGCCAGCACCACCGAGCGACCCCCGGCAACAGGCAACCGGAAGTTCTCCAGCCGGCTCTGCGGCAGGGCCCTGAAGCCTTCTCCCAAACCCAACTCGTCCAGGAGCCGGACGGTGGACGCATGGACCGTGTCGCCCCTGAAATCCCGGAGGAAGTCGGCGTGTTTTTCCAAGACAGTGACCTGCACACCGGCCCGGGCAAGCAGCAGCCCCAGCATTATCCCGGCCGGACCTCCGCCGACCACCACACACTGGGTACTGCCTGTCATGGGTTCTCCTCCGGATCAGCCCGCCGCGGTCAGGAACGTTTTCAGCAACGGCCCACTGGTGGTGGCACCCAGTCCGCCGTCTTCAACAAACACGGCAACCGCCAGGTCCCCGTGGGTGGCAACAATCCACGCGTGGGTCTTGGGCGGGTTGTCATTACCGAATTCGGCGGTGCCCGTCTTTGCCCCGACCGGTGCACCCGGCACTGCGGCAAGGAAACCGGCGTGGCCCGAGGTTACTACCGCCCGCATCATGTCGGACAGGGCAGCCGATTCCTCCTTGGTGATCGGCTTGGTGGATGCCGGCGAGGCAGGCAGCGCGCTTGCCGTCGCGGAGTCCGGCGACGGCGTGGCGGAGCTGCTTTCCGTGGGAGCGGCAGTGGAGGTGGTGGCCGGCACGGCGTCGGCATTGAGCACCAGTTGCGGTGAGACGGGGGCACCGTTGGCCACCGAAGCTGCCATGACAGCGGCCGAGAGGGGCGAGAAGAGCACCTTGCCCTGGCCAATCATGGAAGCGGCATGCTCCGTACCCTCAGCAGCACCGGGAACGGAACCCAGGAACGCGTCAGCACCGAGTTTGGGGGCTTCAACAGCCACACCAAGAGCCTGGGCCGCGGATTCCAACTGGTCCTGGCTGACGGTGTCACGGGCGTTGATGAAGGCAGTGTTGCAGGAGTGGGCAAACGCATCCCTCAGGGCAACTGAACCCAGCGAGCTTTCCGGATACCCCTCCGCGTTCTTGAAGGTCCGACCGTCAACAGTCAGCGTCGGCGGGCACTCGACCTTGGAATCGGGGGTTGCGCCGTTCCGGAACATCGCCAGGGAGTCAACAATCTTGAAGGTGGATCCTGGCGCGTACTGGCCCAGCATTGCAGTGTTGTAGCCGTTGCTCCCCGGCCCGGAGGCGGCGGCGAGCACGGCGCCTGTGGAGGGTCGGAGGGCAACTATGGCCGACGCCGGGCCAACGCCAGCAAGGGTTTCCTCGGCCAGTTGCTGCAGTTTCAGGTCAAGGGTTGTCTTGAGGGTGGTGCCGGGAGCGGGGAGGGAGGAAAAGAACACCTTGGTTCCGGGCGTTTCCCCTTCAGCTTTGGCCTCGGTGCTCGCAATGACCTCAACACCGTCCTTGCCGCGGAGCAGGGTGTCGTACTTCTGCTGCAGGCCGCCGGTTCCCGTGGTGTCACCGGCACGCAAGGCGCCGTTGGACTTTTCAATCTGCTCCGCGCTGGCCTGGCCAACGCTTCCGAGCAGTGCACGTGCAAAGGTCCGCGTTGGTGCGAGGGCCATCGAATCCAGGATGCTGGCACCACCGGGAATGGCCTTGATCTTGGCCTCCGTGATATCCGTCGTGTAAGCCCTGAGAACCAGTCCTTCCACAAATGCCTGCGGGCCGGACGCAGCAACCTGCTTGGCGTATTCCTCAACGTCCAAGCCCAGCAGGGCAGCCATCGCACGCGCTGAAGCATCCGCTTGTTCCGCTGGAATCTTGGTCTTGTCGATGCCGACCCGGAAGACGGGCCGGTCCTCCACAATAGGGGCATCCCCGGCGCCCAGGATCTGGCCGCGCTGGGCAGGAACGGTCTTGACGGAAAGAGTTTCGCCATCGGAAAGCTCCGGTGCCAGCAGGGCGGGGCTCCATTGAACCGCCCACTTGTCACCGGACTTCTTCAAGGTGGCCTCGGAACTGTACTCCCACTTGGCCGAGCCGATGTTCCAGCTGTAGTTAAGAGGGAAAGTGGCGGTGTCGCCGTCGAGCTTGACGTCACCGGACTGCACCGACGGCTTGGCGTCGAGTCCTTCGAAAACTGCCTTGAGCTGGTCGTTGGCCGCGGCAGCATCCTTGCCCTCAACGGCGAGCTGGCCGACGTCGAGCGCTGACAGCGAGGAGGCGAGCTGCTTGGCGGCTCCCTCAGCGCCCGAACGGCCGTCGTCGCAAGCGGTCAGCGAGCCTGCCAGCACAATCGTGGCCAGACCAAGAATCAAAGTACGTGTTTTCCCCATTTGCCACATTATGCCCGGTTCCCCCGACACTTTCTTGTCATGGCCGGCAGCCGGACGGCCGCCGCCTGCCACCCCGGGGAGGTGCGGCAAGCGACGGCCGTCTGTTTGCAACGTCAGGCTAGGGAGCGCAGGTGAACTTTGCATCACCCCAGACACCATGTGCTCCATTGATGGAACCGGACGGGTCAACGACCAGCTCCACGTAAGCCGCGCCCGTCAGGTCAACGGACACCGATTCCGGAGCGAATCCCGGCGTATACGTGCGCGACTGGTACTTGTTCACCCCGTCGGCGTTGACCTTGAAGATGATGTTGCCGCCGAAGCCGCTTTCAAGGCCCACTTGGGACGTAAATGAAGTGCACTTGCCACCCAGGTAATAGGTGATCTTGGAGGCAGCGTGGACGCCCAGGCCCTTGGAGAAAACGGGTTGCTGACCGGTGGCGGGATCGGTGTAGTTGATGGCCAGCGACTTGTCCGGGGACGACGCGGAGTCCTTGTTGGCCACGTTCTTGCCGATCACCCCGTAGCCGTTGAGTGCCTGGACCCACGGCGTTTCCGAGGCGTACACCGCTCCATGCGGTACGTCCGGCAACGGCTGCGAGGTGACTTTCCAGTCGAAGAACTTCACCCGGGTGTCGGTGGGCAAGGTGACGGAGGCCAGTTCCTTGGTGGGGTTGAGCCGGACCGTGTTGGAGAATGCCTGGTACTTGTATTGTGTGTACTCCGGCGACGGACCGTTGGCGTTGTTGCGGCCTTGTTCGGAAACTGCGAGCAAGGCGCCGTTCAGTACTGAGGGCTGCAGCCAGTTCGGGAAGAAGATGGACTGTTTCTCCGTGGATCCGTCAGCGTACGTCAAGGTCAACGTGGGGCTGGTGCCATTGCCCACCGCAGCCGAACCGAGGACAGCCAAGTGCGTTCCCTTGCCCTTCACGGCGATGGTCTGCGCGGACAGCGCCACCGAGTTGGGAACATCGGGTCCCACGGCCGGCCAGGTGTAATCGACCTGCGTCGGCTTCCCGGCATCCACCGTCACGGTGCTGCCCGGCCGGACTCCGCCTGCCGGAACCGTAGCGGCAGCCAGCTGCTCGGCAGCGAAGGTGGCCCCTCCGCCGTCGAAGTTCCCGAGTGCCTTGCCGGCCACCGTGGTGATGGAGACGGTGTTGTAGGCCGCGGCCAAGGACCCGTAGGCGACGTAGATCTGGTTGCCGCCGGTCACCGATTGATTCGAGCCGGAAGCAGTGTACGACGCCGATACCCGCACAGTCTGTTGCCCCGCCTTCGCGCTGGGGCCGGGTTTGATGACGAAAGTGGCCGTGGTTGTAGCGCCGCCTTCAACCTTGGCCGCCGTCGCGCCGGAGGACGAGACAACAGTCCAACCCTCGGGAAGAACCGGGGTGAGGACCACATTGGTCTTGGCCTTGGTTCCGGTGTTCACGAATGCCGCGGTGACAGTGGTTTCCTGGTCCTGGAAGACCTGCTGGCCGGTGGTCACGCGGACTTCCGCAGCGGTGTCTTCCTGGCTCTTGCCGCCCAGCGGGCCGGCCTGCTGGAGTTGAACCGTTGCGGACTGGTTGGAAGCGATGGAGCCCGTCTTCACCCAAATGGTGCCGTTGTTGGCTTCATCGAAGTACCAGCCAGTTGTAGCAGCCGCGTAAGCAGCCTGGGTGATGTGCTGGGTGAGTTTGGTGCCACCGATCTTGACGTCCTTGGGAGCAGCACCGGCGTGGACCTTCAGTTCGTAGGGGCGGGCTGCGGCCTTGCCGGTGTATTCGCCCTTGCGTTCACCGATGGACACCTTGACGCTGCTGTTGCCGGTACCGGGAGCATCCACGGAGAAGAGCTGGCTGGAGGACTTGCCGTTCTTGAATTCGCGGGTGACCTTGTCATCCTCATAGAGCGTGAAGGTGTCCTGGCCCTTGGCATAGACATCCAGGGTGATCATGGAGTCTTCCGGGACCAAGGACGCGTTGCGGGCCACGATACCTTGCGGGATCACTGCTCCGGCACGAACGAACACCGGCAGCTTATCCAGGGGTGCGTTGTGGCCGTTGAGGATCTGGCCACCTTGGTAGAGCTTGCCGGTCCAGTAATCCACCCACTGCTGGCCGGCCGGGAGGAAGATGCCGTTGCGTACGTCGGTCTGCGTAAAGACGGGTGCTACCAGGAAGTCGGAGCCCAGCATGAACTGGTTGTTCGCTTCGGCACCGTAGGACCACTGCTGGTCAGGGAATTCGAGGGCCATGGACCTCATCATCGAAACGCCGGTGGTGGAGGATTCCTGCGCGAGCGAGTAGATGAAGGGCATGAGCTGCTGGCGGAGCTGCAGGTATTGGCGGTTGATGGCTGTTGCCTCGTCGCCGTAGAGCCACGGACGCTTGTCCGTCGCGGCCCAGCCGGACATGGAGTACAGCGCCGGAGCGAAGGCTTTCCACTGAAGGTCGCGGACGTAGGACTCGGCGGACCCGCCAAAGATGCCGTCAACGTCGCCGGTGGTGAATGCCAGGCCCGAGTTGCCGGCGCCGGTGAGGGCCGAGACCTGCCAGCGGACGGCGTCGAGGTTTCCTGAATGGTCACCGGTCCACTGCATCCCGCAGCGCTGGGAGCCGGCCCAGCCTTCCACCATCAGCGAGGTGCCGCGGGCGTTCGAGTACTGCTCGATGCCCCCGTGGGCAGCTTCGCAGCCCGTGAGTGCCTGGCGGTAGCCTTGGCCAACCCATGCGACGTCCAGCTTGCGGAGCCGGACGCCGGCCTCGCCTACTTCGTATTCCTGGTTGGTGAGGGAGCGTTGCGTCCAGAGGCCGACCTTGAGGGCGGTTTCGTCCTCGATGTTGCTCACGGTTTCCGGGAGTTGCTGGTACTCGCAGCCGTAGCCGTCGTTGACCAGCATCCAGCCTGCGGGCATGTCGTTCTCAACGAACTTCCGTGCGGTCTTGATGGCGTCGGGAGTTTTCTGCTTGGCGCCGTCGGGATCGCCGTATCCGGAGGACGAATAGCCCGGATTTGAGCGGTTGTAGCAGTCAGCGTCGCCGTATTCCAGGGCGTACACCGGGGGCATCATCGGCTTGCCGGTCAGCGTGGTGTACGCGCCCAGCGACTGCTTGTAATCGCCCACGAAGTAGTAGGCGTCAAAGCGCTTTTCCTCATGCGTCGTGGTTGGTTCGCCCGCGAAATTGTAGGAGCCGCGGGCGAACGTGTCACGCAGGACGCCGTAGCCCATGGAGGACATGTAGTACGGGACGGCGTTGGGGTAGCCGTCGTCGTCCCAGTCGAAGTTCTTGGCGATGTTGATCAGTGCGCCGGTGTGGACTGAGCGGCCGTTCTGCATGCCGCCGCCGATGAATTGCTCACCGTCGTGCTGGGCGAGGTGCTGGGTGGCCGAATTCGCACCGAACGTGATGGGTGCGGACTCTTCCAGGACCAGCGAGCCGTCGGCCCTTACAACACGGAGCAGGGTGGTCGCTTTGTTGATCTCGACGCTGATTTTGGCAGTTTTCAGGACCAGCCAGTCGCCGTCGATGACCGTGGGCGTGGTGCCGGGGAACTTGTCCTTGCCCACCACGATGTTGGCTGTCCTGGCCGGGTCGCCCTGGTCGGTGTTCGCAGGGTCGGTGAACTTTCCGCTGGGATCGGCTTCCAGGCGGAAGTTGCCGTCGTCCAGGAAGGTGACGCGGATGGCGCCCTTTTCGGTGGAGAGGTCGACGACGTTACCGGACTGGGTAAAGCCGGTCACCGCCCCGAGGGGTACTCCAGCTGCGTCGACGGGTACTTCCGGGGTGACGGTCTTGATGACCGCGGGGTCGCCGGGAGCGGCATTGGCAGCGGCGGCGAAGGTGAGGGCCGGGATGGTTCCTGCGAGGAGGAGTGAGGCGAGACCGAGGGACGCGGCCTTCCTAGCGAATGAGCCTTTTCTGATGCGTCCGGAGCTGTTGGGGGCAGCTCCGGACAGACCCAAGGAGGGTGCGGACATGTGAGCCAACTTTCGACGAGTGACAGTTTGTGATCTAACTCATAGCGAAACGTGCACTAATCGTCACTGTTGAAAGGCAAAAGGTCAACCGTTTCACCAAAACTGCTTTCCTCACCAGAGGAGTGCCGGGTGCGTGCCTGGCGCCGGAAGTCAGTGCCCGCGGATGATCCGGCGCTGCGTTGCCGTCGCGATGGCTGCCGTCCGGTTGTCCACACCCAACTTGGAATAGATGTGGACCAAGTGTGTCTTCACAGTGGCCTCGGAAATAAAGAGTTGCTTGGCGATGGCCCTGTTGCTCATGCCGGTGGCGAGCAATTCCAACAGTTGGACTTCCCTGCCGCTCAGCACGGGTGAGGGATTCCTGATCCGCCCCATCAATCGCGCCGCCACTTCCGGTGCCAGTGCGGTCTGGCCGGCAGCGGCCGAAAGCACGGCCTGCCGGATCTGTTCCGGCGGCGCATCCTTCAACATGTAACCACTGGCGCCTGCCTCCACAGCGGCGAGGATGTCGGCGTCGGTGTCGTAAGTGGTCAAAATCAGCACGGGCGGCGGGGGAGACCCGGCTTCACCGGCTTTGATCTTTTCCGTGGCCGTCACCCCGTCCATGCCACTGCCCATTTGCAGGTCCATGAGCACCAGGTCCACCGGCTCGCCGAGGGTGTGTAGCTTGCTCAACTCCGCCAGTGCGGCGTCACCGTCTGCGGCCTCCGCCACCACGCTCACCCCTGGGAAGTCGCTCAGCATGGCCCGAAGTCCGGCCCTGACCACTGGGTGGTCATCCACCAACAACACCCGGATTCCGGTCACGCCGCCCCCTCCCCGGTTGGCAAAGGTACGCGGATGGCCACCACCGTGCCTTCACCCGGGGCCGACTCCAGGTCCAGCCTGCCATCGAGCGCCGCCAGCCGTTCGCGCAGGCTCAGAAGCCCGACGCCGGTACCGTCGCCGCGCGCGGTGCCGGTCGCCGTCGTGGGTTCGAAACCGACGCCGTCGTCGAAGATGTCCAGCGTCACTTCGGAACCCGGGAAGGAGAGAGTGACGACGGCGGCACGCGCCTTCGCATGCGCCCAGACGTTCGCGAGGGAGGCCTGGGCGGCCCGAAGCAGGGTGGTCTGGTAGGTGTTGGGAAGCTCGACGGGCGTGCCCACCAGTTCAAAGCGGCAGCGCAAGGCTGTTCCCCTTGCCGCCGCCTCGGTCTCGGTCTTTTCGCAGAGGCGGCGCAGGGTATCCACCAAGCCTGAGTGCTCCAGGTCCGGCGACCGCAGCCCCCGCACGAAACTGCGCGCCTCCGCCAGGTTGGCCGAAGCTGTCTCCTGGACAATCCTCAACTGTTCCTTCGCCGTCTCGGTGTTTCCGCCGTCCAGGGCCTTCTCGGCGGACCGCCCCATGAGGACGATGCTGGAGAAGCCCTGCGCCAGGGTGTCGTGGATTTCGCGGGCCAGTCGTTCGCGCTCGGCCAGCATCCCGGCGTCGTGCTGTGTTTGTGCCAGTGCGTCGCGGGTCCGGCGCAGTTCCTCGGCGACTAGACGCTGGTCTTCCGCCTCCAGGAACAATGCCCGGTATGCCAGGCCGGTCACGACGGCGAAAGCCGCACCGAACACGGGACCCAACACCATGGCCAGCTGCAGGCCGCCGTCCGCGGAGCCCCTGCCGTGGAACCACAAAGCACCCACCAATAGCGCGGTGCTCAGCCCGATCGCGGGCAGTGCCAGGCGCCGCGGAAGCAGGTGGAGCTGCAGGAAGAACAGCGGGAAGGCCACCCAGGCGAAGTCCGCACTGACCAGCAGCAAGAGCAGCCACAGCATCATGACGGCGGCCAGCCACCAGAGAGCGTAGGGCGTTGGGTTGAACCTGGAGGGGTCACTGGCGTGCCGTTTCTCCAGCACTGTCCCCGCGAGGTACACCAAGGCCAGCAAAGCCGAAAGCCCCAAACCGGCGGTCACTGCGAGGGGTGATGGCGCACCGGCAGAGCCCAGGCCGCCCAGCAGCCGGACGATTGCCACGAGCAAGAGCACGGCGAAACCAACGTGAAGGCACACTCGCAGGACCCGGAGGATCGTGGTGGCGCCGGTGGGGGACTGCATGCCTTCCAGCGTATCCCCGCCCCTCGCCCGGCCAGCCCGATATTCCGTCCAGGACATACAAATCAACCTTTCGGTTGACTCCCGGTTCAACCTCCCGGCGCCAGCCAATCCATCCGGCTCACGATGTCCGCGGGGCCCATCGCCGGAAGAGTTGAAGGCAACGGAACAAGCCCGCAACAACAGAAGGAATCCGATGTTTCTCGCCATCCGCGACATTCGTTTCGCCAAAGGCCGGTTCGCCCTCATGGGCAGCGTGGTTGCCCTCATCACGCTGCTGCTCGTCATGCTGTCCGGCCTGACCGCGGGATTGGGCAACCAGTCCACGTCAGCCATAGCGGCCCTACCCGCACAGCAGATCGTTTTCGGCGCACCGGCAGGCGGCGAACCGAAAGCGTCTTACACGGAATCGGAAGTTTCCACCGCCCAGCTTCAGACCTGGCGTGACCAGCAGGGCGTGAAATCCGCACAGGCGCTGGGCATCAGCCAGTCGCGGGTCCAATCCCTGGCCAACGGCGGCAGCCCCAGTGGCACGGCGAACGTGGCCGTCTTCGGTGGTTCGGAAGCTCCATCCGCTGTGGAGGACGGGACCGTAGTCGTGGGCAAGACATTGGCGAAGGAGCTCAACCTGACGAAGGGCAGCCGGCTCCGTCTGGGCGGCACCGACCTGACGGTCTCCGACATTGTGGAGGACCAGTGGTACTCGCACACCGGCGTCGTCTGGACCACGCTCGATACCTGGCGCGCTGTCGCCCACGCCGCACCTGGGACGGCAACTGTCCTGACAGTGACGTTCGACGACGACGCTTCCGTCAGCGTCGATGCCGCCAATTCGGCCGCCGGTACGGTCAGCTCCGACCCCACCGCTTCCTTCCAGGCCTTGGCATCGTACAAGAGCGAAAACGGCTCGCTGCTCCTCATGCAGGCGTTCCTCTACGGCATCTCAGCCCTCGTGATCGTGGCCTTTCTGACGGTGTGGACAGTGCAGCGCACCAGGGACATTGCCGTGCTCAAGGCCTTGGGTGCATCCTCCGGCTACGTCCTGCGGGATGCCCTGGCGCAGGCAGCGCTCGTGTTGCTGGCAGGGGCAGCTGTCGGAGGCTCAGTTGGCCTGGCCGGTGGAATCCTGGCCGCCCAGGCAGCACCGTTCCTTGTCACCCCGCTCACCACGTTGCTGCCGGTGGCAGGGATCGTCGTCCTCGGGCTCGCCGGTGCCGTCCTGGCTGTCCGCAAGGTCACCACCGTGGATCCTTTGCTGGCCCTCGGCGGCAACTAACACATTCTTCGAAAGGCATACATCATGAATTCCGCACTGACCCTCGTGAACGTTTCGCTCGAATACCCGGACGGCGGCTCCACCCTCAAAGCGCTGGATAGCGTGGATTTGGGCGTCGGCAGGGGTGAATTCCTGTCCCTCGTGGGGCCGTCAGGCTCGGGCAAGTCCTCACTCCTGGCTGTTGCCGCAACATTGGTCAAGCCCACCGCCGGCCTGGTGGTCATCGACGGTCAGGATGTCTCCGGCTTGAAGGATTCGGAGCGCACAGAACTCCGCCGGGACAAAGTGGGTATCATCTTCCAGCAACCCAACCTGCTCCCGGCGCTGACCGCCGTCGAGCAGTTGCTCATCCGCGAGCATCTGCGCGGCAACGCCGTGAAGGAGGCCCGCCGCGCGGCGGAGGAGCTCCTGGATGTGGTGGGCCTGTCAGCAGCGATGCATAAAAGGCCGCACCAGTTGTCCGGCGGCCAGCGTCAACGGGTGAATATCGCGAGGGCGCTGATGGGGAGTCCCACGGTGCTGCTGGTAGATGAGCCCACGGCTGCGCTTGACCACGAACGGAGCGAGTCAATCGTCCGGCTCCTGCGCCGTGTTACTGACGATTTCCGGACGGCGACGGTCATGGTCACTCACGACACCGAGTTCCTGCCCCTGACCGACGCAGTTGCCACCATGCGGGACGGCCGGATCAGCCGCGCATCGGTTCCGTCGACCCAACCCAACTAGGGACAACAAACGTCCCAACAGGGCCTCATTGGATCAAGTGCTGTCCCCTAGTTGGGGGAGCCGAGGAGGGCCTGGTCCTGTGCGTCGTCGTATGCCTCCCGGGCTTCCATGATGGTGGGGACATGGCTCTCGGCCCACTCACGCAGGAGCGACAACGGCTGCAGGAGGGACTCACCCATGGGCGTGAGCTGGTAGTCCACGCGCGGCGGCACCTGAGCGTAGACCGTCCTGGTGATGAGGCCGTCGCGTTCCAAGGCGCGCAGCGTTTGGGTCAGTACCTTGGGCGTCACCACATTCACCATCTTGCGCAGTTCCGAAAAACGCACGGGACCGTCGCCGAGCACCTGGATCACCAGCGAGGCCCATTTGTCTCCGATGCGCTGAAAGATCACACGCGACGGGCAATTGGGATCCAGGATGTTCGCGGGTAGGTCTTTAGTATCCATGAGGTAACTGAGTTCCTTTGAAGCTATCGGTATCAAATAGATACCTTTGTCTTATTGCAAGGATACCAACCTCAAGGAGAGCTATGAAAATCGCAGTCTACGGCGCAACGGGCATGGTCGGCAGCCAGATCGTCAACGAATCCATCACCCGTGGCCACGAGGTCACCGCTATCTCCCGCAAGGGCTCAGAGGTTCCCGGCGCTTCCGCCCGGGCCGCGGACCAGGCCGACGGCCAGACGTTCGCATCCATCGCGAAGGACCACGACGTCGTTGTGCTGGCGACAGGTCCCAGCCGCACCGGCGGCGACCATGCAGAATGGTTGGACGCCATGGCTACTGCTTACAGCAATGTCGAAGGCACCCGTTTGATGATCGTGGGCGGCGCCGGCACCCTGGAAGTCGATGGCGTCCGCCTCCTCGACTCCCCGGATTTCCCGGAAGCCTACAAGGCTGAAGCCACCACCGCAGCCAAGGCCCTTGAGGCCGTGAAGCAGTCCCCTGAATCCCTCGACTGGACCGTTCTGGCACCGGCACCGGTTATCCAGCCGGGTGAGCGTACGGGCGAATACACCGTGGCCAAGGACTCCCCGGCCGGCAACACCATCTCCACCCAGGACTACGCCGTGGCCATGCTGGACGAGATCGAAAGCCCGGCACACCGCCGCGCCCGTTTCACGGCCGCCAACTAACCCGCCTAGAGCCCCAGGCCCAGCCCGGGTACCCGTGCATTGAATATGTCCTTGAGGGCATGTTTCGCGGCGTGGTACCCGGGCATACCTGTGACTCCGGGGCCGGGAGGCGTGGAGGACGAACACAGGTACACACCGGGCATGGGGGTTCTCCAGGGCACAGGAGAGACCACGGGCCTCTGCACCAAGCCACGCAAGTCCAGCATTCCGGCGCTGAAGTCCCCACCCACATAGTTCTCGTTGTACGCGGACAGTTCCGCCGCCGTCGTGGTTTTCGATGCCACCACCACGTCACGGAACCCGGGCGCGTACCGCTCTATGCGGGCGATAACGGCTTCTGCCATGTCCACCGTGGAGTTCTTGGGGACATGGCAGTAAGTCCACAGAATCTGACGCCCTTCAGGGGCACGCGAAGCATCCACCAGTGACGGTTGGGAGACCAGCACATAGGGCTCAGCGGGGTGTTTGCCCATGTCCACGAGGTTTTCGGATTCGGCCATGGCCCGCCGCGAACCGCCCACATGGACTGTTCCGGCCTTGGCCAATTCCGGAGAGCGCCAGGGAACGGGACCCGAAAGGATGAAGTCCACCTTGCAGGCAGCATTCCCAAAGCGGAATGCTTCCAGGGCGCGTCGGTAGCGATCGGGCACTTCAGATCCACCCAAGCGCGCCAGCGTCGGTGGCGCAACGTCCAGCAGGATGGCTTTCGCGGGCCGCACCTGGTCCAGGGAATCCACGCGCTCACCCACGCGGATGGTTCCGCCATGGGAGGTCAGGTCATCCGCCATGGCCCTGGCGATGGACATGGAACCACCAACCGGCACCGCCCAGCCGCCAGCATGGGCCAGGACACTTAGCAACAATCCAGCGCCCGTGGAACTGAGTGCCGGCTGGGATCCGAGGGCATGCGACATGACCCCCGTCAGGAGCGCCGGAGCTGCTTCCTCCCGGAAACGGCGGCCCCACAGCGGGGTGCCTTGGTCGAGGGTGGCCAGTCCGAACAGCAGCGCCGCAAGGGGGTCTTTCGGCAGGCGGAGCAACTGGTTCGACGTGAATTCCACGACGCCATCAACCCGTGCCAGCAGGGGACCGAGAAGTCGCCCGTAGGCCGGACCATCCACGCCCAACTCTGCGACGGTCCGTTCCAGGGACTGGTACGCCACCGCCGCCCCGCCTGTGTCCAGCGGTGTACCGTGCTGGACCTCGGGAATGCGCAGATCCACGCGACGGGATAATTCGAACTCCCGGAAGAACGGCGAGGCCAGGGCCATCGGATGCACCGCCGAACAGACGTCATGCAGGAAGCCGGGTTCGATCAGCTCGGTGGTGCGCGAGCCACCTCCAATGTCATCGGCGGCCTCGTACAACGTCACGTCCAGTCCCGCGCGGGCCATGACCACGGCAGCGGCCAGACCATTCGGACCGGCCCCGACGACGGCGACATCAACCATCGCTGCTCACCTCCGATTGCTGGGCTGCTGTGGAACTGCTGTCGCGCCGGGGGCTCCACGGGAACACAGATCGCGAAGGCCGGAAAAGGTCGACGCGCAACCAATCCCGGGCTCCGTCGAAGGGCCCGCCATGGGGATCGTCTTCGCCGTCGATCCGCAGGGGATCCTGGGCAGGATCCCAGATATCCATGATGATCCGTGCCATCAGGTATGCGGTGACCACCATGTGCAGGCCCACCGCCAGGACGTAGTAGGACATGTCCAGGTTGTGCTGGACGGACCCTCCGCTGGTGGCCTGTCCAAGGTACATCCAGATCGCCGCCCAGTGGAGCCCCTCTGCTGCCTGCCAGATGAGGAAGTCGCGCCAACGCGGCCGTGCCAGGGCCAGCAGGGGGATAAGCCAGATGACGAATTGCGGGGAGTAGACCTTGTTGGTGAGGATGAAGGCGGCCACGATCAGGAAGGCCAGCTGGGCGATGCGCGGACGCTGTGGCGCGCACAAAGCCAGGATTCCAATCAGGGCACACGCCGCAATAAACAGGTAGAGGGCCAGCGTGTTGATGGTTGCAGCGTTCATCTGCATCCATTGCAGGCGGTCCGCCACCAGGTTGTAAGCGAACCAGGGCGAGCTGTAGCCGGCAGGTCGGGATTGCGTGAACTCGAAGAAGTAGCGCCATCCGGCTGGGTTCAGTGCCGCGAGGGGCAGGTTCACAGCGAGCCAGGACGCCAAGGCGGCTCCGGCAGTGACGAAGAAGGCCCGGAACTTTCCACTGCGCAAGGAAAGGACCAGAACGGCACCGAGGATCAACAATGGATAGAGCTTGGTGGCTGTGCCAAGGCCTATGAACACGCCGGCAAGGATCAACTTGTCCCGGGCGAAGAAGTACATGCCCAAGGCCAGCAAACCTACGGCCCACATGTCCCAGTTGATAAAGCCGGCAAGAATGATCCCGGGGGCTACGGCCACCATGGCGGCATCCCACGGGCGACGCTTGTTGATCCGGGCAGTGAGGATGACTGTGACCATCCAGACCGCCACAATCAGCGTCGCATTGACGTCGAAATACCCCAGGATCCGCTCGCTTCCCACCCCCTGACCGGGAACCATGAGCGCGGTGACCCCGGCAATGATCCCCATGAGCACCGGGTACTCAAACAGGCTGCCCTGGGTGAAGAACGGAAACACGCCATCGCCCAGGCCGCGGTTCTTGAAGAGCTCGGGGAAGTCCGAGTAGCAGGTGGCGTAGAACTGGCCGGGCGTTTCCCAGCCATTGACCCGGCAGTAGTCCTTTGCGAGCACGGCCAAAAGAGCCGCGATCACAGTGAGGACGATGAGTACCCGTTCAACAGTGAACGGGCGCGCGGAAACCTCTCCGGGAGACGAGCGTTTGCCCAATGGACCGCCCACCAGCTCCGTGAAGTTTCGAAGCAGGGAGTCACTGCGGCTGGGAACAACAAAGCGGGCACGTTTTCGTTGCCGGTGCGGCTTCGTCTCCTGCATGAATCGAGCTTACAGTCATGGCCGAACCCGACCCAGTTACGCCGGACCAGACCCAGTTAAAAGGGGGGAGCCCACGCGTAGCCGCGTGGGCTCCTTGAGGTTCAGCATGGATATCCGGCATCTGAACTCCTTCGTGGCCGGCTCAGGGGAATCAACGGATGAGTCCCATCTGGTGCAGGACAACGAAAACGTCTTCGCGGCGCTGGTCGAGCAGCTGGCCGTTGAACAGTGTGCGGTCCTTGGGAGCATCGCTGCTCTTGTAGAAACGCATCTCTTCGGGGCGCTTTGGCATGGTTCACCTCCTTTCACAAAGAATTACCCGGCATTTAGGCACAACAATTAGAGCTATTTATTTCGAAGGAAATAACAGCCAAAAGGACACAAATAGCCGAAGCCAATGAGGGGATTTTGCGGACCGAATCAGGAGAACCCGAATCGTCGTGCATAAAAGCGCGTGCTTCCTGCAGTCGACCCAACAAGAAGCTGGTTCCGAACTTTGGGGAAACTGCGCACCCGCGTCATGCTGCGTGGGTCCGCGCCTACAACTGACTACTCAGAACGCCAACCACGGAGAGTGGTGGCCATGAACACCGCCGACGTCAGGCCGGTCCGGTGAATCAGGAGTGGGTCAGAGAGCAAAAACGGCGCGCGTCATCAGCAGAGGCCGGGGTAGCAGTGACGGTCAACTTCCGTCCGCTAGTCAAAGTAATCATTTTTCCCAACCTCCTTTTCTGGCCGTAACAGCCTGCTGTGGCATTGTCCCGGCTGACTAACCGGTGAATGCGCGCCTGGTTCCCGGCGGGTCGCTCTGGGAACAAGATATAAGCTACCCCATGAACACGGAGTTTTACCAGCACAATTGGCTAATTTGCCAAAAGTTTTCAAAATTAATGGTTTAGAGGCCCCAGCGGACAATTGCTGGCGTCCGCTTATCCCAACCAAGCGTGCACACCTTCGCGGTTCCGAGAATGAAGTGCCGGCCTTCGCGGGCGTCCATTTCGAGCCAACGCGCTGTGAGGATCCGGGAGAAATGTCCGTGTGCCACAACCAGGACATTGTCCATGCCCGATTCCAGGACACGCCCAATGATCTTGTCGGCCCGGGCAGCTACTTCATCCAGCGTCTCTCCGTTGGGCACTCCGTCGGTCCAGATGAGGTACTCCGGGTTGTCCTTGCGGATGAGATCGGAGCTGATGCCTTCGTAGTCGCCGTAGTTCCATTCCACGGCGAGTGGCTCGTGGACGGCGTCCGGATAGCCGGCGAGTTCCGCTGTCCTCCGGGCACGTCGCAGCGGCGAGGTCAGGACGAGGTCGAAGTCGATGCCTTCCAGCACCTTCCGCGCCTCCACGGCCTGCTGCTCGCCCTCGACAGTGAGGGGGAGATCCGTCAGTCCCGTGTATTGACCGCTCTTGGACCACTCCGTTTCACCGTGGCGAAGGATCCAAAGTTGCGGACGCGGGGAAGTCACAGCGTTCATGAGGGCTCCTCAGTTTCGGTCGAAGGCTCGACGACGGCGGCGGACTCGGGTTGTTCTTCCCACCATGCCAGGAGCTTCTGCTCAGCTTCCTCCGGTGAGAGCGGCCCGTGTTCCATCCGCTCTTCGAGGAGGAACTTGTAGGCGCGTCCCACCACGGGTCCGGGCTTCAGTCCCAGCAGTGCCATGATCTGCGCTCCGTCCAGGTCGGGCCGGACAGCTGCCAGCGACTCCTGCTCCAAGAGCGCCGTGATGCGGTGCTCAAGGTCATCGTAAGCGAAGGACAAACGGTCGGCCTTGCGCTGGTTACGCGTGGTGACATCTGAACGGGTGAGCCGGTGCAGGCGTTCCAGCAGGGGGCCGGCGTCGGTCACGTAACGGCGGACCGCGGAGTCGCTCCAGCCGGCGTCACCGTAGCCGTAGAACCGCATGTGCAGTTCAACCAGGCGGGAAACAGCTTTGATGGACTCGTTGTCGAACCGCAGTGCCTTCATCCGCTTGGCCGTCAGTTTGGCGCCCACGACGTCGTGGTGGCGGAAGCTCACCGCACCGCCCGGTTCGAATCGGCGCGTGGCCGGCTTGCCGACGTCGTGCATCAACGCAGCGAACCTCAACACGAAGTCGGGGCCGGGAACCGGACCGTCAGGACCGGTTTCCAGCGCAGCAGCCTGTTCCAGGACCTGCAGCGAGTGCTGGTACACATCCTTGTGCCGGTGGTGCTCGTCGGATTCCAGGCGCAGGGCGGAGACCTCGGGCAGTACGAATTCGGCGAGCCCAGTGTCCACCAGAAGGTCGATGCCTACGCGCGGGTGCGCGCCGTTAATCAGCTTGACCAGCTCTTCGCGGACGCGCTCGGCCGAGATGATCTTGATGCGATCGGCCATGTTGGACATGGCCAGGCGCACGTCGTCATGGACCGACACGCCCAGCTGGGATGCGAAACGGGCAGCGCGCATCATGCGCAGGGGGTCGTCCGAGAAGGACGACTCAGGTGCGCCGGGTGTGGCGAGCTCGGAAGCGTGCAGATCGCGGACGCCGCCGAAGGGGTCTACCAGCTCCAGGCTCGGCAGGCGCAGTGCCATGGCGTTGATGGTGAAGTCCCGGCGCAGCAGGTCGTCGGTCAGGGAGTTGCCGAACGCGACCACCGGCTTGCGGGAATCGGGGTCGTACGCCTCGGCCCGGTAGGTGGTGATTTCAATCTGGAAGCCGCTCTTCCGCATCCCGATGGTGCCGAAGGCGCGCCCGATTTCCCAGAAGTTGTCCGCCCACTTCTTGATGACGGTGATGGTCTGGTCCGGCGTGGCGTCGGTGGTGAAATCGAGGTCCGGAGAGGTCCGGCCCAGAAAGAGGTCACGCACGGGGCCACCCACCAAGGACAGCTCGAATCCGGCATCGACAAAGCGCTGCCCGAGGTCGAGCACCACCGGATCAATGGTGAAGTTAACAGAAGAGCTGTCCAATACGTGCGCCATAGTTCCTTAAGCTTGGCAGATTTTTGCGCTGCATTGGGCCACTGTTCCATGCGAAATCAGGCATGCGTCCGCCGGGCATCTCCTGCAGTCCATCTTGTGGCCATGTCCCGGTCATCACTCCGGGGCAAGAGTCGTTAGAGTGGACCACATGGCCAACCCGATTCCGAGCGCTCCTGGCAGGAGGACAAACGCACCGTTGCCGTCGGCAATCGGTGCCCACGTCGCGCCTGCCCCGCAGCACCCGGTGCAGGCCTCGCTTCCGACGGTTGAGGAAGTGTCCGCCGGTGGTGTCGTAGTTGACACGTCCGACGGCGAACTCCGGGTTGCGATCATCGCCCGCCTTAACAGGGGTGGCCGTCTCGAGTGGTGCCTGCCGAAGGGCCATCCGGAAGGCCGGGAGAACAACGAGGAAGCTGCTGTACGCGAGATCGCCGAGGAAACCGGGATCGAAGGCAGCATCCTGGCACCGCTTGGCAGCATCGACTACTGGTTCACTGTGAGCGGCCACCGCGTCCACAAAACGGTGCACCACTTCCTGCTCAGGGCAACCGGTGGCGAGCTGACCATCGAGAATGATCCGGACCAGGAAGCCGTGGATGCTGCGTGGGTTCCCATCCAGGAATTGGCCCGAAAGTTGTCCTTCCCGAACGAACGCCGCATCGCCGACCTGGCACGGGAAGTGCTGCCCGAACACCTCTGACCCGGGTACATGGGACGATAAAGGCGATGTCTGAAGCCAAAACAACCCAGTCCGTTCAATCCGGAGAAGCACGTTCCAGCGCCATCATGGCCGCAGGGACGCTCGTTTCCCGGTTCCTTGGTTTCGCCAAAACCTGGATGCTCGGTGCCGCCCTCGGCCTGGGTTCCACGGTCAATGACACGTTCATTAACGCGAACAACCTGCCAAACCTGATCTTCCTGCTGGTGGCAGGCGGCGTGTTCAACGCCGTCCTGGTTCCGCAGATCATCAAGGCCAGCAAGGCTCCGGACAGGGGCGCGGATTACATCAGCAGGCTCCTGACGCTGGCTGTGCTGGTGCTACTGGCACTCACGGCCTTGGTGACCCTCGCGGCGCCGCTCGTCATCGACCTCACCACCCAGGGATACTCCGAGCAGCAGAAGGCCCTGGCGGTCACCTTCGCCCTCTGGTGCCTGCCCCAGATCTTCTTCTACGGGCTGTATGCCCTGCTCACGCAGGTCCTCAACGCCCACGGGGCTTTTGGGCCCGCCATGTGGGCCCCCATCCTCAACAACCTCGTGGCCATTGCCGGCCTGGGACTGTTCATTTGGATCCTCGGCGCCAACATCGATAACCCCCACACTCTGGACAACTGGGGGCCAACCCAAACGTTCCTCCTCGCCGGCTTCTCCACCTTCGGCGTGGTGGCCCAAACCGCCATCCTGCTGATCCCGGTCTTCAAGCTGCGCCTTGGCCTGCGTCCCCGCTTTGGTTGGCGCGGCGTTGGACTCGGCCAGGCAGCCAAGCTGAGCGTTTGGACACTGGCGACTGCCGCCGTCGGGCAGCTGGCGTTCCTGTACGTCATGAGGATCGCCACGATCCCCGGCGCCGAGCGCCTCCGCTTGGACAACGCCGGAGACCGGGCGGCTGCCGCTGTCCTGCCAGGCAACGCCGTCCTGGAGGTGGCCAGCCAGCTGTACCTGCTGCCGCACTCGATCATCGCTTTGTCCTTGGCCACGGTCCTCTTCAACCGCATGACACGCGCTTCGCAGGACGGCAACAAAGCCGAGCTTCGCGACGCCCTCTCGCATGGCCTCCGCACCATGGCTGTTGCCACGGTCTTCGGCGCCCTGGCGCTGTTCGCATTGGCGGGGCCGCTGGGCATGTTCTTCTCCGGTGGTGAAAGGCAAGACGGCGTGATGCTGGCGCAGACACTCACCATCCTTGCCCTGAGCACCCCGTTCCTGAGCGCAAACTTCATGATGTCCCGCGTGTTCTACGCCAACGAGGACGCCCGTACGCCCCTGTATGTCCAGTTGTGGCTGGCCGTCATCTACGTTGTGGGTGCCTTCTTCATCCAGTTCCTCCCCGTCGGCCAGATCATCTACGCGATCGCCATCCTGTACATGCTGGGCAACATCCTGTCCGTCGTGATCAGCGTGGTGTTCCTGCGCCGCCTGCTGGGGCACCTGGACGGTCCCCGGATCGCCAATTCGTACATCCGCATGGGCTACGCGGGGCTGGGCTCCGCCCTGGCCGGCGCCCTCGCACTGTGGCTGCTTGGCAGTTACCGTTCTGACGGTTTCGCGTGGAGCAGCCGCCCGGCCGCCTTGGTGACGGTGGCCGTCGTCGGACCCGTCATGCTGTTGGCCTACCTTGTCCTGCTTCGCGTCTTCCACGTCACCGAACTTCGTGACCTCCTGCGTCCGCTGATGAGCCGGCTGGGCCGCGGCACGCCAGCGCCTGCTGGCGCCCCCGCAGAACCCACGACGGCGGCGCGCGCCACGGTCTCGGATGATACCGGCTTGATCCCGCGTATCTCCGGCGAGTTCGACGCCGCGTCCTTCCGCGCCGGACCCGCAGTGGCTCCCCAGCGCGCCGCCGAACCTGCACCGGACCAGCCGGATGCACCCAAGGTGTATCTTCCGGAGGAAGACGAACCGAGCACAGCGCAGGGTGGCAGGTTCCGCCCATCGGTACCGCTTCCGGGCCGCCGGACATACCAAGGCGAGGCCGGACGCAATCCGTACTTCCCTGTTCCGCGAAACCGCAGGAAGTGAGCCGGTGCCGCCAACATGGGCGGCGGCACTGAATCCGCTAGGCTAGAAACGAATATAGGTAGTTGCAAAAGCGGTGGAACCGGCTAGCCGGGCCGGCCGTATGCAGGACCCGCAGCTCCCGGACAGCCTAGGAGGAACACGTGTCCCACCCGATCGACGTCGGATCAGTACTTGGCGGCCGCTACAAGGTCACGGCCAATGTGTTGACCTCGCATGACCAAGATCAGGTGCTCGACGGCGTGGACCAGGTCCTCAACCGTCCCGTGAGCATCCTTGTTGCCGGTCCCGGAAACGCCGAACAGGTTGCGCAGAGCGCCCGCGAAGTGGCCACAGGGGAGCGCCCCGGGCACGTCCAGATCCTGGACCTCGGCATCAGCGAAAACACCACGTACCTGATCACCAACCACAGCACCGCACCGGATCTGCTGGACCTGGTGGTGGCTACCAACCCGCCCTACATCGAACCGTTCTTCACAGAGACTCTGGGCAGTGAGATCTTCGGCCAGGCGCGCACCTATGAGCCGGAAACCTACGACGGCCTTTACGAGGACGACGAGCACGAGGCCGAGTACATCCAGTACGACGAAAACGGCTATGCCATCACCCCCGAGTCGGATGATGAACCTGAGCCTGCCGCACCCGCACGCAGCGCACCCCACGTGCCGCCCATGCCGGCGTCCAATCCGTCGTCCGCCAAGAGCGGGATCGCGGGAAAGCTCGCAGCTGCCGCCGCCGGGGCCGGTGCAGCAGGTGTTGCCGCCGCGTCCGCGCTGAAGAAGAACGCCGGTTCAAAGAACAACAACGACGCCGGTGCTGCCGCCGGATCTTCGGCAGCTGCTACACCCGCTCCGGCCGCTGAGACGCCCACGCAGGCTGTTTCGTCGGAGGCTGTTTCGTCGCAGGCAGCTCCCGGCCGCGAACAGGCCCGCGAACCCAAGGTGTCCCTCTGGTCAGAGGAAGACTACGGCTACGCGGAGAGTGGCGCCGCGGCCGGTGGCGCGTCTGCTGCGGGCACCGCGGCTTCCAACCGAAGCGGCGAATCAGGCTACGACCGGGCGGCAAGCAGCTTCCCGGCGTCGTCGGCTGTCACAGAGGATTACTCAGACGAAGACGACGTTTATGAGGAAGAGGCTCCCGAAAAGGAGCCTCGGTCGCTGCGCTGGCTCGTGGGCGGCCTCCTTGCCGCCGTCTTGATCGTGGGTCTTGTCCTCGCGGTCACCAATTTGGGAAGTCTCCTGCCCAGCGGCCAGCCTGCTGCCACGCAGAGCAGCTCCACGCCGCAGCCCTCGGAGTCCACCAGCGAGGAGCCCCCGCCCACGGAGACTGCTCCGCCTGCGGCTCCGCCGGCCATCGAGGAGATCACCCGCCTCGGCAACTTCCCGTTCGCAGCGACGTTCGATAAGGACCTCGGCAAGGCTTTCGATGGCAACGCAGCCAGCTACTGGTCTGACATGGAGTTTGCCTCGGCCAACTGGGGCGGCCTGTCAGAAGAGGTGCCGCTCATGATCAAGCTGAAGGAACCGGCGGATATCAAGTCCGTGGTCCTCAACCAGCTGGGCGGTTCCGGTGGAAACATCAGCGTGTTCACCAACGATCGGCCGGCCATGGATGGCGCCAAGCTCGTAGGCACCAACAGCTTCACATCCCCGGAACTGACCATTCCGCTGGCAAGCCCCACAAAGGCCCAGTACGTCATTGTTGTCATCAAGGCGCTGCCCAAGCTGGCCGCACCCAAGACGCAGTACAACTTCGGGCTCCGGCTCGCTGAAGTTTCCGTTCAGTAGTCACATCCGGGGAGTTATCAGAGGGGCCGTTTCGATTCGTCGGGGCGGCCCTTACTGCTGTCTCTGCCAGCGTCACCGCTTCGATAAGGCAGGTGTCCAGACGGTACCCTGAATGTTGGTGGCTTTTAGGGTCCCCAACTCCAACGGAATATTTGGAACACATAAGGGGTTGAGTCAGGTGGCTGCCCCGAAAGCCGCAGCATCGACTAAGGAAGAGGTTCACGCCACGTGAGCATTGCAGAAAACAGCGCATCGCAGGTGCGTGACGTCATCATCGTAGGTTCAGGCCCCGCCGGCTACACAGCCGCTGTTTACACCGCCCGTGCCAACATGAAGCCTCTGCTCATTGCCGGTTCGGTCACTGCCGGTGGCGAACTGATGAACACCACGGACGTTGAGAACTACCCGGGATTCCCTGATGGCATCATGGGCCCGGACCTTATGGAGAACTTCGAGAAGCAGGCTGCCCGATTCGGCACTGAAATTCAGTTCGAGGACGTCACCGAGCTGGATCTCGACGGCGACATCAAGACCGTCACCATCGGCACGGGGGAGACCTTCCAGGCGAAGGCCATTATCCTGTCCACCGGTTCGGCGTACCGCGAGCTCGGTCTGCCCAACGAGAAGCGACTCTCAGGCCACGGCGTTAGCTGGTGTGCAACCTGCGACGGTTTCTTCTTCAAGGATCAGGACATCGCAGTGATCGGTGGTGGCGACTCCGCGATGGAAGAAGCACTCTTCCTCACCAAGTTCGCCAAGTCGGTCACCGTTGTCCACCGCCGCGACACCCTGAAGGCTTCCAAGATCATGGGTGACCGCGCCCAGGCTCACGAGAAGATCAAGTTCGTCTGGAACACGGCTGTTGAAGACGTCCTCGGTGAGGATAAGGTCACTGGCCTGAAGCTGAAGAACCTGGTGGACGGAACCGAGTCCGAGCTCGCAGTCACGGGTGTTTTCGTGGCTATCGGCAACGATCCACGTACGGATCTGGTCAAAGGCAAAGTCGAACTGACTCCCGAGGGAACCATCGCCGTTGAGGGTCGTAGTTCGCGGACCAACATCAAGGGTGTGTTTGCTGCGGGCGACGTCATCGATCCGACTTACCGCCAGGCCATCACGGCTTCGGGTTCCGGTTGTGTCGCTGCCCTCGACGTCGAACACTACCTCGCAGACCTGCACTCCTAAGCTGCATCCAAGCAACCATACGAAGGGAAAAGTTATGAGCAACGCAAAAGACGTAACTGACGCAAGCTTCAGCACGGATGTCCTGGCTTCCGAGAAGCCGGTCATCGTGGACTTCTGGGCAGAGTGGTGCGGCCCCTGCCGCAAACTCGGTCCCATCCTCGACGAGATCTCCGTTGAGTACAGCGAGAAGGTTGACGTCGTAAAGCTGAACGTCGATGACAACCCGGCAATCGCTGCCGAGTACGGCATCACCTCCATCCCGGCTGTGTACCTGTTCAGCGGGGGAGAAGTGAAGAGCACCGTGATCGGCGCCAAGCCGAAGCAGTTCTTCGAAAAGGAATTCGCGGACGTCCTGTCGTAAGGATTACGCCTTAACCGGATTCCTTAAGCCGGCGGTTCAGCTCCCAAGGGAGCGGAGCCGCCGGTTTTTATGTTGTTTGTAAAGATCAGCCTCTAGCAGTCTCATACCTGCCAGTGCGTCGACTGGAAGCGTTCTGTTGCATGCGACGGTGAATTAGCGCCTTTCCCTACCTGGGGTAGGGGCAAATCGCACATCCCGCCACCTTCCCACCCGACCCTCCTCCACACCCCGCCACCTTCCCACCCGACCCTCCTCCACACCCCGCCACCTTCCCACCCGCCCCTCCTCCACACCCCGCCACCTTCCCACCCGACCCTCCTCCACACCCCAACCCCTTCCCACCCGCCCCTCCTCCACACCCCAACCCCTTCCCACCCGCCCCTCCTCCACACCCCAACCCCTTCCCACCCGCCCCTCCTCCAC
>NZ_JARDAN010000024.1:0-51142 GCF_040560085.1 Paenarthrobacter sp. CC6 | reverse complement strand
GACAACACCTTCCAAGGCGCCACCTCCACCATCGCCTTCGCCTTCACCGGCACCCAACGCACCGAAACCACCAAATAAACCACCCCAAACCCCGGGAACCGGCCCGTCTTGCCCTTCAGGCCGGTTCCCGGCCATTACTGTGCCGGTCAAATCCAGGCTTTCGCTGAGTCTTGAGTAGACCTTGAGGGTCCGAAGGATCTTTTCCTGAGGATCCCTTGGGAGAGTTGGATCAAGGCCAATCCACACCATCAGAAACGGAAGTGACGACGAGCATGCGGATCAAGTTCATCCTCTGGCGCGGACCGGCCATCTTCCTGGCCGTCCTGCTGATGCTGATGGGCTTTTCGTTGTCTCCGGCCCATGCACAGTTCCACGACACCGAAAGCGCCGGCATGGCCGTGGCGGCAGCGCGGATCCCGGCACCGGCGGCCAATACCGTCTCCGTAACCAAGAGCTGTGATTCCTTCTTGTGGTTCGGCCAGGCCAAGATCAGTGTAGGAAGCTACACCGCCGTAACCTATGCGAACTACTACGAGCTCAAAGTCATCGATCCCGACGGCGTCGTCCAGTTCACTGGAGATCTGAGCAAGTCGTCCGGCCGTTCCTACAGTTCGGGAATCCAGAGCGTGGGAAACCTCAGCGGAACGTGGACTTACCAGATCCGCGGTTATTACAAGGTGCCCAACTCCACCAACAGCTGGGCAGGCCAGCCGCTGACCGGCACGCTGAACTGCCCCTGAGCCGCGGAATCCGCGACGCCACGAAGAGCTTCTAGATGGGGTTGCCGAACTCACGGATGGTTATCCCCGTGAAGTTGGCAGGGCCACCATCGGCATAGAGGGAAATCCCGGTGTCCCCGTCCGCGAAGTGAACTTGCTGCGAAACAACGGTGTGTCCGGAATTCACAAAGACCTCCACGCTTTGTTTATCGACAAAGATGCGCAGGTGGACGGAGCGGGCGTTGGCATCAATGGGTGCGGCAGCACGGGTGTACGGTGCCAGCGAATAGCCGGCCAGCTCGGAGGGACTCCTGTCCACGTACAACTCATCGCCGTACTTTCCGATGTTCGTGTGCCGCGTTCCATCGGCCGAACGGCCCACTGACACCCCGACGTTGGCTGCTGCGTCCCAGGAGATACTGAGCTCCAGTTCATAGGCACGGCCGGTCCATGGCAGGACGGCGCTGCCATTGACGACGCGGTCCGCGAGGGCGGTGGTGGCGCTGACGTAGCCCTGCAAGGCAGCGACCGGGGAACTCAGCAGGCTGTACCAGCCTCCTGACTGCCTTTCCAGCCTCAGCTCCCGGACAATCGAGTTTTGCCCGTTGTACCCATCGGATGCGTCGGTGGGGACGTCCCGGGCGGCGTATTTCCAGTTGTTCATCCATGCAACGGCAAGACGCTTGGTCTCCGGCGCTTCCACGGCCGGCCAAGTCACCCCGGCGTACCAATCCCAGCCCCAGTCCAACCACTGCGGCGTCAGGTCATCGGCAATGAAGGCCGAGCCGTTCCAGCTGCCAGTCCAGTACGCATAGGTCATGGGCAAGCCCACGCTGTAGGCATCCATGCTCGCGGCGAAGATCCAATGCCGGGTGCCATCGCCTGCAGTCATTTCAAACAGGTCCGGGCACTCGATCCCGCCGAGGGCGTGGTTCGGGTAGTCGAAGTTGGAGGTCCATTGCCAATCACGCAGGTTCGCGGAGGTGTAGAAGGCCGCATAGCGGGCCCGGCCGATGACGCACACCCATTCGCTGCGTGTCGCATCCCAATGGATCTTGGGATCGCGGAACCACTCAGCGTTGTCGATCTCGGCGGGTGTGGTGGCAGCCCGGCCGTCAGTGTTCACGATCACCGGATCCGGCAGGGCCGTGAAGTTGTAGCCGCCGTCGGTGGACCAGTACAGGTACTGCTCCTGGTACTTGCGGATGCCGTCGGTCGGCTTGGTAGCCAGCACGACGACGGCTCCCGCGCCAAAGCCTGCGGTGTTGGCCGTGTCCACCACTCCCGACCCGGACCAGACGGGGAAGTTCGGCTGGAGCGGCAGGACTACGCCGTGGTGGCTGAAGGACACCGCGTCAGTTGTGGTGGCGTGATCCCAACCGCCTTGGCCGTTGTTGATGCTGGAGTGCAGGTAGTACAGCTGGTAGCCGCCGTTCGTGTACACCGGCCTCTGCGGATCACACAACCATCCGGACGGCGGTGTCATGTGATAGACCGCCCGCTGCGAGGCAGCAGCCTGGGCGGAGCCGGACACGGCACCACCCATCAGCAGGGCCAAAGCGCCGGCTCCGGTGCCTTGGAGAAGGGTTCGTCGTGGAAATTGGGGCGTCATGAAGCGGTTTCCTCTCAAACATTCTTTGGTTGAGAACGCGGTGGGTGTGCGGATACGGCTGCGCATCCGGGCACGCCAAAGTGCGCCATCAAAGGAACTGGATTACTTCGTCCGGTGGGCGTGACCAAAGGTGTCTGCTCGGCGTCGAGGGACACAGGTGTGCCTCCGGTAGCAAGGACGTTAGTGGCTGGGGGTTTCGGTGGTCAAGCGTTTTAGCGAAGAATATTTTTGAGCAAATTAACTTTGCTAAAACGCTTGATCAATGTGTGTGACCTGCGCTACCTTCAGTGTGATCAAACGCTTTAGCAGAATGGACATCAGCGCAGATGAAACGCTCAGTCTTCTTCCAACCCGCCGACGGCTGGGTCGGCGACCTCATCCCTTTCGAGAAAGACGGGGAGTTTTGGCTCTACTACCTCCATGAAGTCCGGTCACAGCCCAAACCGGGCACTTCATGGAACCTCATCACCACCAAGGACCTCACCCAGTTCGAGGACCACGGCGTTGCCCTCCCGCACGGAACCGAAGCGGAACTGGACTTCAACGCCTACACGGGCAGCGTCGTCGTCGATGACGCCGGAGTCCACCACCTGTTCTACACCGGCCAGAACCCCCGCAACCTGGGCCCCGACGGCGCACCGCTCCAACTGGTCATGCACGCCACCAGTACCGACGGCATGCAGAGCTGGACCAAGCACCCGGAGCTCACCTTCGGAGCTCCCGACGGGTACGAATCCGGGGACTGGCGGGATCCCTTCGTTTTTCGGGATGAAGCCAAAGGCCAGTGGCGGATGCTGCTCGCGGCTCGGCATTCAGAAGGACCCGAGCGGCGTCGCGGTGTCATCGCCCAGTGCGTATCCACGGACCTGATGACCTGGGAGCACACCGAGCCTTTCTGGGATCCCCGCCGCTACATCACTCACGAATGCCCGGACGTTTTCCAGTGGGGCGACTGGTGGTACATGGTCTACTCAGAATTCTCGGAATCGTTCACCACGCGGTACCGGATGGCCAAGAGCCCTGACGGCCCATGGACCGTACCGAACCTGGACAGCATCGATGGCCGGGCCTTCTATGCGTCCAAAACAGCCGAACGCGACGGACGCCGCTTCTTCTTCGGATGGATCGCCAGCAAGGAAGGCAACAAGGACCACGGCCCTTGGGAATGGGCCGGCACCATGTCCGTCCTGGAGGCCCGACAGAATCCGGATGGCACCCTCGGGTTCTCCTTCGCGGATGAACTGGTGGAGAGCTTTTGGGAAGACGTGCACGTATCGCTGGCGGACGAGCTGCCGGCAGCTTTGGACGTGCCGGACAGCTACGCAGCCCTGGTATCCCGGGAGGAGCTCCCCTCGCAGTTCTACGCCAAGGCCGTGCTGGACATAGGGCCCGACACCACCGAATGCGGCCTGCTCCTGCGGGCAAGCCACGACGGCGACCAGTCCTACATCCTGCGCCTGGAACCCAAGCGCGGCCGCCTGGTCGTTGACCGATGGCCCCGCGCCATCACCGGCGACGCCCAGTGGCACGTTTCCGGGGACGTCCCCTTCGATATCGAACTGGAACGCCCCTGCGACCTCACCCCGGGCGAGCACAGCCTTGAGGTGATTGTCGACGGCGACACTTGCGTCGCCGTCGTCGACCGCCAAGTTGCGCTCAGCGCCCGGATCTACGACCTGACGGCGGGACGGATCGGCGTTTTCGCCGGTGAAGGTTCCGTCAGCGTCACCGAACTCGAAATCCGTCAACGCACCGAAAACTAATACCCCCCACCCCAACCTCTGTTCCAATCAAGGGAGATTGCCGCAATGAAAAAACTACTCCGCGTTGCCGCCGTCGCAGCCGCAGCCGCACTGGCATTGACAGCCTGCGGCGGCGGAGGAAGCACCGCCGACCCTGCCAACGTCAGCCCCACCGGCGAGATCAAACCCCGCGAAATCTCGTGGCTGCTCTCCAGGCCCGCCGACGGCGCAGTCATCAACATCATGAAGAAGCTCGCCGATGACTACGCCAAGGACCACCCCGGCTTCGCGCTGAACCTCATCACCACACCGGACCGGCCGTCCTACATCCAGAAGCTTGAGACCCTGGCTGCAGCGAACAAGCTTCCTGAACTTTTTGACACCGACGCCACCCCGTTCGCCCAGCAACTGGCGAAGCAAGGCAAGATGGTGGACGCCGACAAGCTGTTGAAATCCTTGAACCTCTACGACGACTACCGTCCGGGCGCCTTGGACTACCAGCGTTTCGACGACGGTTCGCTCTACATGATTCCGTTCCAATTCGAGCTGGAATTCATGTGGTACAACAAAGCCCTCCTGGAGAAGGCCGGCGTTTCCATCCCCAAGTCCCTCGATGACATCCCGGCCATGTGCACGGCTTTGAGGAAGGCCGGGATCACCCCGATCGCCATTGACGGGCAGGACCAGTGGCCGCTGGAACGCTACGTTGCCTACCAGCCCTTCCGCGAAGCCGGTCCTGACTTCGTGCAGAAACTGAAGAAGGGCGAGTCCTCATTCTCCGACGCCCCGGGCCAGAAGACAGTCAAGTGGATGGCTGATCTCGGCAAGGCCAATTGCTTCCAGGACGGGTTCTCTTCGCAGGGATACTCGGACGCGCAGAACCAGTTCACGTCCGGCCAGGCGGCCATGTACAACATCGGAACGTGGGAGCTGCCTAGCCTTGCCACGGACAAGCTCAACCCGGCAGTCCGGGACAACATAGATTTCTTCACCCTTCCCACCACTGAGGGGTCCGTGACCGCGGCCAACGAGTTCGTCTCACCGTCCGGCATCGGCATGGCCGTGAACTCGAAGACCTACGATCCGTTGGTCAGCGACTTCCTGAAGTTCGCCCTGGAGAAGTACCCGTCCGAGTACGCGGCCACCGGCGCACTGTCCCCCACCACCAATGTTCAGACGGCAATCCCGGCCAACGCCACCCCGCTCTACAAGAAAGCGCTGGAGACGGCCAACGATCTTGGTGACAAGCAGGCCATGCCGTGGGATACGCAGTTGGACCCAACCACCAACGGCAGGCTCCAGCAAGAGCTGGTCCTGCTGGTCCAAGGCAACATCACGCCCGAACAGTTCACCAGCACGATGAACGACGCCATCAAGCAGAACGCGCCCAAGTTCTTCAAGTAAACGTAGCAGCGGGGGGTCGCAAGGCCCCCCGCCCGAAAGGCCCCGCCATGCTTCCCAACCGGTCAAGGACGTCCGTCCTGGTCTTCCTGCTCCCTCCACTGCTGCTGTACTGCGCAGCCGTGCTGTTCCCCATCCTGCAATCCCTGTTTCTCAGCTTCTTTTCCTGGAACGGCATCAGCGACATGGAGTTCGTCGGGCTCCAGAACTACGTCCGGATGCTCACCGCCGATGATGTTTTCTGGCGCTCCTTCTTCAACGCGCTCCTCTACCTGGCCATCTGCCTGGTCCTGCAACTTGGCGGCGCCCTGGTTGTCGCAAGCCTGTTGACCTCGCTGCGCCGGGGCCGGGAGCTCATCAAGACCCTGTACCTGCTGCCCGCGGTCATCTCCACTGTGGCGATCGCCTTCCTGTTCGTGCGCATCTACTCAATCGATCCCGTCGGCCTGCTCAACCAGCTCCTGCACTGGGTGGGACTCGGTTCCTTTGAACGCGCCTGGCTCTCCGATGTGAATACCGTGCTTGCCGCAGTTTCGGCCCCGGAGGGATGGCGATTCACCGGGCTCTACATGCTCATCATCTACGCCGCACTGATCGCCGTTCCCAAGGAACTTGAAGAGGCCGCCGTCCTGGATGGCGCCTCCAAATGGACGCTCTTCACCAAGATCCGTTTTCCGTACATCCGCCCTGTCTGGATCACTACCACCATCATGGCCACCACCTACGGCCTGCGCGGCTTCGACATCCCCTATCTCATGACCAACGGCGGCCCCGGACAATCCTCCGAGCTGCTCACCACCTACATGTACAAGACAGCGTTCACCAGTACGGACTTTGGTTACGCAAGCACCATCTCCGTCTTCATCGTGATCGAGTGCCTCGTCGCCGTCGGCCTCATCCTTTTCATGCTCAAGCGGAAGGCAGACTCATGATCGCCCAGACAGCCCCGGCCACCAAGTCACCGGCAGCTCCGCCGTCCGCGCCGGCACCCAAACGGCGTCGCCGCAAGCCGAGCCTGTACCGGACGCTTTCGCGGGTCCTGATCATGCTGATCGTGATCGTCCAGGTGTATCCGTTGGCCTGGCTGTTCCTGACAAGCCTCCGCACGGAACAGGACTTCGCCACCGGAGACCCGTTCGCCCTGCCGAGCGCACTGACCTGGGACAACTACGCCCGGGCTTTTGAGACGGGTGACCTCGGCCGGAACATCCTCAACAGTTTCATAGTGACCATGGGCGCCAACTTTCTCATCGTCCTGTTCGGCATGATGGCCGCGTACGCCATCCAGGTCCTTGGCTTCCGATTGAGCCGGTTCGTGCGGGGGTTGTTCCTGGTGGGCATCATCGTTCCCGTCCAGATCGCCCTGGTCCCCCTGTTCATCGACTACTCCACCGTGAATCTGCTGGACACCTACCAGTCGATGATCATTCCCCTGGCCGGCTTTGCGCTGCCCATGTCCATCTACCTGTTCTCGTCCTTCTTTGAGTACATTCCCCGGGAAACCTATGAAGCGGCTTCCCTGGACGGCGCCGGGCCGTACCGGATCTTCGGCCTGATTACCCTGCCGTTGTCGCTGAACACCGTGGTGACCGTGGTCCTGGTAAACAGCATCTTCATTTGGAACGACTTCATTTTCGCCAACACCTTTGTCCTCTCCGAGGACCTCAAGACCATTCCCCTCGGTCTGCAGAACTACATCGGCGCCATGGGCAAGGTGGACTGGACAGCAACGTTTGCTGCTGTCTGCGTGACCATCACACCGCTGCTGCTGGTCTTCCTGGTGTTGAACAAGGCCATGATCCAGGGCCTGGAGAGCGGGGCGAGCAAGGGATGACCACCACAGCGGATGGATATACTCCTGATGGAGGACAGATGATTTCGCAGGAGAAAAATTCAGGCAGCGCGGCCGATGTTCCAATCACCACCGACCGCGCCCATCCGGTAACCCTCCGCGAAGTTGCTGAAGCAGCCGGTGTTTCAACGGCAACTGTCTCGTTGGTCATCAACAAGAAGAAGAACGCCCGCATCGCTGACGACACACGGCAGCGCGTTCTGGAAGCCATCCAGCTCCTGGGCTACCGGCCCAATGCGATGGCGAAGAATCTGGTCAGCGGAACTTCCAAGTTCATCGGACTCGTAGCGGACGGCGTGGCAACCACCCCGTTCGCGGGGCAGATCATCCACGGCGCGCAGGACGAAGCCTGGAAGCACGGTTACGCCCTGCTAATCGCCAACACCGAAGGAAACGTGGACCTGGAAAAGGACGCGATCGCCATGATGCTGGAGTACAAGGTCCGCGGCATCCTGTACTCAACCTGGTTCCACCGGGCCACGGAAGTTCCGGAAACCCTTCGTGAGTCCGACTTCGTGCTGGTCAACTGTTTTTCGCCGGATTCGCCGGCATCCCGCGCCGTAGTGCCCGATGAAGCCCAGGGCGGGAAATCGGCCACGGAAATCCTGCTGCGCGGGGGGCATCGTCGTATCGCCTTCATCAACACCACCACTCCCGCTCCGGCCAAGGACGGCCGGCTCGAGGGCTACCGGGAGGCGTTGGAAGCGGAGGGAATTGCTTTCGATCCGGAACTGGTGATGGAGGCGTACCCGGACCAGGAAGGTGGCTACGGCGCGACGGAGGAGCTGCTCAAGCTCAACGTTTCCGCCGTCTACTGCTACAACGACCGCATGGCCATGGGCCTCTACGATGGCCTGCGGGAACACGGGCTCGCCATTCCTGAGGACATGGCCGTTGTGGGCTTCGATAACCAAGAGGTCATTGCCGCGCACCTCCGCCCGCCGTTGTCCACCGTTTCCCTGCCGCACTACGAACTCGGGGCGGCCGGCGTCCGCATGTTGCTCGGCCTGGATCAGGCCGCTGGCGACGGCCCCGTGAAAATCGCGTGCCCCGCCGTTGAACGGGCTTCCGTGGCGGTGCACACAGCAGCTTGATATGGGAGGTGGTTCCCCGGTTTGGCAGGGACGCCTTCACGTGTCTAGGCTGGAAATCATAAGCTTACTTAGCTTTCGTGTTCCACGCCTAAGAAACCGGAGGACCACCATGACTGACCAGTACACCTTCCGCAACCCGGTCACCGCCTACGAGCAGATCTCCCCGCCGAAGCAGCACCAGCCCGAGCCCGGCCTCGACGCCGAACTCACGCCCAAGGCGGATCTCGGCGAGGAAAGCTACCGCGGCACCGGACGGCTTGAGGGGCGCAAGGCGATCATCACCGGCGCCGACTCAGGGATCGGCGCAGCCACCGCCATCGCCTTCGCACGTGAGGGGGCCGACGTCGCACTGTCCTACTTGCCCGAAGAAGAAGAGGACGCCGCGCGGATTGCGGCACTTGTCGAGGCAGCAGGCCGTAAGGCCGTGAAAGTCCCCGGCGACCTCAAGGACCCGGCGACCTGCCAGGAACTGGTGGGCACCGCCGTCGCGGTTTTGGGCGGCGTGGACATCCTGGTCAACAACGCCGGAAAGCAGGTTGCCCAGGAAAACCTGGCCGACATCACGGACGAGCAATTCGACCACACACAGAAAACCAATGTGTATGCAATGTTCTGGCTGACAAAAGCGGCGCTCCCGCACCTGCCGGCGGGCTCGACGATCATCAACACCACGTCCATCCAGGCATACAACCCGTCGCCCACCCTGGTGGACTACGCCACGACCAAGGCGAGCATCAACAACTTCACCAAGGGACTCGCGCAACAGCTCGCACCGAAGGGCATCCGCGTCAACGCTGTTGCACCCGGACCCATCTGGACTCCCCTGCAGGTCAGCAGCGGTCAACCCAAGGAAGAGCTCCCCGAGTTCGGCCAGTCCACTCCCCTGGGCCGCGCCGGGCAGCCGGCCGAACTGGCTCCGGCTTATGTCTTCCTGGCGTCGGCGGAATCCAGCTACGTAGTGGGCGAGACCCTCAACGTCAACGGGGGCAGCCCCACGCCATAGGCGCCACTTGGCACCATCACGACGGCGACGCCTCCACACGCTGGGGCGTCGCCGTCGTCGTCCCAGCCGCGCAGCCCTCGCGTCAGGGCCGGACAGCACTTCTGGGAGATGCGTCCGGCCCTGCGCCGCGGATCCGATGGGCAGCACCGGCCGACGAGGGGGGTCATGGGCCGTTGCTTGGATCCGCTGGATTCAGTCAAGTCGCTCCCACCCGCGGGGACACGAGTAATATGTACTCGTTTTTTGCTCCCGTTGGAGCCTCCCGCTACTTGGACTCTCTTCGGGACTATTGGGAGAGCAGCCGTTCTCGAACAGCTTCACGGTTTACCTTGAGCTCCTCGAACAGGGCGGACACGGGGTCATGCTCCTCCCGATCCAACAGGGAGAGTAAAAGGCTCGATGCGGTGATCTTCCGGGATTTTTGATCCACAGCAGATTTCACCATGCTCGCCATGACCTCCTTGGCTCCGGAGCTGAAAGGCGGCTTCCTTCCGCGGGTTGGCATGGGTGCCCGTACAAGTCCCTTGCTTTTGAAGCCGATGGCGTCCAGCGCAGCGGCGTCAAGCCTGGCCGCCGCCTTCCGCGCATCGTCCAGGGAGACGCCCAGGACATCAGCGGGGCCGCGTTCGTGGAGTGCCCCCAGGAGCAGGTGCTCAGTTCCCATTCGCTTGTCGCCCAGACTGCGTGCTTCTTCCATGGCAAACCCGACGATCCGGCGGGTGTCATGGGTAAATTGCTCAAACATTGCTCAACTCATTCCCTGTACTTGGTCATTCTCCGTAACTGGTCATTCCCTGTATTTGGCATGCACCGATTGCCGGGAAACACCCAAAGCGTCACCTATCTGCTCCCACGTCCAGCCTTGCTCGCGTGCCGCCCGGACATGGACGGCTTCCACTTGCTCGGCCAGGCGGTGAAGGGCACCCACGGCCCGCAATCCGACGGCGGGGTTGGTGGAGTGGATCTGCTCGGAGAGTTCATCAGCTTCCATGCTGTCAGGCTAGACTGACACGAGTCATTGTGTCAATGCAGACTGACAAGGAGCTTCTTCGCGGCATCCCGACCTACACGGCTAGACTCGTCGTGAAGGACGGATTGGGGGATCCACAACGACGCGCGCAATCGGTCGTTCCGCTGGTCGGTCGAAACCAGCGAGCAAAGGACCCCATGGCCTTCTTCCAGGATTTCCCCATTCCAACCCAGCCCAAACGTGGGCGCCAAGGCCGCTTCGTTCCCCCGCCATGGTCCGGGACACCCCGCTACGAGCTCCCCGCGCTGGTCCACATCGGTCAGTTCCTGTACTTCAGCCCCACCAGGGTGATCGCCGTCAAGGGCGTTGAAGTGTTCTCCACCGGATGCAATTTCGATCTGACCTGGATCATCCGCCGGGCCGACGAGACAGACGAGGAATGGGAAGCCCTCAATGGCGTGTTCTTCCAGCACGGGTTCCGCCCGAAGCCCGAACAAAATCTGCTGGACGTGCTTCTGCTGTTCGGCGTAGAACTCCCTGACGGTTCCCGCGCTTTCACCGGAGCCCACGGAGGTGGCCGGTACATGGACCCGTCACAGCAGCCCACAGCTCCCGTCCTCTCCTTCAACGGCGGTGGAGGCAGCGGCGGTGACGACGAACTTGCCGGCTCGGGATCACTCTGGCTGTGGCCTCTTCCCAAGGAAGGCGACCTTCGGCTGGTCACGCAATGGCCCGCGCTCGGCATCGAGGAAAGCTCTCTAATTCTCGACGGCGGACAGCTCAAGGCTGCTGCTGCAGGTGCCAAGGAGTTCTGGCCGGGCGAGTACACGCCATAAAAACGCTTGAAGGCTACGCAGGCAAGGATTTGCAGTGAGTAGCTGCCACTACCGTGTGCCTCCGGAGAATCCAGTTGACCAATATAGCGGCCACGATTGTGATCGCCGCCAGAGACCACGGACGTTCGAGCCGGAACAGGGCAGCGATTCCGATCATTGCGCCCATGTTGCCGCAGTCCGTCACTGCCCGTCCGACTCGCTAGGCTGGCCGTATGCCTTCGCCGTGGACTTTCCTGATCGCCCTGCACGCCATCGCTGCGGGCTACGCCCTGATCTTCGGCGCCGTAAACCTGCTCAAGCGCAACAAAGGCACCGCAGCACACAAGATCCTGGGCCGCGTCTGGGCGGCGACCATGTACGTCGTTGTCCTCACCTCATTCGGGATCCGGACCATCGACGGCGGGTTCAACTGGCTTCACGCACTTTCTGTGCTGACTTTCTGCACCTTGACCCTGGGCTTGTGGTCCGTCCGTAAGGGCAACATCCGCGCTCACCAACGATTTATGACCGGCAGTTACTTCGGACTCATTGGCGCGTTCATCGGCGTCGTTGCTGTACCGGACCGACGTCTCCCCCAAATGGCCGTTCACGACCTCGTAGGCTTGACCCTCTGGGTAGCAGCGATGGCTCTCACCGCCGGGCTGACTGTCGCCGGCCTGACGCAGCTTCGTCAGAAGACGACGCCAGGGGCCAGCGTCCGGCAGTAGCGCCGAACAGCGTCCCGAGACTTTCAATAATATGAAGGTGCGCCCGCTGAAAGACGTGTAACACCGCCGCCCAGCCACGGCCACACCGCACAACAGCCGATCCACCAGACCAACCAACGAGAAACGAATATGGACCTTCTTGACGCCCCCACAGTAGTGATCCCTGCCGTCCTCCTAGTGCACATCACCGGCGTGATGATCGTAGTGGCATCGGCTGCCGGCCTGGCGATTTCCCTGTTCACCGTAGTGATGGCCGTGCACCTCACCCGAACAACATGGGGACTGACGCAAAACCTGCGGGACCAGGAGCCGTTCCGCAGCAGCTGGAGTAAGGTTCTTGGCACTTTGAAGGCAGGGGTTGTCGCGGCACGCCCTCTGATCGTGGCGACACGGCAGAAGATCAGCCAGCTGAGATCGTACAAACCCCAGTAGCCCGGCTGACGTCCATGCAGCGCTTCTTCTTCTCGTCGGGCCCGCTCCATCGTGTGCGTTGCGTAGGCTGGGGCGAATAGGCGACGTGACTCGGCTTAGGGAGACGACCCCTCAGGAGTCCCACAAGATCTGCATGATCGATCGGCCGGAGCAGATTGAATCCCTCGCCCTACGAGACGGCGTGTCCCGTTTCGTGTCATGCCTGGAGTGGGCCTGCTGTAGTCCTTGAATAAGGCATCGTGGCGGGCAGCGACGTGCCAGCACACTCCTACATGTTGAACATCAGACGCCATTTGACCGGCACACCGTTGACGGTGCTGATGACGGTGCAGTACTGGACGATGGTGCCGCGCTGGGCGTAGTATTCAGCGGCCTGGTTGCATGTTGAAAGTGACTCATAGGTGTACACCCTCAACGTGGCCGCCTGGGCAGGAATCGCACCGCCGACGAGTGTGGAACCTGCGATGCCCAATCCGAGCAATGCTGCGGCAATTCTGCGTTTCATGGTTACTCCCCCAAATAGTCCTGTATGGATAGAGCGAAACTATCAGCGGGGGTTTCTGGCGTATATGGGCAGGGGTGCCCATGTCCGCCAGATGTAGGCGCCATGCCCTCTCCGCAAGAGTTTCTCAGGGAGCCGAAGTGGCGGCTGAGCTCAAGTAGCTCCGCCACCACACGCTTAGCCCAGCCTGGCCGCCCAGTACTGGCGCTGCTGCGAAGTTGCGGAGAGAACCCGCGGCGCTAACACCGCCTCAGGCCAGATCTGCACCAGATAGTCTTCAACAGCTGTCGAAGAGACCAAGTCGGGAGCCGCATCGCGGCCCACAGCGGACACTCGGATTCTGTAGTCTCCGGATTCGTCCTCCCCCATTTCTCCCAAGGCCGTCAGTTCCTCCATGGGTCCGCCGGCGGCCACCCGCCCTGCAGGAAGATTGGCTGAGACTTCATGAACGTCCTCCCACCCTTCCAGAACAGACTCGGGACGGGCACCTAGGACGTCTACAGTCATGGTGACCGGCCCCGAATTGATGCCGGTGTGGAACAGTGTGGTCCGGAAAGGCTGCTGGGCTCCATCTGCCCGGCTGGCTTGCAACGCCGCCACGGGGTCAGCAGGCGGGACCGGCTCCACTACCTGCTCGGCGGCTCGTAGCCCGTAAACACCTGAGATAATCATCGCTGCCTTATGAGACGTGTGCTTCCCTCCAGACGCTGGGAAGCGGCTCCGCGAGGCTCGTGGTGCCAAGCCACAACCCCACCCTCTATGACCCGGCACAGCGGACCTTTCACTGCAGTGGGGGACTTGACTTGCAATCCTCAGATCCTCTCTTAACACTGGACTGATCGGCAACGGACCGAAAAATAGTCAAGATTACTGGGGGATACCTTGAAAAAATCCGCGTTCGGAACCGCAATTCTTCTTGCTGCTGGTTTGACCATGGCATCTGTTCCGGCAGCAACAGCTGCTCAGTCGCCGGCACCCAAAGTGGCCGTTTCAGACGTGAACCAGTCCCTGGAACAGGCTCGTGAGTTCCTTACCCTTTACAAGGTAACGGCGGAAACTCAGGAGAGACTGGTCGCCAAATACCAGCGTGGTGAGACCTGGGACTCATTGAATGGGGCCACGCCGGTGGATACCCAAACCGTCGAGAAGACGGGCAAGACAGAAACTGTTTCCCGGTTCGCTGACGGCTCCGTTAACGTCACGTCAATTCAAAAGCCAGCGGCCGCGCCTCAAGAGGGCGAAATAACAACCCGTGGTATCAGCGAGTGCGGGTACTACCGTGTCGGAGCGACCGAGAACTACGACAATTGCTTGGTCGACTTCTGGGCGGGCCTGGTCTACATGGGCTTCCGCGCCGACTACTCTGCTGTCGATAACAATGTCGACTACATTCGAAGCATCTACTCCCCCGATTACATCATCGGCGGAGCATCGAGCGCAGAACAGACGGAGTTCGCGGTAACTCGAGAGTATGAAACACCCGGGGCCCCCGCGACGGCTCGCTTGACCGTCCTCGCCTATCCTGCCGGTACGCCCTTCGCGTTCAACTTCTGGGTTCAGCTGAATGTTGGCTTCGGCGGAGCCTACATGACCTACTCGTCCTAATTATCCAAGGAGGATCACCATGGGTGGAATCGCCGCCTGGCACCTCATCATTGCCGCAGTAGTCATACTCGTTCTCATCGTCGTGGGAGTGCTGATCTACATAGCCAAACGCGGCATCCCGAAGGGCATCGCACGCCGTGCTGCCCGCGGTAACGCAAAACGAACCCACTGACGGTCCCTATACGCAGGAGTCAAAGGCGACGGAGAGATCCTCCGTCGCCTTTGACTCCGCAGACCGGCCGTCTGCTTCAGCTCGAATGACAGCTACGTATTCAAGCGAAATGCTGTTAGCGAATCCAATTGGTGGTGGAACCAGACAGGCATAGTTTTGAATTGGAAGCCCCGCCGGTCCCCCATCGGCGGGGCTTTCCTGCGTTGTGGCTAGAATCAAACACACAAGAGCCTGAGGGGGCAGCGCCATTAAGAAGCCAAAGTTCGCATTCCTAGTCACGACGCTCGCAGTTAGTTCGTTTCTCGCGGGTTGTTCCGGCGAGGCACCCGGTTTCAAGGCGCTCGAGCGTCAATCCACAGCGAGCGACAGCCTTCCCGACGGTGTGAATTTCGGGCCCGACACAAACCTGAGCAAAGTACTTTTGGTCGCCGAGGCCAACGGTAAGAAATTCTTCCTCGGACAGGATGAGGAAGGGCTTACCTCATGCCTCGCTGTCTATCCCGTTGAAAACCCCGCCGGCTGGCACGCCAGTTGCGCAGGAAAGGGTTCAGGACGTGGAGAGATCCTGAAGGCGTCAGGGCCTGACCAGAAAACATCCATTCTCGTCCCAGACGGCTACGACACCAAAGACCTGGAAGCTTCCGGCTTCACCAAGGTACACGCCAACATTCTGGTCTCGAATAGTTAAGGCACGTCGGCTCGGCGCGAGTTGTTTAGAAAGCTTGGCCCGCCATGCACCTGGTTCAGCACATAGACGACGCGGTCGACCGCTACTGGACCGTGGACGTGAAGATCATCGGCATCTGGGAGGACGGACCGGCCGCCTGCGTAGTGCACCGCCGCTCCATGGACCCAACCACGATCCTGGGCCACCGGTTCGAGTTCACGCCCACCTCAGCGGACGGCACCATCGAAGGCTACGCGCGGGACATAGCGATCAATCTTGCCGAACCCCTAGGCACACTTGCGGCCACCACCCGACAGGACGAGCACGGCATCGTCTGGGTCGTCATCCCCGCGGACCGGCCAACACCGGAGCCGCCTGCCGAGGTCTTGGAGAAGCTCGGCGATCGGTAGGACATTAGTTCACTTCACCACAGCAGTTTGAGGCTGACGACATCAACTGTCGGCCTTGAACGCTGCCAAGGAAGCAGGGGTCATCTTCGGCCCGCTCATGGCCCTGATCTTCATCCCGTTCTACGCAATCAGCCTCATCCTGTCCGACCCAACAGCGGACCGAGGCCGTCCGCAGAGCCATCTACTGGGCCGAGCACGCCACCGGTCAGTAGTAGTCAGGCGCAGACCTCACACGCAGCGGTCGTCGAGTTCGGCGTTCCAGATGGCGTCCTCGTTCTCCTGGATGTGCAGCCGGATGTCCCACGCCTTCGAGTGGCTTCTCCGGTCCGGCGCAGCCACCTCCTTGGGGCCTGCCTGAGCGATGGTGTTCTCCCAGTCCACGAGCTCCGATGTCAGTTTCAGGTCTGTCGTCATGCGGACCATCTTGTCCAGCGCCAGTGTGTAGTAGACGCCATCGGATGGCTGGTCGAACGGGTACAGGCCTTGGTCCTTGTAGAGCTTCCGGATGACGGCCATCTGCTTCTTGTTCGGATAGAACGCCTTGTAGACGGACATACCGTTGAACTTCTCGTACTGGACGCTGATGAACGCCGCCGTGTACTCACGCACCGCTGCCGGCGCTTCCAGCAGTGTCGGGGCGACCAGGACACTGAGTCGCGGGTTGGTGATCTCAAACGTCGGGTAGGCCAATGTCCCATGCTCATCGAGGCCTACGCTCAGGGATGCCTCCGCCGGATGAGAGCTGTACCGCTGCAGGCTTTGCTCAAATTCGGTCCGGGCGTCATCCCAAGGGGTGGGCTTGGCAAAGCGCTTGTACCCGGTCATCGGGAACGTCGCATCATAGGGCGGGTATTCGACGCCGGACGGGTGGAGCTGCTTCCATTCAACCGGCTCCTGGCAGACCCGTTGGGTCAGATCCTCGTAGCCTGCTCTGGCTTCTGCCAAGGTGTATCCGAGCCGTTCCCGGGAATCCCCAAGCAATTCGATCATCACTGCGCGGCCGGTCGGGACGTAGAAGTCATCCTCGAACGGCTCCAGTCCAAGCTGACGGCAGTACTCGACGAGCATCTCGTGGGTGAACCGGTCCGTCGTTTTCGGTTCCTCGTACTTGGACGTGTCCTCGAAATCGTAGGGCTCGCCATTCTGGTTGAATTTCCACGGCTCAAAGTTGCTGAGGCTCAGGAACCGCTTCAGCCCTTCCTTGTCGTGGACTGTGAAGGTCCGTGAACCCCAACGGCCTCGGCCTGGTTCATCGTCGAACCGTTTGATGTTCCGGGGTTCGTCCTCGACCTCGACAGTAGTGATTCCGCGGGCGTCCGGGAAATGCATGTGAAGGGCGGCATGAAGGTTGGACCCTCCGCGGGAGTTGTCCACGATGGCAGTCCATTCCGGGTTGCTCGTCTCCAGAAGAAGCCACCGATAGCTCCAGTCGAGGGGTAGGAGTTTCTCGAAAAGTTCGGGAAGCGTGCCGTTCAGTTCAGTGACACCAACCCCTGTCCCGCCTTCCGTCGGACGGCCTTGAGCCCACACCCGCCACTCGTGAGCGCTGTCGTCCAAGGGCAGGTTGATGAAACCCATCCGGGTGGTGATCGGCGCCCATTCATTGCCCAGCAATAGCTTCGCTGACAACTTTTGGGCAGGTGTTTGACGCGGTGGCACTATGAGTTCCCTTCCTGAACGGGCGATTGATCGCCCCGACAGCATGCATGCTGCCACATCAAGCCCTTCAACTTTGACATGCGTAGTTTCAGCCTGCGCTTTGCTCTTACGTCAAATAACAATGGCCGGGATTTTATGACCATTGTTTTTAGACAGCCGCTCCTCGACGTTGTCAGCCGGATTTGAGGCGGTTGGCTGGCGGCAGGCTGTGATTGGCGGCAAGTATGCGCAGCGCGTCCATCGCCGGTGTCCGGTCGACCGGGTCCAGCAGCTGCCACGATCGGTGCCCCGGATCGGCCAGCTCTTTGTGCAGGGAAAGAACCCGTGACCTATCGCTGCCCTTCATCTGGGCCGCCGTGGCCAGCGGTGTTCTGATGGTCGCGCAGAGGACGACGGCATCATCGAGGTGCCGATCCCTGTCGCGGGAGTCCTCGCGGTAGGCCGCGCCTTTCAAGACCAACGCCCCGAGGGCATTCGGGATGCTGATGAGTACCGGTTCGTCGTCGTCGCCGCACCGGTCTCGATGTGCAGCACAATGTCGACATCCGCCGTTGGCCTGGAGACGGCAAGACCGGCGGCCGCAGCGTGCAGTTGCACCATGAGCCCACCGACCAACGTCCATTGGGTGGACGGCAGGGCACGGGCCAGTTCCACGCACTGTGGCCATGGTGTTCCCCAGCCGCCAGGAGGCACAGGCACGTCCCAGGTCTCGCGGTCATCTTCCGCTTCGGCGACTGCGTCCAGTTCAGGTTCAGACATGGAGCAGTTCGTTGATGACGCGTTGTCCGGCGCTGCGTTCGCGGGTTGCCAGTGAGTCCATGAGGTCCACGGCGATCGCTGCCACCGGCGCCCGGCCGTCGGCAAAGGGTTCATCCAAATCGACTTCATGAATGATGGCGTTGCCGTCTGGATCTTCAACCAGGCCGAACGCGTCCGCGAGGGCGGATACGTCGCCGATCATGACATAGCCCTCTGCAGTCCCGCTCCCGCCGGCCATCCCGAAGGTCCCTGCAATGGACTCCTCGCGCATGGCCGAGGCGCCACTCGGGATCAGGTGGTCGCTAAGTGCGGCCAGCCCGTCCGAAGTCGCCCTATAGCGATGGGTTATGTCCTTGTTCCGGGCAAGAACACGAACGGCGTCGGCGTCCAGCTCACGCAGTCGCCTCTTCAACCGGGACTTCTCCGAAGCGCTGATCCAGGTGGGGTTCTGGCCAGAGAGCAGCGCCAATGCAGCCCAAGCAATCCTGGCCGTCCAGGCGCGGCCGCGACGGGTACCGGCCAGGGCCAGGCGCTCCACCGACTGACGATCGATGAGCAGCATACGGCCAGCCCTGCCACTGGCCGTCAACTGGCCAGAGCCGAGCAGGCCATGAACGGACGCGCGGGTGATACCGAGCCTCTCCCCCACCTCCGCGACGGTCATCCCGTTCATGTTATGCATACACTAAACCATACCTAGGTAAGGATATGTGTCAATACTAGGAGCCACTGCAGTGTGCGTCCTGCCAATCCTGCGGGCCCGATACTGAGTGCGAAGATTGAGGCCAGATGAAAGGGCTGTGATGGGGAAGAGCAGGCCAAAGGCATGGGGCATTGTTGTGCGCCTCGATACGGGCGAGACGCTCTATTACTAGCTGCACCCCAGCCGGCCAGGAGACCGCTGACAGCTTCAAGTCTGGTCTCTCGCGTCTGTCGTCGCACGTTCAAAGTGGGGTTGGCAGCGCGGTTGTGGCTTTGCCCTTGGTCGAACCGAACTTGCTGTACGTCCGAGTGGCCCCGTCCCAGCCGCGGAACCTGCAACTGGCCCGCCACTTCCCTGTCGTCTCGTCCTTCGCGGCGCTGATCGTTCCCCAAGTGCCAATCGGCAGGCTGGACCTTCCCATCAGGAGGTCCCGTTCAAAGGCTCAGAATCAGTCCGGTACTTGGCCGTCCTTCGCACACTGCCTCTGCAACTCTGATGCTTCGACGCGTCGGAAGTACAGCCGGCACAGGTGTTGTTCCTGGTATCCGCCGGAATGGGTTGACACCTGCCGACGGTCCTATTTGTATCCCTGAGCGTCCCTACGTTGTCTCGGTCCGTCGTCGCCCTCAGGGCCTTCTTCTCTGACTGCATGGTTCCCTCTATGCAGCTGGGGAGCCCGCTGGTGTCGTCTGCCTTCTTGAAAGCGTGTAGTAAACGTGTAGTGCCCTGCATTTCAGACACGAAAAACCCCTCCATCCCGGGCAAAATCGCCGGAATGGAGGGGTTCGTGGAGCCCCCTGTCGGATTCGAACCGACGACCCCCGCTTTACAAGAGCGGTGCTCTGGCCAACTGAGCTAAGGAGGCACGCTCCGGCTACCCGGAACCATGCGCGAAAGAGCGCTAGATAAGGTTAGCCCAGACCATCCCCGTCAACGAAATTTGCCTGAGCAACAACGGCCGGCCACCTCAACGAGAAGGTGACCGGCCTCCGTCGTGATGTCAGATAAAGGCTTAGCCCTTTGCCGTGATGGCGGTCTGGATCTCGGCGTTCAGGTCAGTGGAACCGTCCCACTGCTTGCCGTCGACGAAGATGGTCGGCGTGCCGGTGATGCCGATTGCGGCTGCTTCTTGCGTGGCAACCTTCACCCAAGGACGGAACTGCTTGCTGTCCACGCACGAGTCGATATTGGCGGCGCCAACCTCAGTGGCCATGGCCTTCAGGTCCTTGTCGGAGATGCCTGCGCTGCCTTCGGCCGGCTGGCGTTCGAAGAGCAGGTTGAAGAAGTCCGCGTACTTCTCCGGGGAGGTGTTCGCTACGCATGCTGCGGCGTTGGCTGCGCGGGATGAGTAGTTGGTGGTGGACTGCAGGTCCAGGAACCCGAGGGGGCGGTACTCAAGGGAAATCTTGCCTTCGTTGCGGAGGTTGGTCAGGGACTCTCCGTAGGTGGTCTCGAACCGCTTGCAGACGGGGCAGATGAAGTCGATGTAGGCGATCACCTTGACGGGCTTCCCGGCCTCAGCTTCGCCGCCGGGCACGGTCACCGTGGCGGGCTTGGTGGCGGGAGCGGAGGGAACATCTGCGACGTTGACGCTGCCGGGCTCCGACTTCACCACTTCGCTGCCAGCCAGCAGCGTGACGCCGCCGTGGACGTTGCCGTTGGCCGGCGTCGGGCCCTGGTCTGCAACCGGAGCGTTGTTCTGGATGTTGCCGATAACCACTGCGGCGATTATGGCAATGATGACGACGATGGCAACCACGATGCCCCAGCCGACCAGAAGCTTGTTGCGCTTCTCCTTCTTCAACTGTTCTTCGCGGATTGCTCGCGCTTTTTCCCGTGCCTGGGCGGTGCGTTCAGCCTTTGACAGGCGGGATTCGTTTGCGGGGCTCATCAGTTCCTCGGGTTACTCGACGTCGTAGTGAATAGCTAGGGCAACGGGGACAGTTTACGGGAGCCAACTTGGAGCTCTACCGCGCACCCGTCCGCCCGGTAGTTGAACGATCAACCGCCGGGGAAGATTCCGCTAGTAGGCTGGGAGTTGAGTCACAGCAACCCCAGGGAGCATTGATGCAGGATTTGGCAAGCGAGAAACTCACAACCGAAGAGGGCGTACGGGCTTCTCCCGTCAAGAAGCCCACAGCAACCAAGTTCGATTTCATGGTGGTCTCCAACAGGTTGCCCGTCGATCGGATCAGCGACGACGGAGATGAGAAGGACGGCTGGCGCCGCTCGCCCGGCGGCCTGGTGACGGCGCTCGCGCCGATGATGACCAAGTCCGACGGCGCGTGGGTAGGTTGGCATGGCGCTCCGGATGAGACCGTGCGCCCGTTCAGCCATGAGGGCATGGACCTGATCCCCGTACAGTTGAGCAGCGATGACGTTGAACTCTTCTACGAGGGCTTCTCCAACGCGACCATCTGGCCGCTCTATCACGACGTCATCGCACCGCCGGAGTTCCACAGGACCTGGTGGGATTCGTACCGCAAGGTCAACAGGAAGTTCGCCGACGCCGTAGCCCGGCACGCAGCACAGGACGCCACTGTGTGGGTGCAGGACTACCAACTCCAACTGGTTCCGCGCCTGTTGCGGGAATCCCGGCCGGACCTCAAGATCGGCTTCTTCAACCACATTCCCTTCCCGCCGCCGGAGATCTTTGCCCAGCTGCCGTGGCGCCGCGAAATCATCGACGGCCTGCTTGGCGCTGACCTGCTGGGCTTTCAACGCCCCAGCGACGCCGGCAACTTCATGCGCTCCGCCCGCCGCTTCCTGGGCGCCAGCGTGAAGCAGCAGCAGGTTCATGTGAAGGGCCCGGACGGGGAGGTGACCCACATCGCCAGGGCGCAGGCGTTCCCCATCTCCATCGACGTGGACCAGATCCGCGAGCTCGCCGCCAGGCCGGACATCATTGAGCGGGCCCGGCAGATCCGCACGGACCTGGGCAACCCCAAGACCATCCTCTTGGGCGTGGACCGACTCGACTACACCAAGGGCATCCGGCACAGGCTCAAGGCTTTTGAGGAACTCCTGGCGGACGGACATATCAAGGTAGAGGATGCTACCCTCATCCAGGTGGCCAGCCCCAGCAGGGAGCGCGTGGAGCAGTACAGGCTTCTGCGCGAGGAAATCGAGGGCACCGTAGGCCACATCAACGGCACGTACGACACCATCCAGAACACGGCCGTGCGCTACCTGCACCACAGCTACCCGGTGGAAGAGATGGTGGCCCTGTATCTGGCTGCGGACGTCATGTTGGTGACGGCCTTGCGCGACGGCATGAACCTGGTGGCTAAGGAATACGTCACGGCCCGTTCCGAGGACGACGGCGCGCTGGTCCTCAGTGAGTTCGCCGGCGCAGCCGATCAGCTCAAGCAGGCCCTGCTGATCAACCCGCACGACATCGACGGCCTCAAGTCCACCATCCTGCGCGCCATCAATCTCTCCCCGAAGGAAGCACGCCGCCGCATGAAACTGATGCGCAAGCAGATCCTGGACCACGACGTCGATCATTGGTCGGCCGAGTTCCTGGCCGCCTTGGAGGAGAAGGTGGTTCGTGATGACAGCTGAGAACCTGTCGCTGTCACCGGAACTTTTGGACGCCGTCCGTCGTATTTCCGGCACGGAGCACCTGCTGGTGGCGCTGGACTTCGACGGAACCCTCTCGCCGATCGTCGACCGGGCCGAGGACGCGCGTCCCCTTCCGCGGTCGGCTGCTGCGCTTGCGAGCCTCGCCGAACTGCCACGCACGACGACGGCGCTCATCTCCGGCAGGGCCCTGGACAGTCTGCGGCTGGTCGCCTCTCCCCCGGCCAAAACGCTGCTGATAGGCAGCCACGGCGCCGAGGTGTGGCTGGGCGAAGGATCCCTGGGCCTGGAACTGGATGAGGACCAGCGGAAGAAACTGGCTGCCGTCCGTGAGGTGCTTGCCGAAATCGTGAACATCGCCCCCGGTACCGTCCTCGAAGACAAGCCTGCCGGAGTTGTCCTCCATACCCGGATGGCCGACGACGACGTGGCGGAGGACGCCGTCGAAGCCGCGACGCGGGTCCTGGGCGACTATCCAGGGGTGTACCTGAAGACGGGGAAGCGGGTGTTGGAAACCTCCGTGGTCCACGCTTCCAAGGGCGAAGCCGTGGAGTTCCTCCGCCAGGCGACAGGTGCCACGGCCATCCTGTTTGCCGGGGACGACGTCACGGATGAAGACGCCCTGGGCAGGCTCATGGGTGATGACGTCGGCATCAAGGTTGGCTTGGATTACACCCAAGCACAGTACCGGGTGGAGGCTCCCGTCCACGTGGCGGAGTTGCTGGAAGCGCTTTTGCGCGAGCGCCGACGGGTCACCGCGGAGGCCTGATATGTGAGCAGTTGCATATGTGATGTTCGTAACATTTAGGTAGTTAGTCAAAAAGTCTGACATACTCTTGGTTGTGATGTGACGCACAGTACCGTGCGGCGTTACACGATCCTCCCCGGCCTCAGGCCGGGGAGTTCAACTGAAGAAAATGAACCATTCACAACGGATCGTCCGGCACGTACCTGCCGGTGAAGGGATTGATAACTGTGGCTACAGTTACTTTTGATAACGCTACGCGTCTGTACCCGGGCACAGATAAGCCCGCCGTCGATAAGCTCAACATCGACATCGCCGATGGCGAATTCCTGGTCCTCGTTGGACCCTCCGGTTGCGGTAAGTCCACCTCCCTGCGCATGCTCGCAGGTCTTGAGGATGTGAACGCCGGCCGCATTCTGATCGGTGACCGCGACGTCACGGATGTTCCCCCGAAGGACCGCGACATCGCAATGGTCTTCCAGAACTACGCCCTGTACCCGCACATGACCGTTGCGGACAACATGGGCTTCGCACTGAAGATCGCCGGCGTTTCCAAGGAAGAGCGGGCAGAGCGTGTTCGCGAAGCCGCCAAGCTTCTTGACCTTGAGCAGTACCTGGACCGCAAGCCGAAGGCTCTCTCCGGTGGTCAGCGTCAGCGTGTTGCCATGGGACGCGCAATCGTCCGTAACCCGCAGGTCTTCCTCATGGATGAGCCGCTTTCCAACCTTGACGCCAAGCTCCGCGTCCAGACCCGTACGCAGATCGCATCCCTGACCCGCCGCCTCGGCGTCACCACGGTTTACGTGACGCACGACCAGGTCGAGGCCATGACCATGGGTGACCGCGTTGCAGTCCTGAAGGACGGCCTGCTCCAGCAGGTTGACACCCCGCGCAACCTGTACGACCGCCCGAAGAACGTTTTCGTTGCGGGCTTCATCGGCTCCCCGGCCATGAACCTGCTGGAACTGCCGGTCGTCGACGGCGGCGTCCAGTTCGGCGGAACGGTTTACCCCGTGCCGCGCGACGTTCTCCAGGAAGCCCACGGCCAGACCGTTACCGTTGGTTCCCGTCCGGAAGACCTCGAGACCGTCGGCAACGGCGAAGGCCTCCAGGTTGAGGTTGACGTGGTTGAAGAACTCGGTGCCGACGCTTACGTCTACGGCCACACCATCCTTGATGGCAAGAGCCACGACATCGTCGCACGCGTCGACGGCCGCCGCCCTCCGATGAAGGGCGAGTCCATCTTCGTTCGTCCGCAGTCCGGCCACGTGCACCTGTTCGACACCAAGACGGGCCTGCGCCTGGGCGACTAATCGCGTCTGTACGTTCCGCATTGTGATGGCGGCCCGACCCCTTCCGGTCGGGCCGTTATCACGTTAACCTTCTTCCCGGAAAGAACGGCATGAACACCACAGATCACCTGATTCCCCGGCCCTCCCACGTCGCACCCCAGGACGGCCCGGCTTTCACCCTCTCCCCCGGCGCCAGGATCGCGGCCGGCCATGCCGCCGCGCAGCCCGCTGAACAGTTGGCCGCGCTGCTCCGCACCGCCACCGGCTTTGCACTGCCGCTGGTTGAAGAACACCGCTCAGGAGATATCGCCCTGGAGTTGGTGGATTCGTTCGACGGCGGTCGAGAGGCTTACACACTGACCGTCGCCGAGGATGGCGTCCGGCTTACCGCCTCCACCCCTGCCGGCCTGTTCAACGGACTGCAAACGCTCAGGCAGCTATTCCCCGCAGCGATCGAAGAAACCGAGGCCGCCCAAAACCGCGACGCCGGCATCTGGGTGGTTCCCGCCGTCGAGATCCTGGACGCTCCGCGCTTTGCCTACCGCGGCCTCATGCTCGATGTTGCCCGCAACTTCCTCACGGTGGAGGAGGTCAAGGAGCAGATCGACGTCATGACGCAGTTCAAGTTCAATGCCCTTCACCTGCATCTGACCGACGACCAAGGCTGGCGGATCGAAATCCGCCAACCGGAAGAGAACCCGTCGGGCTTGGACTACAGCAAGCTGACCGACGTGGGCGGCCAGGGAGCGGTGGAAGTCGCCACGGCAGTTCCGCCCCGCGGCAAGTCCGGTTTCTACACCCAGCAGGATTTCAAGGAACTCCAGGCGTATGCCGCTGTCAGGAACGTCGTGGTCATTCCGGAGATCGATCTTCCCGGACACGTCAACGCCGCCCTCGCGGCCATTCCGCAGCTCAACCCGGACGGCGTCGCCAAGGACATGAGCACCACTGCCGACGTCGGCTGGTCAACACTGGACGCCTCACTCCCGGCCACCTACGAGTTCGTAGCCGAGGTCCTGGGCCAGCTTGCCGCGATAACCGTTGGCCCCTACCTGCATATCGGTGGCGACGAAGCACTGGTAACGGGGCACCGGAACTACCTCGACATGATGCAGGAATTTGCCCGCTTGGCTTCGCTGACCGGAAAGACCGTGGTGGGCTGGAACGAGTTCGCCGAGGCAGAGCTTCCGAACGGGGCCGTGATCCAGTACTGGTTCGGAGATCTGGAAGCGATTGTCCAGCAGGCTGATACCAGCACACTCACAGTGATCATGTCGCCGGCAGCCAACACCTATCTGGACCAGAAGTACTCCCCGGAGAGTCCTGTGGGCCTTGAATGGGTCAAGGGCGGCCCCTTCACCTGGGCCGAGTACTACAACTGGGACCCGGCCCAAGGCGGCCTGACGGACAAGCAGATCCTGGGTGTCGAAGGCCCCCTCTGGACCGAGACCGTCCGCAACAACCAACAAGCACAGTGGTTGCTCTACCCACGGGCCATCTCACTGGCGGAAGTCGCCTGGACCGGCCAGGAGTTGCGCAACGCCGGTGACTTCCGACGTCGGCTGGGCGCCTTTGGTGAGCGCCTCACCAAGCAGGGCGTCGTCTTCCAGGAGGCCCCCGACGTCGAATGGTCAGCCCCGCCGCTGAACCCCTTCACGGACGCGGGTGCGTCAGCTTCCCCTGAGTACGGAACAATTGAGGCATGAGCGAGCAAAACGAAGCCCAGTGGCACGACGAACCCACCGACTACGGGCAGATCGGCAAGCTCCCGCGGACCGAGGCTGCCAGCGCGCAGGATGCCGCCCCTCCGGCAAGCGTCATCGGTTCGCTGAACATCACGGCGGCAACGGCAGATCCGGAGTTGCTGGATCTGCCCTGGCACATTGCGTTGGAGGATTGGCCGGCTGAGAACCTTGCCGCCCTTCCCCGCGGTATTTCCCGGCACATTGTCCGGTTCGCCCACTTGGGCGGTTCGGTGATCGCCATCAAGGAAACGTCGGAGCACGTGGCACGGCACGAGTACCACATGCTGCGCAAACTGGCGCGGCTGGATGTGCCCTGCGTGGAGCCCGTAGCCGTCATTACTGGACGCACCACGGCGGACGGCAGGCCGCTCAATCCGGTACTGGTGACCCGGCACCTGAAGTTCTCCATGCCTTACCGCGCCTTGTTTTCGCAGATGCTCCGCAAGGACACCCTGACACGCCTTATTGATGCGCAGGCCCTCCTGCTGGTCCGCCTGCACCTGATCGGCTTCTACTGGGGCGACGTCTCGCTGTCCAACACGCTGTTCCGCCGTGACGCAGGTGCCTTTGCCGCCTATTTGGTGGACGCCGAAACGGGCGAGCTCTACCCGGACCTTTCCATGGGCCAGCGCGAATACGACCTTGAGATCGCCAGGGTGAACATCGCCGGTGAGCTCATGGACCTGCTGGACGGCGGCCTCATTGAGGAGAAGGTGGATCCTGTAGCCACCAGTGAGCTGATCATGGGCAGCTACCGCCGGTTGTGGACTGAACTGACCGAGAAGGAATCCTTCGAACTGGGCGAGCGCTGGCGCGTGGGTGCACGCATCCGGCGCCTCAACGAGCTCGGCTTCGACGTTGAAGAATACGCCATCAAGACGACGGCGGACGGCTCCACCATCCAGCTCCAACCCAAGGTGGTGGACGCCGGGCACCACCAGCGGCGGCTGCTACGCCTGACCGGTTTGGACGCCCAGGAGAACCAGGCCCGCAGGCTCCTGAACGACATGGACCAGTTCCGGGCCGACAACAACCCGGACCTGGACGAGGAAATCAGCGCGCACATCTGGGTCAGCCAGATCTTCGAGCCCATTGTCCGCTCCATCCCGCGCCATCTGGCGGGAAAGCTGGAGCCGGCAGAGGTCGTTCACGAGGTCCTGGAACACCGCTGGTACATGAGCCAGAAACAAGACAGGTACGTGCCGTTGGCTGAAACCGTGCAGTCCTACCTGGACACTGTGCTGCAGCACCGCCGTGACGAGGCCGCCATCATGTTGAACCCGGACACGGAACTGCTCAAGATCCTTGAGGTCGAGGTGGAGGAGTCAGGCCGGTACGACGACGAGGACGAGTACCCGGACGCCGACGACTAATGGAGTTTTTGTACAGTTAACGCCCCTAAGACGGCTCCTAAAGGGCGTTACCTGGACAAAACTCAGGGTTCCAGGGTTTCCGCGAGCCCGTTCAGCACGGGCTCGCGGCCCAGCTCGATGTGCGAGTACGCCAGTGAATACGCCAGGTCAGGCTTGCCCTTGAGGATCGCGTTGCAGAGTTCCGTGTGCTCGTCGCGTTGGAGTTCGTTGCTGCGGTTGTGCGTGAGCCCGAAAATCCAGCGCATCCGCCCGAACAGCGGCTTCACGGACTCGATGAGGAGCCTGTTCCCTGACAGGCGCACGATCTCGGCGTGAAGCTCTGCGCTGATCACGGCGACATCCTCGGTCCGGTCCTCGTCGATGGCGGCGTTGGAGGCCTCCATGAGTTCCTCCAACCGGCCGCCGTCGCTGCCCTCGGCCACCCGGGTGGCGGCCATCCTCGCGGCGAAGGTTTCCAAGCACAGGCGGATATCAAAGAGCTCATTGACGTCCGTGAGAGTCAGCTGGCGGACCACCGCCCCGCGGCGCGGGAAGGTCTCCACGAAACCGTCCTGCTCCAGGCGCTGGATGGCCTCACGGACCGGGATGCGGGAGACGCTGTAAATCTCCGAGAGTTCGCGTTCGCGCAGCCGCACGCCTTGGGCGTACTTGCCCGTGACAATGCCCTCCAGTACCAATTGGTAGACGTTCTCCGCGCGGGCCTCGTCATCGCGGCCATTCCCGGTTTCCGGCGTCGCCTCAGCCACTGTGGAACTTCCCTTCATCACTGCGTACGCTGCCGCCGCCGGACGGCGCCGGTCAGCGTTCCAACCGAGCATACACGGGCGGAAACAGCTCATCGGCCGGGCGGTTCCCAAAGTCACGGCTGCTGTAGGCTCCACGCATCCTGTCAAATAATTCCTGCCCCTTGGACCGCCAAAAGGCCAGGTCAACGCCTTCGATCGTCCCGTCAACCATGATGGTCCGGCCTGCCACGACGGACAGCACGGCCTGGCGGGCTGTGCCGTTGAGAAGGAGGGTCCGCAACGGGTCGTCGTGGACGCCGTCGCGGACGTCTTCCAAGGAGAACGCCACCAGGTCAGCCTGGGCGCCGGGCTCAAGCCGGCCCAGGTCCGGGCGCCTCAAGGCGTGGGCACCGCCCAGCGTGGCGGCGTCGAAGTATCCGGCGACGTCTCCGGCGTCGTTGCTTCCGGCGAGGATTTTGGCGAGCTGCACGCCGGCATCGATGCCCCGGATGAGATCGGGCGGGAACGAGTCCGTGCCCAGCGAAATGTTGATGCCCGCGCTCTTGTAGGCGTTGAAGGAGTCCAGTGTGCTGCCGTAACGCATGGAGGTGAGGGGGCAGTGGATGATGCTGGCGCCGCTGTCCGCCAACTGCGCGAGGTCGCCGCGATCCTCGCCATGGACGGCAGGGTTCCTGTCCGTGTAGGTGGCGTGCGGGATCAGGAGCCGCTCGTTGAGGAGGCCTACCTGGTCGAGGAGTTCCAGTGGCGTTACGCCGTGCCAGTCCTGGATGAGTTGTCGCTCCACGAGCCCTTGCAGGGAGTGCAGGCGCACCAGCACGTCCCGCTCGCTGGAAGCTGCGGCAGTGGCTTTGAGCAATTCGATGTCCAGCGTCTCAATGCGGCACGGGAGCAGGACTCCGTTGACCAAGGGATCGTTGAGCTCGTTCGCGTGGTCAATGAAGCGCAAGGCGTCGGCAAGACCCTCACGGCCGCGGTCGTCGTCGAACATGACTGAACGGCTGCCATCGTCCAACACGACGTTCACGCCCGAGCGGTAGGCCGGGCCGAGGTAACCGCGCAGGCCCAGCCGCCGGCTGGTCTCCGCCATGCCCGCCAGCTCCTCGAACGATTCCGCCCATTCGGAGTGCACTTCGGAGGCGATGGGCATGTAGGTGGTGATCCCGTGCAGGACGAGTTGGATCAGGGCGTACTCACGGATCTGCTGGCGTTCCCCGGCCGTGAAGACATCGGTGCGGCGGTTACGGAAATAGTCCTCGGACCACTGGTGGCCTTTGGCCTGCTCAGCGCCGGCCCAGCTGTCCAGGATGAGGTGGTCGATGTCGGTCAGGGCATCGAGGTCGATCAGGCCGGGCATGAGCAGCGCATCCCCCATGTGCCGTTCCTCGTCCACAGGACCGGTGAAGTCATGGCCCACGAAGTCGATGGTGTGGCCGCTGTAGACCACGCACGCGTTTTCCAGCAGCACGTGATGTCCGTTGTGGTGGCCCAGCACGTAGCGGGCGGTGACCTTTGTGCGCACGTCGTCTCCTGTTTCCTGTCCCGTCCGGACAACTCGTATTACTCTCTGGTATTCCAAACAGTACATTATTTGTGATTTACATCGCATGAATCCTGCTCTAGTCTATTTTGGTATACAAGAACTCCGGAGCAAGCTCCTGATCACGAAACGAGCAGAACCGTTGACCCAGATACAGTCCGTCGAACCAAGTACCGGCAGTCCGCCGCTGCCTCCGGCAACGACGCCGGAAGGCAAAGTGGCGGCACCTGCCGAAGCCCGCTCACTGCTCGCCACCGCATGGATGCGGATCCGGCGCAGCAAGGTGGCACTTCTTAGCCTGTGCGTCGTGGTGGCCATCCTGTTGTTCGCCATCCTTGCCCCTGTGCTCAGCGCCATGTCCGGCAACGATCCTTATACGTCCAACACCAGCCCCGAAGTGCTGGACGACTTCCAAACACCCGGGCTGCCCCTCCCAGGGTTCATGTACCCCTCGGCGCAGCATTGGTTGGGTGTGGAGCCCGGACTGGGCCGGGACCTCTTCGCGCGGCTTGCCTACGGCGGCCAGGTCTCCCTGACCATTGCGCTGCTTTCCACTGCAGTCTCCGTGGTCCTCGGCACGGTCCTTGGCGCAGCCGCCGGCTACTTCGGCGGCAAGACAGACGCCATCATCAGCCGGATCATGGACCTGTTCCTCGCGTTCCCGCACCTGCTCCTGGTGCTCTCGCTGACGCCCATCCTGCAGTCACGGCTCCGCGATACCCCGCTGGGCGAAGGCAGCTTCCTGCCCATGGCCTCGCTGGTGATCATCCTGGGCTTCTTCGGCTGGGCCTACCTTGCACGCATCGTCCGCGGCCAGGTGCTGAGCCTCCGCGAGCGCGAATTCGTGGAAGCCGCCCGGTCCTTCGGTGCCTCCCACCTCAGCGTCCTCTTCCGGCAGATCATCCCCAACGTCATGGGAGTCGTCCTCGTGTACGCCACCATGCTGATCCCCACCAACATCTCCGCCGAAGCGGCACTGTCCTTCCTCGGCGTCGGCGTCAAGGACCCCACACCGTCGTGGGGCCAGATGCTCAACGCCGCCCAGTCCGGCAACTGGTACCTCAGCGACCCGTGGTTCCTGGCTGTACCGGGCATCATGCTCATCGTCACCGTGCTGGCCTTCAACCTCCTGGGCGACGCCGTCCGGGATGCGCTGGATCCCAAGTCCTCCCGCTGACAAAGAACCCCGCCGACAAATTCCGCACCATTCCCCGCATCGCCCCCATCCTCTACAAGGAGCATCATGAAAACCCCCGCAAGAGCCCTCGCTCTTTCCGTGCTGATTGCCGTGGCAGCCACCGGCTGCGGCGCCGGCCAAAACCAGCCGGGCAACTCCAAGCCCGCAGAGTCCGTCACCGAGCTGGCCCCCAATGTGGTCAAGTCCGGCTTCACTTCCAAGGGCGGAAACCTCAACGTCCTGATGTCCTCCGATTTCCAGACCCTGGACCCGGGCAACAGCAACTACGTCCAGACGGCCAACGTCGGCCAGCTGTACTACCGCACGCTCACCATGGCCAAGGAAACAGCGGGCCAGCCGCCAACGGTCGTCCCGGACCTCGCCACGGACACGGGCAAGGTCTCCGATGACGGCCTCAGCTGGACGTTCACCCTCAAGGACGGCGTGAAGTTCGAGGACGGAACACCGATCACCTCCGCCGACATCAAGTACGGAGTGGAACGCACCTTCGCCCAGGATGTCTTCACCCAGGCGCCGCAGGAGTTGAATGCAGCGCTCGACGCCGGCGGGTACAAGGGACCGTACAAGGATCCTGCCGCTGTGCTTCAGGCTGTTGAAACGCCCGACGAGCGCACCGTGGTCTTCCACCTGAAGAAGCCCTTCGCCGAGTTCCCGGCCTTGGCGTCGCGCTCCAACACAGCTCCGGTCCCCAAAGCCAAGGACACCAAGCTGGACTACACCAACCATCCCGTTTCCTCGGGCCCATACATGGTGGAGTCCTACAACCGCGGCAAGTCCCTCAAACTGGTCCGCAATCCGCACTGGGATCCGGCAACCGACCCCAACCGCTCCGCCCTCCCGGACACCTTCAGCTTCTCCCTGTCCACGTCCCAGGCCACCATCAGCCAGCAGTTGCTTGCCGACTCGGATCCCAACGCCATCACGCTCGACTCCAACGGCGCGCTCCAAACCTCCGACTCCGCAAAGCTGGCAGATGCCAAGGTCAAGGACCGCGTAGCTTCGGGCCTGCTGGGCTGCAACGACGTCCTGAGCCTGAACACCCAGAAGATCAAGGACCCTGACGTCCGCAAGGCGATCGCCTTGGCCCTGGACCGCCAGTCCATCCTGGTGCAGTACGGAGGACGCCGCTTCGGCGAGATCACCCAGAGCCCGCTGAACTCCAAGATGCGCGGCTACGTGGAAACGGAGCTGGAACTGGACCCCACCGGCAAGCCCAAGCTCGAGGAAGCCAAGAAGCTCCTGGAAGGCAAGGACTACCCCAAGACCCTGACGTACGGCTACGCCAACAACCGGGACGCCTTCAAGAACACCGGCACAGTGGTCCAGCAGAACCTCAAGGCCCTGGGCATCGACGTGGAACTGGTTCCGATTCCCGCCCCGAACTACTACTCGGTCCTCGCCAGCGAACAGCTCCCGGACATGGGCCGCTCCGGCTGGTGCGGTGGCGCCGACCCGGCATCGGTCCGCACCTCCGCCGACCCTCTGTTGGGACCGAACAATGAGGGCACCAGCTATGGCTTCTCCAACACCTCCCGTTACTTCGACCCCGTTGTGTCCAAGGCCATGTTCGATCTGCGCAACACGGACGGCACCTCCGAGGAACTTGGCAAGAAGTGGGCAGAGGCCTTCGGTTCTGCCTTGAAGACCTACCCGATCGTCCCGCTCATCCGCAGCCACACGAACAGCGTGGTCGGTTCGAATGTCCGCAATGCCCAGGTGGGCTACTTCTTCGGCGGCATCGACCTCTCCATCGTCGGCGTCGAGCAGTAACCGGGCTTTGATAACCATTCGGGCATAGTCCAGAAGGAGAAGCGGGCCGCCTGCCCCGGCGGGCGGCCCGCAACCACCACCATGATGACTTTCATTCTTCGCCGGACCGGATCGCTGGTCCTGCTGCTTGCCGCCGTCAGTTTCATTACGTTCACGCTCTTCCAGCTCGGTCCGTCTGATCCCGCCGCCGCAGCCTGCGGCCAGGAGTGCACTCCCGAACGCGTGGCTGAAGCCCGCGTAGCCCTGGGCATGGACCAGCCATTCCTTATCCAGTACATCGACTACATCCGCGGCTTCTTCTCCTCGCGCATGATCGGCGCTCCGGGAGCCCAGACGCTTTGCGAATGGCCCTGCCTCGGCAAGTCGTTCCAAACCAATGAGAACGTTGCCGACATCATCGGCCGCTCGCTCCCCTACACCTTCTCCATGGCCATCGGCGCGCTGGTCCTGTGGACCATCACCGGCGTCGGACTGGGTCTGCTGGCCGCCCTCCGCAAAGGAACGCCGGTGGACAAGTTCATCGTGGGTGCTGCCTCAGTGGGGGTCTCGCTGCCCATCCCGGTCACCGGCTTGTTTCTGCTGCTCCTGTTCGTCAACCAGCTGCATCTCCTGCCGTTCACCACCAACGAAATCAACAGCCCGTTCGGACCGCAGGGTCCCGGAGCCTGGGTGGCCAACTATCTGTTGCCGTGGATCGCCTTGGCTGTCCTGTTCAGCGCCTCCTATATCCGCGTCACCCGAACCAACATGATTGAAACCTTTGGCGAGGACTTCATCAGGACCGCCCGTGCGAAAGGCCTGGCACCCCGGACGGTCACGTTCAAGCACGGCGTCCGTGCGGGCATCACCCCGGTTGTCACCATGCTCGGAATGGACATCGGCCTCCTTCTCGGCGGAGCGGTCCTCACTGAACAGATCTTCTCCGTCCCGGGCCTGGGCTTCACGGCAGTGCATGCGGCCATCTCCGGCGACCTTCCAGTCACCATGGCCATCACCATGCTGGCCGCGTTCTTCGTCATCGTTGCGAACGTCGCCGTGGACCTCGCCTACGCCGCCATCGATCCCCGAGTGAGGCTCCAATGACCCAGCTTCAGACCAACACCGCGAGCGCTACTGCCGGAAGTACAGCAACCGCTGCTTTCCTTGAAGTCCGCGGTCTCACAGTGAAGTTCCCTACGGATGACGGCGTTGTCTCCGCAGTGAACGGCATGGACTTCGCCCTGGAACGTGGCGAGACCCTGGGCATCGTGGGTGAATCCGGATCCGGAAAGTCCGTCACCAGCCAGGCCTTGATGGGCCTGCTCAAAGGCACCTCCGCGCAGGTGACCGGGCAGGCCATGTTCCAAGGCAAGGACCTGGTGACGCTGCCCGAGTCCGCCATGCGCAAGCTCCGCGGCCGCAACATCGGAATGATCTTCCAGGATCCACTGTCGGCGCTGCACCCCTTCTACACTGTGGGCCACCAGATTGCCGAGGCCTACCTGGTCCACAACAAGGCGAGCAAAAAGCAGGCCCGGGCGGCCGCCGTCGACATGCTGGGAAGGGTGGGTATCCCCAGCCCGGAGCAGCGCTTCGACGAGTACCCGCACCACTTCTCCGGTGGAATGCGTCAGCGCGCCATGATCGCGATGGCGCTGATCTGCGAGCCGGAGCTGCTGATTGCCGACGAACCCACCACCGCCCTGGACGTGACTGTCCAGGCGCAGATCCTGGACCTCATGTCAGAGCTCCAGGAGGAAACGAACTCTGCGCTGATCCTCATCACGCACGACCTCGGCGTAGTGGCCGAGGTCTGCGACAACGTGCTGGTCATGTACGGCGGCCAGTGCGTCGAGTCCGGGCCGGTGGACGACATCTTCTACGACACCCGGCATCCCTATACCCTGGGCCTGCTCAACTCCATGCCCACGCTGAACAGCGCCGCAGGCCGGCTGAACCCGATACCCGGCCAGCCGCCGTCGCTCCTTGACCTGCCCAAGGGGTGCATCTTCAGCGCGCGGTGCCAGTACGCCGAACTCGTCGGCGACGGCGTCTGCGCCAAGCAGCGTCCGGAGCTGACAATCGACGACGGCCACGGCCAACGCTGCCACTTGAGCGGCCCGCAGATCATCACCATCCGGAATTCGCGTTAGGACCAGCCGTGGAACATGAACCAATTCTCCATGTGGAGAACCTGCAAAAGCACTTCCCGCTGAAGGGCGGGTTTCTGCCAGGAGCCGCCAAGCGATCGGTCAAAGCGGTCGACGGCGTGTCCTTCAGTCTCGCCCGCGGCCAGACTTTGGGGCTCGTGGGTGAGTCCGGTTGCGGCAAGTCGACCACCGGCCGCATGGTGGCCCGGCTTATGGACCCGACGGCCGGGCGGATAGTGATCGACGGCGTGGACATCAGCCAGTTGCGCGGCCGGGAGCTGTACAACTTCCGCCGCAAGGTCCAAATGATCTTCCAGGATCCTTTCGCTTCCCTGAATCCGCGGCAGAGCGTGGGCACAGCCATTGCCGCTCCCATGGTGGCGCAGAAGATCAACCCGCCTGGCGGCCTGAAGAACCGGGTCAAGGAACTTCTGGACCAGGTTGGCCTGAAGCCGGAACACTACAACCGGTTCCCGCATGAATTCTCCGGCGGGCAACGCCAACGCGTGGGTATTGCCCGGGCCATTTCCCTGAACCCGTCGGTCATTGTGTGCGATGAGCCCGTCTCCGCGCTGGATGTCTCCGTGCAGGCCCAGGTGGTGAACCTCCTGCAGCAGATCCAGCAGGACACCGGCGTTTCCTACATTTTCATCGCCCACGATCTCTCCGTGGTCCGGCACATTTCCCACGAAGTTGCGGTGATGTACCTGGGCAAGATCGTGGAGCAGGGACCCCGCGACGAGCTCTTCCGGAACCCCCTGCATCCCTACACCAAGGCCCTGCTCTCGGCAGTGCCCCTGCCGGATCCAAGGGCTGCCCGGGAACAGGTGAAGATCCGGCTTCGAGGCGACCTGCCCTCTCCTGCCAATCCGCCCAGCGGCTGTGTCTTCCGGACCCGTTGCCCCTTGATCGGGACCCTCCCGGAAGAACAACGCCAGCGCTGCATCAACGAGATTCCAACACCGGCGACGCCCGCCGCGCCGGCCTGCCACCACGCGGGTATGGCCGCAACGGCCCTGGCGGGCGTGAAATAGACGCAGGCAATTGATCCACAACCAAAGGAGCAACCATTGAATACCCTGATCCGTGCCGTCCGCCCGTGGGGGCAAGCGCTCAGCGATGTCACCATCGTCGCGGGAGAAGCAGGCGGCAAGATCACCGGCGTCGAACCTCATGACCCGGACCGCGCCGTTCCAGCCGACGTGACCGTAGTGGAGGGACGCGGACGCTTGCTGCTGCCATCCTTCTCCGACGTCCACGTCCACCTCGATTCCACCCGGATCGGTTTGCCGTTCCGCGAGCACACCGGCGGTCCGGGTGTGTGGACCATGATGATGAACGACCGGAAGAACTGGCGCAACGCCGAGGTGCCACTGCAGGATCGCGTGAACGACACCCTGGGGAGGATGATCGCGAGGGGCACAACCCGGGTCCGCTCCTACGCACAGGTTGACGTGGACTGCAGGCTGGAACGCTTCGACGCCGTTGCTGCCGCCAAGGAGAAGTTCGCCGGCCAGGCTTCGGTGGACATCATTGCTTTCCCCCAAGCCGGCTTGTTACTGGAGGAAGGGACGGTGGAACTCATGGAGGAAGCGCTCAAGGCCGGCGCCAACGTGATGGGTGGCATTGATCCCTGCACCCTGGACCGGGACCCCGCGAGGCACCTCGACATCGTGTTCGGCCTCGCCGAGAAGTACCAGGTCCCCATTGATATCCACCTTCACGAACCCGGCGAACTCGGCGTGTTCAGCACGGACCTCGTGCTGGAACGGACGCGGGCCCTGGGGATGCAGGGCAAGGTGACCATGTCCCACGCCTACCAACTGGGCAGCGTCAATGAGGCCACCACCCGCAGGCTGATTGACGCCTTCGCAGAGCTTGATGTCTCCCTGGCTTCGGTGGCTCCAGCTGCTGCCGGCCAGTTGCCCATCCCGCTGCTGACCGAGGCCGGGGTACGGCTCGGCCTGGGCGAGGACGGCCAGCGTGACTACTGGTCCCCCTACGGCAACACCGACATGCTGGACCGGACGTGGCAGCTCGCTTTCACCCATGGCTTCCGCAAGGACGAGCTGATCGAGCACTGCCTGGCCATCGCCACCATCGGCGGGGCGAGCATCCTGGACCCCGCCGCGACCCGGCTGAAGGACACGGCCCACCGTCCCGGCGTCGAGGTTGGCGATCCGGCGGAACTGCTCCTGGTGGACGGCGAAACTGTGGCGTCCACGGTGATGGACCGGGGCAGGGACCGCACGGTCATCCACGCCGGCAAGGTAGTGGCCGACCAGCTGGAACTCGTCTAGCCGGCACGAAACCCGCCCCTGACCAAGCTCCCGCCCCGCAAGGGGAAGAAGCCGGACAGGGGCGGGTTTCTTGGTTCGGCCTATTCGGCGCGGGCCGTGGGGGCGTTATCGAGCGGCGTCCACCAGGTCACGGCGGGAGTCACCGTGAAGCGCCGTCCCGTGACTTTGTTGGGCGTGATGCGGATGAACTGGTCCTTTTGCCCTGCCTCCCAGGGAAAGAGCAGGAGCCCGATGGTGTCCAGCACCTCCTGGGTCAGTTTCACGGCCGACGCCTGGCCTTTGACCACCACGCTCCACGCCACGCCGGTTTCGGCGTTGACCCCATCGGCTTCGATGGCCACTGGCGCGTCGCCGAGGGCAGCGTGGAGCTTGGTACCCTCGCCGGTCCGGAACACCATGGTGCCGTGGTCAACCTTGTAGTTCACGGGGAAGATGTCCGGGTGGTCGTCCACCCACACGGCAAGCCTGCCCACTGAGACGCCCCGGAGGAGCTCCCAACATTCGTTGGTTTCAAGGATTTCGGTGGCGGGTGTTGCTGGCTGGTTCGTCCCTGATGAGTTCGTCATAACGCCGAGGATACGCCGCGGGGGTGCGCCCCGACAGGCCCGGCCGGCTCCGGGGCTGACTCGGCTGATCCCACGCTGACCAATGGTCCGCGGATTGCGAAGAATCCAGCACCGGCCAGCACCACAGCTTCCGCGGCAAGCACGCAGAACGTCACCTCCCACCCTCCGGTCACCGCATGCAGCAACCCTGCCAGCAGCGGGCCGAGGGAGGCCAGGGCGAATCCGAAGCCCTGGCTCATGGCCGATAGCCGCCCGGCAGATTGCGGCCCGGCTGACCGGATCACTACCAGGGCCATGGCCAATCCGAAGCCTGCGCTCTGGACAACCCCCAAAACCCCGACGGCGATGAACTGCAGTTCCGTAGGTGCGGTGAGGACTCCCAGGAGGGCAACGGCCACCGACAACCCCAGTCCCGGCGCCATGACCCGCAGGATACGCGGGCGGCTGGCAAGGACCGGGGCCAGCAAACTGGCCGGGAGTCCCGCCAGGCTGAACCAAGCGAGCAATGCCGCAGAGTCGGCTGGCGAAAGACCCCGGGATACCAGGTACACGGCCAGCCACGACGTGATGGCGAAGTACAGCATCGCCTGAAGGCCGAAGAACGCCGTGACAGCCCACGCCGTGCGCTGTCTCCGCAGCGGTGTGGCTGCACCGGAGGCTCCGGAAACCGTACCCGCAGCGGCGGGTGCCGCCGTCGGCCGTCCTCCGGACCGATGGATCAGGAACGCGCCGATCAAAGCGGGCACCGCCCACACCGCGAGGGCTGAGGGCAGGTTTCCGCCAAAGGCCTGCTCCAGGGGCTGAACGAGTCCCGCGCCCAGCGCAGCGCCGAGACCGAATCCCATGGTGCACAGGCCAGTCCACCAGCCCGTGCCGCGATTGGCTTTGACGATCTGCGGTACCAGGACACTTGCGGTCATGATCGCCGAGCCCGCCAGGAATGTACCGGGCAACAGCAGCGCAGGCACCGTCGCACGAACGATCAGGGCCGCAGCCAGTACCAACAGGGCCACCGCAACGGCACGCCCGGTTCCGACCCGCCGGGCCAGCCAAGGCCCGATCGGACCCGAAATGCCAAAGGCCAGCACCGGCAGAGTCCCCAGCAGCGGAAGCAGCGCAGGATCCAGCCCAAACACCCCGGGCACTTGGTTCATCACCCCGGCGACGGTGGTAATGGCCGGCCGGAGATTGATGGAAACCATAACGAGAGCAAGCAACACGAGCCCCGTAGCGAGTCGGCCCCCACTCCCCGAAGGTAGGACACCAGCTCTGCGCCGTTCTTCCACGTCAATCTCCTCACAGCCACTTTGGTATACCAAGTAAGACTATGAGGTGATTGACGGAAAGTAAATGCAGGGAATCTGCGGGGTGTAATAAGCGGTCGGTAAAATTTGGGATACCAGTGGGTGCCCAAGGTGCACCTACCCAAAGGTCCGGAACGCGGCAGCGCGCGTCCAAAGTGGGCAGCCTACGTCACCGCCCCAAAGGGCCGGAACGCGGCAGCGCGCGTCCAAGGCGGGAAGGCTACGTCACCGGCCCAAAGGGCCGGAACGCGGCAGCGCGCGTCTAAGGGAGGCACGACCGAGCGCGCAGAGCGTTCTGGCCCTTTGGGCCGCCCACGCGCCCACGCGCCCACGCGCCCACGGACTGCCCTAGATGGCCTTTCCCGGATTCAGGATCCCCTGCGGATCGAACAACTCCTTGATCCGCCGCTGCAACTCACGCACCGGCTCAGGCTGCTCAAGCCCCAACCAGCGGAGCTTGTACTGCCCGATCCCGTGCTCGCCCGTGATGGTCCCGCCCATTTCCAGGCCTACCCGGATGGATTCGTCGAGGGCTGCGTTGAGGCGGACCAGTGCGTCGGCATCCGTGGCGGGGTCTACCCTGTCCATCCAGAACGTGGGGTGTAGGTTGCCGTCGCCGGCGTGGGCCACTACTTTGAGGCGGACCTGGAAGCGTGCGGCCATGGCTTCCAGTTCGGCGACAAAGTCCACCAGGCGTGAACGCGGCACCGCGATGTCCTCCCCTACCCTGAACTCGTCGTCGACTTCCACGCCGCGGCTGTTGCGGCGCAGTTCCACCAGCATTTCCGCTTCGGCGCTGGCTTCGGTGGTGACTGTGGCGCCGCCCGCGGCGAGGACCTCCCGGACGACGTCGGCCTCCGCAGCGGCACCGAAGCCGTCGGTCTGGATGAGGAGCAGGGACTTGCCGCGCTTTTGCAGGTCGCCTCCGTGCAATTCGTCCAATTGCTCAAGGGTGCCGTTGTCCAGGAGTTCCATGATGGCGGGTTGCACTCTCGCCCGGCCAACGGCCAGCACTCCGGCGGCAGCGTTGCGGAAGTCCTGGTAGAACGCAGCGATGGTGTGGACTTCGCGCGGGAGGTACTTCAGCCGGACAGTTATCCCGACCACGATGCCCAGGGTTCCCTCGGAGCCCACCAGCAGCGCGGTCAGGTCGTAGCCTGCCACGCCCTTGAAGGTCTGGTGGCCGGTGTGCATGAGCGAACCGTCCGCCATCACGACATCCAGCGCCAGCACGGAATCGCGTGTCACACCGTACTTTGCGCAGCGTAGGCCTCCTGCGTTCGTGGCCACGTTGCCGCCGATGGTGGACATTTTGTAGCTCGCCGGGTCGGGCGCGTACATGAGGCCGTGCGGGGCGGCGGCGGCGTTCAGCTCGGCGTTGATGACGCCCGGTTCGACGACGGCGGTCTCGTCATCGGGGTTGAGGTCCAGGATGCGGTTCATCCGTTCCAGGCTCAGGACGATGCAGCCTTCGGTGGCGTGCGCTCCTCCCGATACGCCGGTTCCCGCGCCACGGGCGACGATCGGCACGTGATGGGCGGCGCAGCTGCGAACCACGTGCTGGACATCCTCTACGGATTCTGCCCACACAACGGCCAATGGAAGGTGTCGCTCCACTGTGGGCCCTTGGTCGATTGAGTAGACCGTGAGGGCTTCTTCGTCCCGGGCGAGTTGGCGGTCTTCAAGGCCGTTGGCCAGTTCCGCCAGGAATTCCCTTTGCGCGGCCGTGTGCCGTGCAGTTTCTGTTCCGCCGGCTGTGCGGCTCCTGACGCTTTCTCCTGATGTTCCGGCGATAGCCGTTTCGTCCGACAAGACATTCCCTCCACATGTGCACCGCGGACACGCCAAACCGGCAGTCTTCGCAGTGTTTTCTGTGGTGCCAGTCTAGCCAGACCGGCGTCGGCCGGCACGGAACCTGGCGCCCCCTACCGGCCCGGCACTGCGGTTCCCGGGAGCTCCCAGACGCCGGCCGACGGCCCTTCCGCCCTCAGCCGCACGCCGTCGACGCCGGTTGGTCCGGCCGGTGCCGACGTCACCGTCCCGGACTGGTGCCGTGGCGCGGCCAGCAGGGCCCGCAATTGCGGTTCGGACAGGACAGAGGAATCCATGACGACAGTGGCGTCGCACCTCGCGGCGAAGACCAGCGCTGAGGTCCCGGAGCATTCACGGATGAAGACCAGGGCATCCCCTTGGGCGTGGAGCCATCGGATCCCGCCGTCGCCCAGTGCCGGCAGCTCTTTGCGGAGCCGTCCCAGGGTGGCGTAAGCCGAACGCAAGTCCTTGCCCACCCGCTCCGGGGCGTTCCAGGGCATGGGGGTCCGGGAGTCTTCGCCGTTGAACCCTTCCAGGCCGAACTCATCGCCGGCGAACATGACGGGAACGCCCGGCAGGCAGAAGGCGAGTACTGCGCCCACTTCCGGGCCGCCGTCGATCATGACCGTTGCCGCCCGGGCGGTGTCGTGCGTGTTCAGGGCGTTCATGTTGTTTTGTCGCACACCCCAGCTAAATCCGGCGGACAGATCCTGGTGGGTGGCCAGGAGATCTTCCGCGCCGATCCTGTTTGGCCCTGTTTGGGGGGAGCCGAAGAAGTTCACATCCGGAGCGTCCTTGGCGAGCCAGGACCACAAGGGGCGGGTGAAGTTGGAGTACGTCATGGCACCCTGCCAGTGTTCACCGGTGACATCGGGGGCTGCGTCGGACGTGGACTCGGCCAGCAGGGCGGCGTTCGGGTTGATCTCGCGAACCCGGTCCGCGATGAGCCGGGCTACTTCGTGATTGAGGTCCACGGATCCGAGGCGCCCGGTCATGTTGCCGACGTCGATCCGCCAACCGTCCAGGCTGAATGGTGGCTTGAGCCAGCGCGCCACCACCGAGTCTTCGTCGGTGATGAAGCGTCGGCGCAGAGCATCCGAGGCCCAGTTGAACTTGGGCAGCGACGGCACGCCCCACCAGGACTCGTAGCTGGAATGGTCGGCGCTGAAGTAGTAGTAGCCGGCTTCCTCCGAGCCCGGATCTGCGAGCGCCTTGACGAACCACTCATGCGCAGCGCCCGAGTGGTTCGCGGTGAGGTCCCCCAGGACCTTGATCCCGCGTGCGTGAGCCGCTTCCACCAGCTGCACCAGGGCCTGGTCCCCGCCCAGGAGCGGGTCCACCGAGTCGAACGTGGATGCATCGTAACGGTGGTTGGAGCGGGCCGGAAAGAACGGAGTCAGGTACAGGACATCGACGCCCAGCTCCCGGAGGTGATCGAGCTTGCCCGTGATTCCCGGCAGGTCTCCCCCGTAGAACTGAGTAGCTGCCTGCCCGCCCGTCCCGACAACCGGCTCATCCCAGGAACATCCGATGGCCCAATCGGGAACAGGGTGGCCATCTGCCTGCTTCGAGCGGGCGAACCTGTCCGGGAACACCTGGTACATGGTTCCTCGGCGGAGCCACTCCGGCGCCGGGGCAAACGTTGTCGCCCTGAAATCGGCGGCGTCGGACACATCGCGCCGGAAAAGCCCTTGGGCGTTGAGGTTCCAGTAGCTCCGCCCCACCGTGCCGGATACCGCCGTGCCAGATACCGCCGTGCCAGGGACCGCCGTGCCGGCGGGAGCGCCGTCGTCGTGCGCTTCTGTTACTTCCAGCAGGAAGCGGTACTTGGCCACGGGATTGGCTACCAGCATCGCCGCTTCCCACCATTCCCAGCCGTCGGCCGTGCCCAGCCGGATGGCGGCGTCGTAGCGCGGCTCGCCGTCCTGGACGGACCGGACCCAGACCTTCGACGCCGGACCCCACCCCTGGGGGACGCGTACCCGGAGGCGGACGGTATCGCCAAGGGATACGGACTGAGGGGAGGACGTGGAGACGAAGAGGCTGGAGCCGTCGTGGTGCGGAAGCGCGATGGGCATGGTCAGCCTTTCACTGAGCCGGCGGTGAGTCCGCTGACAATGTATTTCTGCAGGAACAGGAACAGCGCCATGACAGGGATGGCCGCGATGACTGCGCCGGCTGCGAAGACTCCCCAGTTCTCCGAACGCTGCTGGGCCACGTAGGAGTAAAGCCCGACGGCGAGTGTCTGGCTGTCAGGGTCTGTCAGGACCACGCTGGCGATGACGAATTCGCTGGAGATTCCAATGAATGCCAGCAGTCCCACGACAGCAAGGATCGGTGTCACCAAGCGGAGGATGATGCCGAAGAAGATCTGCACATGGCTGGCGCCATCGATCTTGGCGGCTTCGTCCAAGGATTGCGGGACAGTATTGAAGAACCCGTACATGAGATACGTGTTCACGCCCAACGCACCTCCGAGGTACACCATGATGAGGCCCAGTTGGCTGCCGAGCCCCAGGGCCGGGATCACCTGTGAGATGCCGCTCAGGAGCAGGAAGATCGCGACGACGGCCAACAGTTGCGGGAACATCTGCAGCAGGAGCAGCGTCAGCAGGCCCACCCGGCGGCCCTTGAAGCGCATCCGGGAGAAAGCGTACGCGGCCATGGCACCGAGGAACACCGTGGCGGCTGAGGTCACCACCCCCACCACCAGCGTGTTCACGAACCAGCGGCCGAATGGGCGGCTTGGATCGCTGAAGAGAGCCGTGAAGTTGCCGGTGTCGAATCTGGAGAACAGCCCGTTGGAACCTACCAGGGTGCCGTTGGAGTCCAGTGCCGCGGACAATACGTACAGGAGGGGGAACACTGCGAAGATCGTCGTGACGACTCCCACCACATGCCGCCACCCCTTGTCTTTGAACCAAACCCCGAACGGGCGGCGCTTGGGCACCAGCGGCGAGGGGCCGCCGTCGGACGCTGTTTCCTTGCTGGCGGCGAGAGTGCGTACGCTCATCAGTTCACGTCCTCGAGTGCTTTGGTCTGCTTGAAGCTGATGGCCGAGATCGTGGCCACGATGATGAAGATGATGATGGCCAGTGCGCTGGCCAACCCGTAATCACGGCCTGTTCCCTGGCCGAAAGCCACCTTGTAGACCAGGGTGATCAGGATGTCGGTGGCTCCGATGTCGCGATCGGTGTCCGCGAAGCGCGGCCCACCGCCGGTGAGCATGTAAATCACGTTGAAGTTGTTGAAGTTGAACGCGAAGGACGAAATCAGCAGGGGTGCAACGGACACGAGGAGCAGCGGCAGCTTGATGGAGCGGAACACCCGCCAGGCAGAGGCGCCGTCCATGCGTGCGGCCTCGTCAATTTCGGAGGGCAGCGACTGCAGCGCGCCGGTGCAGACGAGGAACATGTACGGGAAGCCGAGCCACACGTTGACCACCAGCACGCTGACCTTGGCCAGGACGGGGTCGGTCAGCCACCCGATGTTCGCACCGCCCAGCAGGGTCTGGTTGAGCCAGCCGAACTCGGGATTCAGGATGCCGGACCATACCAATCCGGAGAGGAAAGCCGGGAACGCGTAGGGCAGGATCATCAGGATCCGGTACACCTTCTTGCCACGGAGGTCCTCACGGTTGAACGTGATGGCCAGGAAGAGGCCCATGATGAAGGTCAGTGCCACGGACGCAACGGAGAACGTGAAGGTCCAGATAATCACGCCGAGGAGCGGTCCGCGGAGGCTGGGATCGGTGAAGGCGCGGGCAAAGTTGTCCAGGCCGACGTCGATCTTCCAGCCGGTAGCCAGCGTTTCACCCTTGGAATCCGCGAACGCACCTTTGCCGTTGTCGGTGTACTGGGTACCGGTTTCAGTGTCCGTGAAGGTGTCCGTGCCGGCGTCATAGTGCAGGGCGGGCTTGAACTGGTAGGCCGTGCTGCCGTCCGCAGTGCGCAGCGTTCCGTCAGCGGGATCGCTGGAGACCGGCACCGCGATCTTCAGGATCTCCTGTTGATTGGCCACGATCTCCTGGAACTTGAGGGTCTCGAAGCCGGGCAGGGAGTTTGCTTTGCCGGTGGAATCCTTGCCCGCAGCCGTCGCGTCAGCGAGTGCTTGCCCGGTGCTGCCAATCTGCGCTTTCCCCGAGGGGTCCGTGAGCAGCAGGTAGAAATCACTGCCCTTGGTGAGCACGGATGCCTTGTACGCGGGCGAATCCGGGACACGTTTCTGGGCAGTTAACTGGATGGCGGAGATGGCATCATCCTTGGTGCTGTTGTGGCCATCTCCGTAGTTGGTGAACGCGATGTAGCCGCTGAAAACCACCACCAGGACCTGGAAAACCAGCAGGAACAGCACACCGGGAGCGAGGTACTTGGCGGGCAGCCCACCCTTTCGGAGGTAGATCCAGTTGATGGCAAGGACCACCAGGGCGGACACTCCCAGCGCAGCCCACGACTGGCTCAGGAAGAGCATCATCAGCACGTAGACGGCGAAGGCATCCACCAGGCCCAACAGGACAATCTTCAGGATGGTGCCCTTGAGGGAATCGGGGTGGTGCTTGCCCTGCATGCGGCGGGTATTGCCGCGACGCGGCCGGGGCGGTGCGGTGCTGGCGGCGGTTGCCGGGAGTTCTTGGATGTCTGGGGTTGGCATTGTGGGTCCTTGCGTCAAGCGGATGGCGGCAGGCACGGGCCGGACGGTGGTGTGCCGCCCGGCCCTGGGCAGACCGGTGGAATCACCGGTGCGGGATCAGCCGCCGATCTTGGACTTGATGCTGGCGGCCATCTTGGCCCATGCCTCAGCCGGGTCGCCCTGGCCCTTGATAATGGCAAGCTCCGTAGCTCCCCAGTCAGCCCACACTGCACTCATCTCGGGGATGGCAGGCATGGGAACGCCGGTGGCACCGATCTTGCCGAACGCTTCCACCACGGGATCGCTGGCAGCCTTCTCGAAGGAGGACTTGAGGGCCGGCGGACGGCCACCGGCTGCATACATGGAGTCCTGGGCAGATTCCGAGGTGAGGTAGTTGGTGACGAATTCGTTGGTGGCCAAGGCGTTGGCGCTCTTGGCGCTGATGAAGAAGCCGTTGACGCCGATGAAGGGCTGGGCAGGTTCGCCACCGGCGGTGGGCAACTCGTCCACCGCGAACTTGATGCCCTTCTTCTGCACGTCCGGCACGTTCCACGGGCCCGTCAGGAAGTACGGGGATTCGCCGGCGAGGAACTTCTCCTTGGCGATATCGCCGGTGATGTTGGAGTTGATGATTTTCTCGCCGGCATCGCCCCAAACGGCCAGCTTCTTGGCAAATTCGACGCCGGCGGCGTCACCAATGAGGAGCTGCTTGGCGTCATAGCCACCATCGGCGTTCTTGCCGAACACCTGGGAACCCATGGAGGACTGCAATGGGTACAGGTGGTACGGGTCGCCCTGTTTGGGGTCCATGCCGACCAGGAACGGGAACGTGGCTTTACCGTCAGCAACGGCTTTCTTTCCGTTGGCCACAACTTCGTCCAAGGTGGCGGCTTTGCTGTCCACGATGCCGGTGTTACGAAGGAGCGCGATGTTCTCGATGGCGTACGGGACACCGTAAACAGCCCCGTTGTAGGTCATGGCCTTGATCGAGGAGTCCTGGAACTGCCCGGCCTTGTCGCCGAGTTCCACGGGTGCGATGACGCCGTTCTGGACGAATTTGCCGATCCAGTCATGGGGTCCAACAATGAGGTCCGGTCCCTGTCCGGTGGGCACCTGGGTAATGAAGTCGTCCCGGACCGCTGCGAAGTCCTTGACCACGAGCTTCACTTCGATGCCGGTGTCCGACTTGAATTTCTCGGTGATGTCCTTCAACGCCGGCGAGCGTTCGGCGTCTACCCACATGGTGATGACACCGGCTCCTGACGCTTTGAGGTCGGGCTTTGCGGCTTCGGAGGTGGGCGATGTGGAAGCGCTTCCGCCGCAAGCGCTCAGGGCCAGGGCTGCCACGGCAGAGATGGCTCCCGTGGTGAAAACGCGGCGGGTGGTTCGAGTCTCGAGGGTGTTGTGCACCTTCATTGGTGTCCCTTTCGTTCTTTTTCCTTCGACGGCAGGGGCTCTGGGCCCGGTCGCATCGCCGGTGACATGGCTCACAACTGCAAGCGCTTCCACACACTACAGGGCAATTGCTTCTTTTGAAAAGCGCGCTTGCATATCAGCCTGTAAAGAAAGCATCCTTAGGACTGGAAACGTTTACAATTTCGCGCTTTCTCTTCTACGATGACTCCATGTCCGTTGATTCCTTGCTCCAGGTTGCGGCCCACGAGCCCCCTGCAGCCTTCACACAGCTCAGCCCGGTCCACGACGCCTCCACGGCTCACGGATGGTGGCGCTCCGCTGTGATTTACCAGATCTATCCACGCTCCTTCCGGGACCTGAACGGGGACGGTGTGGGAGACCTGGCGGGCATCACTGCCGAACTCAGCCAGTTGGCACGCTTAGGGGTCGACGCCGTCTGGCTGTCGCCCTTCTACCGCTCACCGCAGCGGGACGCCGGTTACGACGTCAGCGACTACTGCGACGTCGATCCACTGTTCGGGACCCTGGCGGACTTCGATGCCCTTATCTCGGAGGCCAACAAGCTCAACCTCCGAGTCATCGCCGACATCGTTCCCAACCACTGCTCGGACCAGCACGTCGCCTTCCAGGCAGCGCTGGCCGCCGGTCCCAACAGCCCCGAGCGGGATGTCTTCATCTTCCGGGACGGTCTGGGACAAGACGGCAACGAGCCACCCAACAACTGGCAGTCGCACTTCGGCGGACCCGCCTGGACGCGGATCATCGAAGCCAACGGGCGGCCAGGACAGTGGTACCTCCACCTCTTCGATTCCTCGCAGCCCGACTTCAACTGGGACAACCCCGCAGTGCACGCCGAATTCGAACGCGTGCTCCGCTTCTGGCTGGACCGTGGAATCTCCGGCTTCAGGGTCGACGTCGCCCATGCCCTGGTCAAGGCCCCCGGCCTGCCCAACTGGGGTGGCCGGGCTGACGGCAACAGCACGGAAGGCTTCCCCGGCCAGGACGCCCCCATGTTCGGCCAGCCTGCCCTCCACGGGATCTACCGCCGCTGGCGGACCATCCTGGAAGAGTACGGTCCGGACCGCATCCTGTGCGCCGAAGCCAACGTGGACCCGCTCTCGCGCCTGGCCCAATGGGTACGTCCGGACGAAATGCACCAGGCGTTCAACTTCCCCTACCTGCACGCAGGTTTGGACCTCAACCGCCTGCGCCACATCATCACCGACTCCTTGGTCTCGCTGGACGCCGTAGGCGCCCCCAGCACCTGGGTCCTTTCGAACCACGATGTCGTCCGCCACGTCTCACGCTTCGGCTACGACGGCCCTGGTCCCCGTGACGGCGATGGCATCGGCCCTGACGACGTTCAGCCCAACGAACAGCTGGGACGACGCCGGGCTGCCGCGGCCACCATGTTCATGCTCGGCCTCCCGGGCGGTGCCTATCTCTACCAGGGCGAAGAACTGGGCCTTCCCGATTCCTCCAGCATTCCCGGGAGCCTGCGTCAGGACCCCACCTTCGCGCGAACCGGCGGAGCCAGGATCGGACGCGACGGTTGCCGCGTACCCCTGCCGTGGCGTTCCGCGGAGCCCCATGCAGGATTCGGTCACGGTCGGGACCCCTGGCTTCCCCAGCCCGAGTCCTGGCCCGCACTGGCGAGGGACGAGCAGGAGTCTGATCCGGCGTCGCACCTTAACCTGTACCGGGCGCTGCTGGCGGAACGGGCACGGCTGCGGCTGGGCGCCGGGTCCCTCGCCTGGGTGGAGGACTACTGCACGCAGTCCACACTCGCGTACCTCAACGGGGAAACGCTGGTGGTCATGAACGTCGGCGAAGAACCCCTTCCGCTTCCGGCGGGCGAGGTCATCCTGCGCAGTTCCGCGGCGGACGCCACCCATCCATTAGGCTCGGGGGAGACAATCTGGCTGTCAGCCAGCTAACTTTCCCACCAAGGAGCAGCATGACCGGCATCAAGGACGTAGCCGAGCGCGCAGGGCTGTCCGTTGCCACTGTTTCACGGGCCTTGAGCGGGAAGGGCCACGTGTCCCCCGCCAGCCGGGAACGCGCGCGGGCAGCAGCCGCGGAGCTCGGTTTCGTGTTGTCGTACCATGCCTCAAGCCTCGCTTCCGGCCGTACGCACAACGTTGGCCTGGTGGTGCCCTCGGTCCACCGCTGGTTCTTTTCAGCGGTGATCGAGGGCGCTTCGGCCGCCCTCCTCGAAGCCGGCTACGACCTCACCCTGTACAACATCGGTGAAAACCCGGCTCATCGGCACAGCGTCTTCAGTGACTTCCTGCTCCGCAAACGGGTGGACGCAGTGATCGCTGTCTCCCTGGAACTCAGCGAAGCCGAAATCCAGCAACTCCATGCCATGCACCGGCCCATTGTCGGCATTGGCGGCCCCCTTCCCGGGGCTTCGACCATCCGGATCAATGATGCCGGCATCGCGATGCAGGCCACCAATCATCTGCTGGGGCTTGGCCACACCAAGATTGCCCACATCACGGGAAGCGAAACCTACGACCAGGACTTCCAGCTGCCCGGAACCCGCCGCGGCGGTTTCGAAAAAGCAATGAACGACGCCGGCTGCCCGGTGAGGCCCGAATGGATCGTTACGGCGGACTTCACCATCGAAGGCTCATACGCCGCTGCCCGGCAACTGCTGGCCAGTGCGCCCGAACGGCCCACCGCCGTGTTCGCAGCATCGGATGAGATGGCGATCGGCACCATCCTGGCCGCCCGCGATTTTGGGCTGCGGATTCCCGAGGACCTTTCCGTGATGGGCATCGACGGCCACGACCTGGGGAACGTCATGGGCCTGACCACGATCGACCAGGATGCCAAGGGGCAGGGGGCACTGGCGGTTCACACTCTGCTGGGTGCCATCAATAACGGCCTGGTACTGGAGCCCGAGGACGCCGAACACCCCACCAAACTGGTGGTGCGTACAAGCACGGCAGTGCCCAAGGTGGGCCCAGCCTAAGTTTGGGAGCGGCCTAGGAGAGCTTCCGCTCCATCACGAGCTCACGTTTGGTGGTGTCCTGCGGATAGGGCTTGCTGGCTCCGGTCATTTCGAATCCGTGGCGTCTGTAGAAGGCCTGGGCGCGGGAGTTCTCCTCATGCACGCCCAGCTCCAGATAGCCGGCCCCGAGCTCGTTTGCCGCAGCTGCGCAGGCCTCCTGGAGAAGCTCGTCAGCCAGGCCCAGCCCACGATGCTCAGCTGCGACGTACACGCTGATGAGCATCGCCTGCAGTGGGCGCTCGGGATCTTGTGGATGCTTGGCCACTACCCGCATCAGGCCACAGAGTCTGGAGCCGTCCTCGCCGCCGTCAGCCACCAGGGTAACGCTGGATTCCCCGGACATGGCAGCGGCTCGTTCCCGCCACTGGCTGTCCGTCTGACGCCGCGCAGCTGCAAGGCTCTCCACGTACGCCATGGGGGTGTCGGCGAGCATCTCCAGCCGGACATTCTTGAGCAGCAGCCAATCGCCTGCGTGGAGCCTGCGGACCCTAGGCAACTGCTCCGCCCATGAACCGGGCGTAGCGCTGGAGGACCCGAGGCCAGCCCTCGGCATAGGAGGCCCTGGAGGCCGCAGGATCTTCCGCGCCCTCCCAGCCATCGTGGATCAGGCGCACCTCCGTACCATTTTCGACGGCGCTGAACACCACCCGGATCTCGGTGGACCACAAGGGAGTGCCGGCGGGATACCAGCTGGCATGGAAGGACAGCGGGGGCTGCCAGTCATCGATTGTTCCCCACACGGACGTCCGGCCGTCTTCAGCCGTCTCCAGGATGAGGTTCTCCTCGAACTCAACGTGGGAGCCCGCACCGTAGACGCTTTCCTCTTCCAAGGGCCACCAGAGATGCGGGTGGTCCGTGAATCCTTGGAAGGCGTGGGAGACGTTGCTGGGGACCACGACACAAACGATGAGCGGCTCGAGGTCGTTGCTGCCCTGTTGGGCCGACTCGGGCTCCGACTCGGGGTGGCTGAAGAGGTTTTCCATGACCACCAACTCTACCGGTGGACCGAGCCCAGACGCATTGTGGTCCTGAGGGCCAGTACGTGGGAAGTTGAAGTGTTTGTTAAATGGAAGAGCCCCAACCGTGGTTGGGGCTCTTCGTTAATGGTTGTCCGGCGGTGTCCTACTCTCCCAC